>CAIWWN010000131.1 GCA_903916355.1 uncultured Burkholderiales bacterium | reverse complement strand
TTGATGAAAATCCGAAAAGCCTGAAATGTCCGCGTTGCAGGGTTCTGGCCCTGCTCGCGGGTTTTGACCGTGCCAGCCACGAGCCCGGCCAAATCGGTGGTGGTTGAAATTGGGCCCCGTTCTTGTCGGCGAGCCACAATCGCCTTTGCAATCGGAACAGCAAACCGTTCTTCGCCATAGTCACGTATCACCTCCGCAATCTGATCCACGCCCGCATCGGCAAGCCACTCGGCCACACTTTGACCGCGCGATGTGTCCATGCGCATGTCCAAAGGGCCATCAAAACGAAAAGAAAAACCCCTCTCGGGGCTGTCAATTTGGGGGGAACTCACACCCAGGTCCATCAGCACCCCAGCCACGCTGCTGGCCGGCAGGGCCCCCAGGTTGGCAAACCCTTCGTGACGAATCGAAAATCGCACATCCACAATGCTTTGGGCTGCCGCAACGGCCTCCAAGTCCTTGTCAAAAGCAATCAGGCGACCTTGGGGGGACAGCTTGGACAAGAGCAAGCAAGAATGCCCGCCGCGACCGAAGGTGGCATCCACATAGGTACCGTCAGCGCCCCACACGCCCCCCACCACGGCCTCAACAGCTTCGTTCAGCAATACGGTGGTGTGATTCAAAGTGCTCATTGGCAGGGCACTTAAAAGGAAAAATCTTTGAAAACTTCGGGCATAGCGCCCTGCATGGCTTGCGCCTCTTGCGCGTCGTACGTCGCTTTGTCCCACAACTCAAAGTGATGACCCATGCCGAGCAGCATGGTGTCTTTGCTGATGCCCGCCGCTTGGCGCAACTCGGGGGAGATCAACATGCGACCCGTGCTGTCCATCTCCACGTCCATGGCGTTGCCCAAGAAAATACGCTTCCACCACTGCGCCGACATGGGCAGTTGGGCAATGCGCTCACGGAATTTTTCCCATTCGGGGCGAGGAAACACCATCAGGCAGCCGTGCGGGTGCTTGGTGATCGTCAGCTGTCCGCCAGCGGTTGCGCTCAGGACGTCACGATGACGGGTCGGCACCGACAACCGCCCCTTGGCATCCAGACTTAACGATGACGCACCTTGAAACACGCAGAAATTCCTTTGATTGGGCTCGAATTGCAACTGCGGGCACTTTTCCCCACTTAATTGCACTTTTTTGCACTGTATCAGGAATTTGCCGTCTCACAAGGGGGCAGTCAAAATTTTTTCAATGAAATCAAGGGGTTAGAAGCGGTTTCAAACATAGTTTGAATGAAAAAATCGTTCAAAATGAGGCACTTAGAGAACTGTTTGAAAGTAAGCTCTGAAGGATTTTAGAAACAAACAAAATCAATAAAAATTACAACATTGAATCCATGTAGGGGTTTCGCCCAAAAAAAGGCTCCGCCAGGGAGCCTTTGGGGAACGGTGCACAGTTTTGAACCTGTTGCGCAGACCGTGGTCAGTCACCGAACATTTTTTGTTTCAGTTCGCGGCGCTGCTGCGCTTCCAAAGACAAGGTCGCCGTAGGACGGGCCAGCAAGCGGCCCACACCGATCGGCTCGCCTGTTTCATCACAGTAGCCGTACTCGCCCGAGTCGATACGGGTGATGGATTGCTCGATCTTTTTCAACAACTTGCGTTCCCGATCGCGCGTGCGCAATTCCAATGCATGTTCCTCTTCGATGGTCGCGCGATCGGCTGGATCAGGCACCACCACGGTGTCCTCACGCAAGTTTTCCGTCGTCTGACCCGCATTCGCCAACATGTCGTCTTTGAGCAAGACCAGTTTGCGGCGGAAGAAGGCCAATTGCATGGCGTTCATGTAATCGTCATCGGACATGGCCAAAATTTCGGCGTCGACGAGTTGATCGACCTTTTTGGTCTTCCAGTTGTTGGCCAACTTGGCGTCTTTTTTAGCGGGAGCGGTAAATACAGGAATCATCACTTGGGTGGGCGTGTTGTGAAGGTAACTGGCCTTGGCCGCCGTAGAGGCCACGGACTGGGCCATGGAAGGCACCGTAATTTGAGCCAAACGGGCTGAAGGACGCGTCGCGCGCGCAGGCACGTCGCCTGGGGCCGCAGGCGCGATCACAGCCACAGGGACCACCACGGCAGCGGCTGCTTTGGGGCTTGCGGCCTTGGCAGTTGATTTCACTTTGTCAGACGGGGGTGCAATGGGGGCTTTTGCAAGAGCTTTAGCAGAATTCAAAACTTCCTTTGGGAGAGATTTGGCAAGGGCTTTGACCGCAACAGGGGCTGCAGTTTTGACCAATGCCTTCTTAGGGATCGCCACAGCTTTGGGGGCTTTGACAGCCGCCGGTGTGGGCACTTTTGCCGCCGATTTGGCGGGGGATGGGGTGGGCTTGGCGGCCACTTTGGCAACCGCTTTCACGGCCACGGCCACGGCCTTGGATTTGGGCTTGGCCACGGTTTTGACCGGGGCTTTGACCACCGCTTTGGATGGAACTGGCTTCTTGACTGCGGGCTTGGCGGCTTTCACCGGTTTGGCGGGCACCTTCACCACTTTGGCCGCAGGCTTGGCTTTCACCGCAGTCGATGCTGCTTTGGCGGCGGGTTTGGCCTTGACGGCCACTTTCGGTGCGGGCTTTTTGGCAGCCACTTTGACCGATGACTTGCTGGATGTCTTCACGTCTTGTCTCCTAGCCGTGCAGCTTACGCGCACAGCGTGCGCCAGCCCATCGCATAGAACGCAAAGCGTTCATTTGCATCAAAACCCATGGGTTGGACCTTCTGGGGCGGGGGGACCCAATAAGGGACCCTGTCAGGGCGGCGATTGTAGCGACAGGACAAGTCAAAAGCTGGAATGGTCTGGATTAAATTCAGGATTGAGCTAAAAAGTTTGCGAAAGAGCCCGCAGCGCACCGGCTCAAACCAAGCATTGGTCCAGACCCTGCAACAAAATATCCTGGGGCAAATCGATTCCTATGAATACCATTTTACTCATTTTATGCTCACCTTCGGCCCACAAAGGTCCCAGGTCACTGCCCATCAGCTGGTGCACGCCCTGAAAAATCACCTTGCGCTCAGTGCCCTTCATATTCAGCACACCTTTGTAGCGCAGCATGCGCGGGCCATAAATGTTCACGATGGCGCCCAAAAAGTCTTCCAACTTGGCCGGATCAAACGCTTTGTCGGAACGAAAAACAAAGCTCTTCACATCGTCATCGTGACGGTGGTGATGACCCGCCTGGGCTTGGTGCGAAGGGTGGTCACAGGCTTCGCCATGGGCGTGATCATGATCGTGCCCATGATCGTGGTGCGCGTGGTCATGCGCATCGTCTTTCAGAAAGTCCGGGTCGATGTCGAGCTTGGCATTCAAGTTGAAACCGCGCAAATCAAACACCTCGGCCAGGGTCACCTCGCCAAAATGCACCGCTTTTTGCGGCGCCCGCGGGTTCATGTGCTTGAGCCGGTGCTGCAAATCATCCAGCTCGGAGGCGGACACCAAATCGGACTTGCTGATGAAAATCTGATCCGCAAAACCCACTTGGCGCCGCGCTTCTTGGCGGTCGTTGAGCTGGGCTTGCGCGTGCTTGGCGTCCACCAAGGTCAAGATCGAGTCGAGTAAAAAGGTCTCGGCGATTTCATCGTCCATGAAAAAGGTTTGTGCCACCGGGCCGGGGTCGGCCAAGCCGGTGGTTTCAATCACCACCCGCTCAAAATCGAGCAGGCCTTTGCGGCGCTTGGCGCCCAGCAGCTGCAGTGTGACGCGCAAATCTTCACGGATGGTGCAACAAATGCAGCCGTTGCTCATCTGGATGATTTGCTCATTCGTCTCCGACACCAAGATGTCGTTGTCGATGTTTTCCTCGCCGAACTCGTTTTCGATGACGGCGATTTTTTGGCCGTGCGCCTCGGTCAAGATGCGCTTGAGCAAGGTGGTTTTGCCGGAGCCGAGGAAGCCCGTGAGGATGGTGACAGGAATAAGCGCCATATTGAATTTCTTTATGTCAGTGCAAAGCAGGTGGGCAGTGTATCGGTGATTTCAAGGCTTCTTCACCACCACCAGGCCTTTGAGGTATTCCCCTTCCGGGAACAACACCGTCATCGGATGGTCGGGCGCGCCCTGTAAACGCTCGCTGATGAAGCCATCCACGCCCGCATCCATGCCGGCCGAGGCGACAATTTTGTGGAACAGATCGGCGCTGATGCCGCCCGAGCACGAGTAGGTGAACAACTCGCCACCGGGCACCAACAATTTAAAAGCCAGGCGGTTGATGTCTTTATAGGCCCGTGCCGCGCGGTCCGCGTGCGCGGCGGTGGGCGCAAACTTGGGCGGATCGAGCACGATGGCGTCAAACGTCTCGCCTTGCTCAATGAAGGCGCGCAGCGAGGCATTCACATCGGCGTCCATGAAGGTGGTGCGCGCCGCGTCATAACCGTTCAGCGCCACGTTGGCCTTGGCACGCTGCAGCGCCGGTCCCGATGAATCGATCGATGTGACATGCGCCGCGCCCCCGGCCAAAGCCGCCACCGTGAAGCCGCCGGTGTAGCAAAAACAATTGAGCACCTTCTGGTACTGGCGGTGCCGGGCGTGCACGGCAAAGCGCTGGCGGCTGTCGCGCTGGTCCAGGTAAAAACCGGTTTTATGGCCATCGGCGATGTTCAGCGTCAGTTGCCAGTCGTGCTCACGAATCTGCAACTCCACCGGCCCCTCGCCGCGCAGCCAACCGGTGACTTCAGGCAAGCCTTCGAGCGAGCGCACATTCGCGTCCGAGCGTTCGTACAGACGCGTGAGGCCGGTGGCGCTCAGCAAGGCGTCGGCAATCTCTGACTTGAAGTGTTCCGTGCCGCAAGAGGTGAACTGCGCCACCAAGGTGTCGCCATAGCGGTCGACGATCAAGCCTGGCAAGCCGTCGGACTCGCCATGCACCAAGCGCAGGCCATCGCTTTGGATGTCAAACAGGGCGCGGGCGGCAATGGCTTTGTCGATCAACTGCCCGATGAAGGCGGCGTCAATGAACTGCGCCTCGTCAAAACTCCAGACCCGCGCCTTGATGCGCGAGGCCGGACTGTAAGCCGCCCAAGCCAAGAACTGCCCGCTGTGCGACTCCACCCGCACCGTTTCGCCCGGATCGGCCGCGCCCTTGGCGATGGCGGAATCGAACACCCAGGGGTGACGGCGCTGCAAAGATCGTTCTTTGCCTTCTTTGAGACGGATGCTTTTCATGGCCTGTATTGTCGGCCCGAATGCAAAGGGCCCTGACCGCGTCACAGAATCACGACGGGTCTGGACCGGAACCCGAACCCGAACCCGAACCGCTGCCCGCGCCTTTGCGTTGAGCGCGCGGGTGGGCCGCGTCATAGGCCTTGGCCAAATGCTGAAAATCCAGCCGGGTATAGACCTGGGTGGTGGTGATGTTGGCATGTCCCAGCAGCTCTTGCACCGCACGCAAGTCCCCGCTGGACTGCAGCACATGGCTGGCAAAGGAATGGCGCAGCATGTGAGGATGCACCGGCGTGGCCAGCCCCGCCAATTGGCTGCGCCGCTGCAGCCGCTGCCAGACGGACTGCGCCGTCAAACGGGTGCCGCGACGCCCCGGAAACAAAGCCAGGGCCTGGGCCGACACCCCCGGCGCCGCTTGCGACAGCGCGCCAGGTACCTGGGAGCGCACCGACAGCCAATGCGTCAGCGCCGCCAGCGCCGAAGCGCCTAAGGGGAGTGAGCGGCGCTTGCCGCCCTTGCCCTGCACCATCACCTCCGCGGCTTGCAAATCGATCCAGCCCCGGCCCTGCTTGGCCGCCGCGTCGCTGGCCACCACGTCCAGCCCGGTGAGCTCGCCCACACGCAGGCCGCAGCCGTACAGCAACTCCACCATGGCCGCATCGCGGGCCTCCAGCCAAGGATCGTCGCCGGCCTCGCTGTGGTCAGCGAACTGCATGGCCTCGTCCACGCCCAGCGCTTTGGGCAAGGGCTTGGCCACGCGAGGCGCACGCACGCCCTGCACCGGGTTGCTGGGGACCAGACCTTCACGCCCCAACCAGGTGTAAAACCCGCGCCAGCCCGACAAGATCAGGGCAATGCCACGGCCCGAGCGGCCCGCGCTGTGCATCTGCGCCACGAAACGGCGAATGTGGGTGTTTTGCACCTGCAACAAGCCGACCGACGCCGCCTGCGTCATCTCGGCCAGCTTCAGAAGGTCGAGGGTGTAGAGCGTGGCCGTGCGCTCGGCCAGCCGTTTTTCAAAACGGACATGCGCCAAATACCGCGTGACCAAAGGGTCTGGCGGCATCAGCGTGTCCATGGCGATCAGATCGACAGCGGCTGCAGGCGCAGCAACGCGGCGCTGGACAACTCGGCCATGCGCGACAAAAAGTCGGTGCCAATGTGGCTGTGAAAGCGCTGCGAGTCGGGCGAAGCCAAGACCAACAAACCAAAGGCCGGTTCACCCTTGGCGCGCCGTAAGGCCACCACCGCCACCGAAGCGGCCTGCGCCGGGTGCGCCAGCCACTGCACCGCCGCCACGCCGGTGTTGGCGCCCACATAAGGGGCAGTCAAGCCATTGGCATAGGCTTTCACATCGTCGCTGATGTCTTGGGTGTAGGGCTGAGCGGCGTAACGCGCGTCCAGGCTCCAGAGCTTCAAAGCCACTTGGGGCACGGCAAATTGCGCGGCAATTTTGTCGGTGGCGACAAACGGGCGCTCGTCCAGCGGGGTTTCAAACAGCTCGCAAGCCCAGTGGTGCAGCTTGTCGATCAGGATCATGTTTTCGGTACCGTTGCGGATCATCTCCATGATCCGCGTTTCCAAGCCTTTGATCTTGTCGCGCAGCATTTCAGCCTGGCGTTCTTGCAGACTCACAGTGCGGTGGCTGTGCGGGCTGTTCAATTGCACGGCGGCCAGCAACTGGGCGTGGCGCTCAAAGAAATCGGGCGTATTGGCCAAAAAATCGGCAATGTCGTCTTCGGTGATGGGGTTCATCGGGCTCATGCCGGTAGGCTCGGTCGTGGTCATGACAAGGGGTCCGTTCAAAGTACAGGTGAATCAAAGTTCGGGTAAATCAATTTCGCCGTCAAACACCGGCGTGGCCGGGCCGGTCATCAGCACGGGGCTGTCGGTCTGGCCGGCCCATTCAATGGTCAACACGCCGCCCTGGGTGTGCACGTCCACTAAGGTGTCGAGCAGGCCCAAGCGAATGCCCGTCACCACCGCCGCACAGGCGCCGGTGCCGCAGGCCAGGGTTTCGCCCGCGCCGCGCTCGTACACACGCAGTTGAATGGCCAAGCGGCTCAGCACCTGCATGAAGCCCGCGTTCACCCGGTTCGGGAACGCCGGGTGACACTCTATCAGCGGGCCTTGTGTTGCGACCTGAGCACCAGCGGCGTCGGGCACAACCACCACCGCATGCGGGTTGCCCATGGACACGGCCGCGATCTGCACCTGGCTGCCGTCGCTCAAAGGCAGGGTCCAGGTGGGGCAGCCGTTCTGCGATTGTTCAAGCAAGCCGGCAGGGTTGAAAGGAATCTGCTGCGGTGCCAAAACGGGCACGCCCATGTTCACGGTCACACGACCATCGGGGTTCATGCGCAGCTCAATCTCGCCGCGCTGTACTTTGACTTTGACAGTGGTTTTGTCGGTCAGGCCTTTGTCGCGCACATAGCGCACAAAGCAGCGGGCGCCGTTACCGCAGTGCTCAACCTCGCCGCCGTCGGCGTTGTGAATCACATATTCAAAATCCAAACCTGGCGCGGGCGAAGGCCGCACGATCAGGATTTGATCCGCGCCCACGCCGAAATGGCGATCGGCCAGAAAACGGTATTGGGCCGTACTCAGGTTCAAGCGGCCTGCAGTTTCGTCGAGCACCACAAAATCGTTGCCCGCGCCTTGCATTTTGGTAAAGCGAATGTGCATGGCCGAATTATCGCCCGTTACCGCACTCCCGGGCACAGCCGCCTGGGAAGACCCCCTGCACAACACACCGGCGCTGCGCCAACGATAATGGCGCATGACCCGAACTCATCAACTCCTTCACCCCCAACGCGAGAGCGTGGCCCTTCGACCTGCTGCCACGGTGCTGCTGCTGCGCGACAGCGCCGAAGGCGTGCAGGTGCTGATGACCCGCCGCTCCATGACCGCCAGCTTTGCCCCTGGCGCCTATGTATTCCCTGGCGGCGGCGTGGATGCGGCCGACGCCTTGGCGCACCCGCAGTCCTTGCGGCGCGCCAGCCAAAGTGATTTGCACCTGACCCAAGCCATTGCCGCGATACGCGAAAGTTTTGAAGAACTGGGCGTGCTACTGGCCTGCCATGCCGATGGCCGCGTGGCCGATACCCAGGACATTGCGGCGCTCGACCGCAAGGCCTCTTTTGCCACCCAATGCGCCGCCCGGGGCCTGACTTTGATGGGTGACCAGGTTTTCGTCTTGGCACACTGGATCACCGACCGCGACTTGCCACGCCGCTTCGACGTGCCCTTTTTGGTGGCCCGCATGCCCGAAGGTCAAACCCCGGTGGCCGACGAGGCCGAGCAGTTCGAGCCGGTCTGGATCAGCCCGGCCCAGGCCTTGGCCCAGCATGCGGCGGGTAGTTTCTTCATCATTTTTCCGACCATTCGCACCCTGGAGCGACTGCAAGCCTTTGCCACAGTCGACGCGGTGCTCAGCGCCTGTGCGGTGACCGACGAGCCGCTGTGGACCAGTTGTCCGCGCGGTGGTTTTTTGGCCGGCAAAGAAGAACGTTATATGGAGCACGAAGCGCCGTTTGGCGAGCTGGCCTTGGTCAGCCCCGACGGCCAAATCGTGCACGCCCTGGACTGGCAAACCGAACGGCCCGTGCCCTTGCTGAAAAACCTGATGCGCCTGACCGCCCCCAACCCAGGCGTGATGACCGGCCCGGGCACCAACAGCTACATCGTGGGCGACCCGGTCACAGGCTACCTCGTGGTCGACCCCGGCCCTGCCGACCCGGATCACCTGCAAGCCCTGTGGCGCGCCACGGGCGGACAGATCCGCATGATCGTGTGCACCCACTCGCATGCCGACCACTCGCCCGGCGCCAAACCGCTGCAAGCGCTGTGCAGCCACACACCACCGATTCTGGGATTGCATTCGCATGCCACGGCGCGAGCCAACAGCTTTTTCGCGCCCGACCGCGAACTGGCGCACCAAGAACAATTGGTGCTGCACGGCCAAGGGCCTGAAGGCGCAGTGACCCACACGCTGCGCGTGCTGCACACGCCGGGCCATGCGGCCAACCACCTGTGCCTGGTGCTGGAAGAAGACGGCTTGCTGTTCTCGGGTGACCATGTGCTCAACGGCAGCACCACCGTCATCGACCCGCCAGACGGCAACATGAACGACTATTTGAACTCGCTGGACCTGCTCGCCGCCGCATGCGACGAGTTCCAGATCGCGTTCATCTTGCCCGCCCACGGCTACGTGCTGGGCTTTGCGCAGAGCGCCATCACCCAACTCAAGGCACACCGCTTGAAGCGCGAGGCCAAGATCATGGCGGCCATGCAAGCCCTGCCAGGCGGCACCGTCCAAGCCTGGGTTGAACACGCTTATGCCGATGTACCGCCGCGCCTGTGGCCGGTGGCCGCGCGCTCTTTGCAAGCCCATGTGGACCGCATCCTCTCTTTGGCACCCGGTAACCCCGGTAATGACTGAGCGCATGACATTGGAATCAACGCAAGGCATCCGCCTGGCCAAACGCGTGGCAGCCCTTTTGAAGTGCTCACGCAGCGCCGCCGAACAAGTGATTGTGGGCGGCTGGGTGCAGGTCAACGGCGTGGTGGTGGACGAGCCCGCGCGTCGGGTGAGCGACGAAAAAATCGAAGTTCACCCCCAGGCGCAGCACGGCAGCATCCCCTTGCTGACGCTGTTGTTGCACAAAACAGACGGCGTAACCTGCTGGCCCGATGGCAAAGCCCGCGGCCAGGCCAGCATTTGGGACGTTTTGGACCCCGCTCAGCGCGCCGAAGCCGATCGCTCCGAGTTGCAAGTGAGCGCACGCCAATGCAAGCAACTGCTCAGCGTCACGCCCATCGAAGACGCCGCCACCGGCTTGGTCGTGCTGAGCGAAGACCCGCGCATTTTGCGGCACTTGGAAGACCGCCAATCGCCGTTGGAAAACGAAATGTCGGCCGAAGTCCAAGGCCAGGTCAGCCCCGAGGTGCTGGTCCGTTTGAACCCGCAAGGGCTGCGCACCAGCATCAACCACCAAACCGAGCAAGTGACTGTGCTGCGCCTGGCGCTCAAAGGCTATGTGCCTGGCGAGCTGGGGCGTTTGTTCGCCGGCAACGGGCTGGAGTTGCTCAGCCTCAAGCGCCTGCGCCTGGGGCGCATGAACTTGGCGCCCTTGCAACCGGGCCAATGGCGGGCACTTTTACCTTACGAGCGCTTCTGACCCGCATCAAGAATCAGGCTAACCGTCTGAAAAAGCTCACAAATTCTCAAGATTTACCCTTGATTTACCTAAGGGCACCCCAATTTAGCTTGAGAAGTTTGAGAAAATAGCTTCACCAGGTGCCAAGCTTTCTGAGATACCCAAAGAAGTCTGACACCGCAGGTTTGCAGCCTGTCCCTGTTGCGCACCGTCGCGCTGAAAGGAAAATCCATGCGTTTAAGCACCAAAAGTCGCTTTGCTGTGACCGCCATGATCGATGTGGCCCTGCGTGAAGACCGGGGCCCTGTGTCCTTGGCCGCAATCAGCGAGCGTCATCACATTTCTTTGTCCTATCTGGAGCAATTGTTCAGTAAGTTGCGCCAGCAAGCGCTGGTGGAGAGCACCCGCGGCCCAGGTGGCGGCTACTCACTGGCCCGTAACGCCGACAAAATCACCATGGCCGACATCGTCAGCGCCGTGGATGCCAGCGCCGACAGCGATGGCGCCGTCGGTGGTGAAGGCGATAACTGGATGAGCAGCGATCTGTGGTCCAGCCTGAATGACAAAATGCTGGCCCATTTGCAATCGATCACCCTGCGCCAACTGGTGTCGGAGCAGCGCGCCAAAGGCGTGTCCGTCGAACCCTCTGCGCCCATGATCAAGCGCGGTGTGTTTGCCAAGCCCAAAGCCGCGCCAATGCGTGTGAACGCGCCCAACTCGGTGTTTGCCTTGGCCGCCAGCCTGGTGCCGACACGGGGTTAAGTTCGCAGCTCTGCACCCGGGCGCGCCACTTGCACGCACCCACCGCAAAGGGCCCCGAGGGGCCCTTTGCCATGTCTGCTGCAATCATCTTCGGCTGCAGTCATGGACTGCAGGCTTTGAATAAGTGTGAAGCTCGCCGATAAGCCGGATTCTGTGCACCGGAGTTGCCCCCGGTGTGACCGCCATTACTCTGGGCCGGGGGTCACCCACCCGGCTCGATGCTACCTACCCGCCAACTCAGCGAACCGCCTCAACGCTGGCCTACTTGGTATTGCTGCGCGTAGAGATTGCCCGTTTCACCCGAACTGAATCGGCTCGTCTCTGTTGCTCTGATCCTCACCTTGGGGCCTTGCGGCCTTTCGGTGGAGAGGAGTTACCTCCTACGCTGTCCTGTGCAGTCCGGACGTTCCTCCAGTGCGACATTTCTGTCCTTGCACCAGCGGCGGTCTGGCGAGCTCCACCCCTGCATTATCACCTGCACACATAACCACATACCCGAAGCGAACTGACAAATACGCCAGAATAGCGCTTGCATCCCCACAACAGGAGATGCTATGGATGCCTCCCTGCCTACGGGCACGGAAACAAGACTGCTGAATGCTGATGGCATGAGCCGCCGCCAGTCAGGACGAGAGACTTCGAGTAATCGGGGTGGATCCTCTGATGGATACGGCATCAAAGTGCCCATGGCGTGATAAACAGCAGTTTTCACTAACACCATAGAGGATCCGCTATGAATCGTAATACAGGAATGAACGCAGGACAAATCATCGGCACCATGAATGGCTTGCAAGTCATGGGGCTGGACATCGCCAAACACGTGTTTCAGCTGCACACGGTGGATATGGGCACGGGCGAAATCGCCAACGTGCAGATCAAACGCGCCAAGGTGTTGGAGTACTTTGTGAAC
>CAIWWN010000130.1 GCA_903916355.1 uncultured Burkholderiales bacterium | reverse complement strand
GGGACTGGGAGGCAGTGTCGAAAAGCTCCATTGGCTGCCCGAAGCCCACACCGACTTTTTGCTGGCGGTGATTGGTGAAGAATTTGGTCTGGTCGGTGTCTTGAGCGTGATCTCTTTGTTCATGTGGTTGAGCCGGCGCATCATGGTGATTGGCCGTCAAGCGATTGCCCTGGACCGGGTGTTTGCCGGGCTGGTGGCACAAGGGGTGGGTATTTGGGTCGGTTTTCAGTCGTTCATCAACATGGGTGTGAACCTGGGGGCCTTGCCCACCAAAGGCTTGACCTTGCCTTTGATGAGCTACGGTGGCTCGGCCATTTTGCTGAACATGGTGTCGATTGCCATCGTCTTGCGCATCGACGCCGAAAACAAACAAATGATGCGCGGAGGCCGAGCATGAGCTATTGCGCATTGATCATGGCCGGCGGCACTGGGGGACATATTTTCCCGGGATTGGCCGTGGCCGAAGCGCTGCGCGACAAAGGCTGGCGTGTGCATTGGTTGGGAACCCCCGCCAGCATGGAGAGCGAGTTGGTGCCTGCGCGCGGGTTTGCGCTGGAGACCATCGAGTTTGGCGGTGTGCGCGGCAAGGGTATGAAAACTTGGGCCCTGCTGCCCTATCGCTTGCTCAAAGCCTTGGCGCAAAGCGGCGAAGTGATGCGCCGTGTGCAGCCTGATGTGGTGCTGGGCTTGGGGGGCTATGTGACGGTGCCTGGCGGTTTGATGGCAGTGTTGACCGGTTCGTCTTTGGTCTTGCATGAGCAAAATTCAGTGGCTGGCATGGCCAACCGTTGGCTGGCCAAATTGGCCAAGCGGGTGTTCACTGCGTTTCCGGGTGTGTTTCCAGCTGCGCAATGGGTGGGCAATCCGCTGCGCTCAGCTTTCACGCAGCAAGCCGCGCCGGCAGATCGATTTGCCGGACGCACCGGCCCCTTGAAGGTGTTGGTGGTCGGCGGCAGTCTGGGTGCCAAGGCCTTGAACGATGTCGTGCCCCAAGCCTTGGCACTGATGCCCGAAGCTGAGCGTCCCCTAGTGATGCATCAAAGTGGCGCCAAACAAATTGAAGCGCTGCGGGCCAATTACCTGGCCGCAGGTGTGCAGGCCGAATTGACGCCTTTCATTGAGGACACCGCCACGGCCTTTGCACAAGCTGATTTGATTGTTTGCCGCGCCGGTGCCAGCACGGTTACCGAAATTGCCGCCGTGGGCGCTGCGGCGCTGTTTGTGCCCTTCCCCTTTGCGGTGGATGACCACCAAACCCGCAATGCGCAGTTCTTGGTGCAACAGGGGGGCGGATGGTTGGTGCCACAGGCCGAATTGACGGCCGCATCCTTGGCTGCGCAATGGCGGGCGCTGAACCGAACTGAACTCCTGTCTAAAGCCGAAGCGGCTTGGGCACAGAAAAAAAATAACGCCACGCAAGACGTGGTTGCCGCATGCGAGGCGCTGGCAAGATGAAACACGCGATCCGACACATTCACTTTATTGGCATTGGCGGCTCGGGCATGAGCGGCATTGCCGAAGTTCTTTTGAATTTGGGCTACACCATTTCAGGCTCTGACCTGAACGACAGTGCCACCTTGCGCCGTTTGGCCGCTTTGGGGATTCAGACCGCAGTCGGCCATGGTGCCGACCATGTGCAAGGCGCTGATGCCGTGGTGACCTCGACGGCCGTAACCTCTGACAACCCTGAAGTGTTGGCGGCCCGCGCGCGGCACATTCCCATCGTGCCCCGTGCGGTGATGTTGGCCGAATTGATGCGCATGAAGCAAGGCATTGCGATTGCCGGCACCCATGGCAAAACCACCACCACCAGCTTGGTCGCCAGTGTCTTGGCGGAAGCCGGTCTGGACCCGACATTTGTGATCGGTGGCCGTTTGAACAGCGCCGGCGCCAACGCCAAGTTGGGTACCGGCGACTACATCGTTGTGGAGGCCGATGAGTCTGACGCTTCGTTTTTGAATTTGTTGCCGGTGATGGCGGTGGTGACCAACATCGATGCCGACCACATGGAAACCTATGGCCATGATTTCGAGCGATTGAAGTCGGCCTTTGTCGAATTTTTGCACCGCATGCCGTTTTACGGCACAGCCATTGTGTGCGCCGACGATGCCGGTGTGCAAAGCATCTTGCCGCAACTGGCTCGTCCTGTGACCACCTATGGTTTGAATGAAGGCGCGCAAGTGCGCGCTGTGAATGTGCGCGCCTTGCAAGGCCAAATGCATTTCACGGTACAACGACGCAACGGTGTGACCCTACCGGATCTGCAGGTGGTGCTGAATTTGCCCGGTGTTCACAACGTGCTCAACGCACTGTCGGCCATTGCGGTGGCGGTGGAATTGAACGTGTCGGATGACGCTGTGGTGCGTGCCTTGGCTGGTTTCAAAGGCGTCGGCCGGCGCTTCCAAAGCTATGGCCAGGTGGCGGTGCCTGCTGCGCACGGCGGAGGCAAATTCACGCTCATCGACGACTACGGCCATCATCCGGTAGAGATGGCTGCCACCCTGGCTGCGGCACGTGGCGCCTTTCCGGGGCAACGCATCGTCTTGGCTTTTCAGCCGCACCGTTACAGCCGCACCCGCGATTGTTTTGAAGACTTCGTCAAAGTCATTGGCCAAGGTGCCGACGTGGTGTTGTTGGCCGAGGTGTATGCCGCAGGCGAAGCGCCGATGGTGGCCGCCGACGGCCGATCCCTGACCCGCGCGCTGCGTGTGGCGGGCAAGGTTGAGCCGGTGTTTGTGGACGCCATTACCGCCATGGCGCAAGCCATTGTGGACAACGCCCGCGCGGGGGATGTGGTGATGTGCATGGGCGCAGGCTCGATTGGCGCCGTGCCTGCCCAGGTGGTGGCCATGGTGTCGGAACGAGGAGGTCCGTCATGACCGCAACCACCCCTGTTTCAGGCAAAGTGGCCGTCTTGATGGGTGGCCGCTCGGCTGAACGCGAAGTCTCGCTCATGTCGGGCCAGGGCGTGCTCGCCGCATTGCGTGCGCAAGGCGTGGATGCCCACGCCTTTGACCCGGCAGAGCGCGATTTGGCCGAACTCCAACGCGATGGTTTTGCACTTTGCTTCATTGCCTTGCATGGCCGTTTTGGTGAAGACGGCACGGTGCAAGGCGCGCTGGAATTGTTGGGCATCCCCTACACGGGTTCTGGCGTGATGGCGTCGAGCATCGCGATCGACAAAACCATGACCAAACGGGTCTGGATCGCTGAAGGACTGCCGACGCCCATCTACACCTTGGTGCGCCGCGACCAATGGCGTGATCTGGACATGAGCGCTTTGGTGGCGCAACTGGGCTTGCCCATGATCGTCAAGCCCGCCAGTGAAGGCTCCTCGATCGGTGTCTTCAAAGTAATGACACCAGGCGATTTGCCGGCGGCCTTGGCGCAGGCCGCTGCTTGCGATGCCGACATTTTGTGCGAGCAATTCATCGCCGGTGACGAAGTGACCTGCCCCGTGCTGGGCGAGGGCGATCAGGCCCGCGCCTTGCCGGTGATTCGCATCGTCGCGCCGCAAGGCAATTACGACTACCAAAACAAATACTTCACCAACGACACCCAGTATCTGGTGCCTTGCGGCTTGCCCGTCGGTGAAGAGCAGGCCATCCAGGCCTTGGTGCTCAAGGCCTACCGCGTCTTGGGCTGCAAGGGCTGGGGCCGTGTGGATGTGATGATCGACGCGGTCACACGCCAAGCCTATTTACTTGAAATCAACACCTCGCCTGGCATGACCGGGCATTCGCTGGTACCGATGTCGGCGCGCGCTGCAGGCATTTCGTACGAAGCCTTGTGCGTGCAGTTGCTGCAAGGCGCAGGACTGGAACACGCTGTTCAAGGAGGCGCTTCGGCATGAAAAAACCAGCCCCTTTGCCTTGGGACATTCGTGTCATGAACATCACCTCTGGGGTGCTGGTCGTGGTGCTGTTGTGCCTGAGTCTGGGGGTCGCAGCCTGGTGGGCCTTGCGTCATCCGGTGTTTGCGATCGAAAAAATTGCGGTGTATGGCGACGTGGCGCACAACAACGCAGTGACCTTGCGTGCCAATGTGATGCCCCAGTTGTCGGGTAATTTTTTCACTCTCGATTTGAAGCAAGCCAAGGATGCTTTTGAGGCTATGCCCTGGGTACGCAAAGCCACGGTGCACAGGGAGTTTCCAAACCGTTTGCGTGTGCGCTTGGACGAACATCAACCCGTGGCCTTATGGGGCGAGAACAGTGAAACCAGCATGGTGAACCAGGACGGCTTGGTATTTGAGGCGAATGTGGACGATATCGATGCGGACCAATTGCCTGTGCTCAGCGGCCCTGTCGGCCAGTCGGTGTTGGTTTGGCAGATGTACAACTATTTGCGACCTATTTTTGGCACGGTGTCTATTGGCGTGGACAAGTTGGAGTTATCGCCGCGGGGCAGTTGGCGCGTGCAAACCGACAGCGACGCCACGATTGAATTGGGGCGCGGCACACAGGAAGAAGTGGGCCAGCGGCTACAGATTTTTTTGAAGACCGTGGCGCAAGTGACCTCGCGCTACCAGCGGACGACGACGTCGGTGTTGGCGGCCGATTTGCGTCACACCCAGGGGTATGCCTTGCGCTTGCGGGGCGTGACGACATTGGGCAATGACGGTAACAAGAAACCCTGAATCAGAGTTTAAAAGAACGGTTGAAACTATGGCAAAAGAATACAAAGACTTGGTGGTGGGGCTGGACATTGGGACATCCAAGGTCATGGTCGTGGTGGCCGAGGTGATGCCAGGCGGCGAGCTCAAACTTGCGGGCATGGGTGTGGCGCCGGGCAATGGTCTTAAGCGCGGCGTGGTGGTGAACATCGACGCCACGGTGCAAAGCATTCAGCAGGCTTTGAAAGAGGCTGAATTCATGGCCGATTGCAAAATCATCCGTGTCAACATCGGTATCACCGGTGCGCATATTCGGGGCCTTAATTCAAGCGGCATGGTGGCTGTGAAAGACAAAGAAGTCACGGCCGGTGATGTGGCCCGCGTGATGGAAACGGCGCGCGCCATCAACATCTCCACCGATCAGCGTTTGCTGCTGGTGGCGCCACAAGAGTTTGTGATCGACAGCCAAGATGTGAAAGAGCCGATCGGCATGAGCGGCATGCGCCTGGAAGCCAAGGTGCATATCGTGACCGGCGCACAAAGTGCGGCTGAAAACATCATCAAATGTGTTCGCCGTTGCGGCCTGGAAGTGGACCAGTTGCTGCTCAATCCCTTGTCATCAAGCCTGGCGGTGCTGACCGAAGACGAGCGCGAACTGGGCGTGGCTTGCGTGGACATTGGCGCCGGTACCACCGATGTGGCGATCTTCACCAACGGTGCGATCCGCCACACGGCGGTGATCCCGATTGCCGGTGACTTGATCACCAGCGACATTGCCATGGCTTTGCGCACACCGACCAAGGACGCCGAAGACATCAAAGTGGAAAGTGGTTACGCCAAACAGTTGCTGGCCGATCCGGACGCACAGGTCGAAGTACCCGGTTTGGGCGATCGCGGCCCCCGAATGCTCAGTCGCCAGGCCTTGGCCGGCGTGATTGAGCCCCGGGTGGAAGAAATATTCTCGTTGGTGCATCAAGTCATCCGCGAGTCGGGCTACGAAGAAGTCTTGTCGTCCGGCATTGTGCTCACCGGGGGCAGCGCGGTGATGCCGGGCATGTTGGAGTTGGGCGAGGACATCTTTTTGAAGCCCGTGCGCCGTGGCGTGCCCAAGTACACCGGCGCTTTGGCTGACATGGTCAGTCAGGCCCGCGCCGCGACCGTGATGGGCTTGCTGGAAGAAGCGCGCATGGCGCGCATGCGTGGCTTCAAAGTGCAAGAGCGCAAAAGTTCGATGAACAATGCGTTTGGCCGATTCAAAGATTTCATTGTGGGGAATTTCTGATGCGATTCCACCACTTCAACCAAGCGCGCGGCAGTCCCTTTTGGCGATGTCGATGTTGACAACCTTTTCCCTTCAAAAACAAATGAGCAATTTTTCAGGCAACTGCAGTAATTTAGGAGTTAAACATGATTGAAATGATCCAAGTCGAAGAGTTCAACCAAGGCACCCGCATCAAAGTCATTGGTGTGGGCGGTGGCGGCGGTAACGCCGTCGAGCACATGATCGAGCGCAATGTGCAAGGTGTGGAATTTGTCTGCGCCAACACCGACGCGCAAGCTTTGACGCGCAGCGCTGCGCACCGTTTCATTCAACTCGGCCATACCGGTTTAGGCGCTGGCAGCAAGCCAGAAAAAGGCCGTGAAGCGGCTGAAGCCGCCGTGGACGATATCCGCGCGGCGATTGAAGGTGCGCACATGTTGTTCATCACGGCTGGCATGGGCGGCGGCACCGGCACCGGCGCAGCACCCGTGATCGCACGCGTGGCCAAAGAAATGGGCATCTTGACCGTGGGTGTGGTGACCAAGCCTTTCGAATTCGAAGGCGGTCGCCGCATGTCCAATGCCGAAATTGGCATGGCCGAACTTGAAGCCAATGTCGACTCACTGATTGTGGTGCTGAACGAAAAATTGTTGGAACTGCCCGGCGGCGAAGACATGACGCAGGACGAGGCTTTTGCCCACGCCAACGACGTGTTGAAAAACGCGGTCGGCGGTATTGCCGAAATCATCAACGTGCCTGGCCATGTGAACGTCGACTTTGAAGACGTGCGTACCGTGATGGGCGAGCCCGGCAAAGCCATGATGGGCACTGCTGCTGCCAGCGGCCCTGACCGCGCACGCATCGCCTCTGAACAAGCCGTGGCTTGCCCACTGCTCGAAGGCATCGACCTGTCGGGTGCCAAAGGCGTGTTGGTTTTGATCAGCGCCGCCAAGGGTTCGCTCAAGTTGAGCGAATCCAAGCAAGCCATGAACACCATCCGTGCTTACGCCTCAGAAAGCGCGCATGTGATTTACGGCACTGCCTACGACGAAGCCTTGGGTGACGAAATTCGCGTCACCGTGGTGGCCACGGGCTTGTCACGTCAAGGTGCGGCGCGTCGTCCCACTCTGGTTCAGCAACCTATGCTGCGCACCGGTACCGACAACATGCCTTTCCAAATGGGTGGGCAAGATGCCATCGCCACCAGCCCCATGACCACTTCGGCCATGGGCAACGACTATGGCCGTTTGAACACGCCCAGCGTCTGGCGCACCAACCGCACCCAAGCCGCTGACAAAGTCAACGGCATGTCTTCGGCCGGTATGGATGACATTGAGATTCCAGCCTTCTTGCGCAAGCAAGCCGACTGATTGACATTGCCCGTTGCCTGATCAAGGGGTTCAAGCGCATACCCTGCGTTTGAACCCCTTTTTTCAATGCAAATTAAAATACCACCATGCTTGCTCAACGAACACTCAAAACCCTGACTCAAGCTGTGGGCGTGGGACTGCACAGCGGCCAACGAGTGGAGCTGACGCTGCGTCCCGCACGCCCCGACACGGGCATTGTGTTTCGCCGTGTGGACCTGCCCGAGCCCGTGGACATCCGGGTCAGTGCCGACGCCGTGACGGACACCCGCTTGGCCTCGACCATCTCCAGCGGCCAAGCCAAGGTGCACACGGTCGAGCACTTGATGTCGGCCTGCGCCGGCCTGGGCATTGACAATCTGTACGTGGACATCACCGCCGAAGAAGTGCCGATCCTGGACGGTTCAGCCTCGTCGTTCGTCTACCTCTTGCAAAGCGCGGGTATCGAACTGCAAAACGCGCCCAAGCGCTTTATCCGCGTCTTGGAAACGGTGGAGGTTTCTGAAGGGCAGGGCGACCACATCAAATGGGCGCGTTTGGAGCCTTATGACGGCTATCGTCTGAGCTTCGAAATTGATTTCAAGCATCCAGCGGTGGACTCCACGGGCCAGCAAGTGGTGTTTGACATGGCTCAGGGGACCTATGCGCGCGACATTGCCCGCGCCCGCACCTTCGGCTTTACCAAAGATGTGGAGATGATGCGCTCCAATGGCCTGGCGCTGGGAGGGGGCCTGGACAACGCCATCGTCATGGACGATTACAAAGTGCTCAACACTGACGGCCTGCGCTACGACGATGAGTTTGTGAAACACAAGATCTTGGATGCGATGGGCGATTTGTTTTTGGTAGGCAAACCTTTGCTGGCGGCGTACTCGGCTTTTCGCTCGGGTCATGCCATGAACAACCAGTTGCTGCGGGCTTTGCTGGCGCGTCCGAGCACCTATGAAGTGGTGACCTTTGCCGATGAAACCCAAGCACCCGCCGGTCTGGCTTGGGTGCCACCGGCTTGGTGATTTTGGATAACTCCAGTTTGAAAGCGCTGCTGCGTCAGCAACCATTCGTGCGGTTTTGGCTGTCGCGCTTGTTCGGTATTTTGGCGAACCAAATGCTGATGGTGGCCGTGGCCTGGCACATGTACGACATCACCCGCAGCGCTTGGAGCCTGGGGCTGGTGGGCTTGTTTCAGTTTGTACCCGCGCTGCTCATGACGCTGCCCGCTGGCCATTGGGTGGACCGCTGGCATAAAGCCCGAATTTTCGCCACCTGCATGGCACTGCAAGCGGCCGTGGCCTTGCTCTTGATCGCAGCCACGTGGTGGGACTTTGCCAATGCGCCGATGATTTATGGGATTTCGATGGTGCTCGGCGCGGTGCGCGCTTTTCAAATGCCGGCGCAACAAGCGCTCACGCCGCAACTGGTCCCTGCCGCTTTGCTGCCGCGTGCCATTGCGATGAGCTCCAGCGGCGTGCAAGCGGCGGTCATTGGCGGCCCGGCGCTGGGCGGCCTGTTGTACACCCACCATGTCATCACGGTGTATGCGGTGTGCACCGGCTTGTTGCTGTTGGCCATGGGCTTGGCGCTGGTGGTGCGTTACCACCACAAACCCTCCACAGGGGCTGCGGATCTGCGCTCGGTCTTGGCCGGCGCGGTGTTCGTGTGGCAGCACAAACCTTTGCTCGGCGCCATCACACTGGATCTGGTGGCGGTGCTGTTGGGCGGCGCCACGGCCTTGTTGCCGATCTTTGCGCGGGATCTTCTGGACACCGGCCCGCAAGGCTTGGGCTTGTTGCGCGCGGCGCCTGCCGTGGGCGCTTTGCTGATGTCGGTGCTGCTGACCCGTTGGCCTTTGCAACGGCGCGTCGGTCACAGCATGTTGGCCGCCGTCGCGGTGTTTGGCGTGGCCAATGCGGTGTTCGGGCTGTCCGATCAGTTGCTGGTGTCTTTGCTGGCCTTGGCGGTGACGGGAGCGGCCGACACCATCAGCGTGGTCACGCGCTTGACCCTGATGCAACTGGAAACCCCCGAAGACATGCGAGGCCGCGTCTCGGCCGTCAATTCCATTTTCATTGGCGCCTCCAATCAACTCGGCGAGTTTGAATCGGGCGCCACTGCCGCGTTATGGGGTCCGGTCGCCTCGGTGGTGGTGGGCGGTGTGGCCACGGTGCTGGTGGCTGCGGCTTGGCTGCGCTTGTTCCCGGCGCTGGCGCAGCGCGATCACATGGTGTCCCGCTGATCCATCCTGCGCAGGCTGTTCAGTGGCTGCGTCCGCCGCGGTACATGCCGTGGGTTTTGCGACTCAGCGCATTGACGGCGGCCAGCTTGTTCATGGACGGACTGGCGTGCGCATGGGTGATGGCCAAACCCAGTGCATCGGCCGCATCCTGGCGCGGCGTCACCGGCAGGCGCAGCAGCCGCTTGACCATTTCTTGAATCTGCGATTTGGCCGCGCGGCCATGGCCGGTGATGGCTTGCTTCATTTGCAAGGCGGTGTATTCGGCCACCGGCAAATCACAAGACACCAAGGCTGTGACGCAGCAGCCCCGGGCCTGGCCGAGCAACAAGGTGGCTTGCGGGTTGACGTTGACAAAAACGATTTCCACCGAGGCTTCATCGGGTTGGTAGAGCGCGGTCACTTCACGCACGCCGTCGTAGATCACTTTCAGGCGAGCCGGCAGATTGCCCATTTCTTCTTTGGTGGTTTGAATCACGCCGCTGGCCACATAGCTCAGGTTCGAGCCTTCCACGTCGATCAGGCCAAAGCCGGTGGTTTGTAAGCCGGGGTCAATGCCTAAGATTCTCATGCGTGATGCCATTCATCGTTTAGGGTGCTACCACATCGTTCATGCGGTTGACGATGGTTTGCGTGCGCTCCGCCAGGTAAGGCGATTGGGGCCGTTTTTCAAAATACCGGGGGCGCGGCAGCATCACCGCCAGTCGCGCCGCCTCCCAAGCGCTGAGCTGGGCTGCCGGCTTTTTGAAGTAATGGCGCGCGGCCGCCTCGGCGCCGAACACGCCTTCGCCCCATTCCACATGGTTCAGGTAAATTTCCAAAATGCGCTTTTTGGGCAGCAAGGCTTCCAGCGCCAGGGTCAGCACAAATTCCTGGCCTTTGCGCAACAGGGTGCGCTCGCCGCTGAGCAGCCAATTTTTCGCCAGTTGTTGGGTGATGGTGGAGCCGCCGACAATTTTGGCCACCGGTGCAGGGGTGGCTGCCGAAGCTTTGCCGCCTTTTTTGTCAGCCCGCTTTTCGGCCTGTTGCGCGGCTTGGGCCTTGGCTTTCTCGTTGCGGCCCCAGGCTTTTTCTATCGACTCCCACCACACGCCGTTGTGCTGCAAAAAAGCGCTGTCTTCTGAGGCCATCACGGCACGTTTCAAGTTGGTCGAAATTTGCGCCGCGTCCACCCATTCTTGCCGCCAAGGCAGGCGACCTTGCTGAAGCAGGATCTGCCAGATTTGCGAGCGCTCAAACGCGGTGGACGGGGGATCGATGATGCGCATCAAAGCAATCTGCGCCACAAAGAACATTTGCAGGCCCAGACCTGCCCACAACACCATGCGCAGCCAAGACAGGACCGCAGTCATGGCGCTGTAGGCTTTCACGCCACAGGCTCCAACGGGGATTCGTTCAGATCGACCGCAATGGTCAAAGGCCCGGTTGCGGCGTCGTTCTCGTCGTCTTCTTCCGTGTTGTCGGCTACCAGGGCTGTGGCCGGGCTGTCCAGGCGCTCCAACACCGTACCGTTCACGTCCAGCGCAATGGCGTCGATGTGGCCGAGTTTGACGCGCACTTTGGCGCCGCGCTCCATGCCCTGCGCGCCCAGCACAGTCAGCACCAAGGGCAGTTCATCGGCGCGCACCAGCCATTGCCCGCCGGCGGCTTCTTTGAACAGCGTGGCGGTCAGCTCGGTGATGTGTTGTTGCACCAGGTACTGCAGCGTCCAAAAGCGTTCCATGCCCGACTGGTAGCTGTTGTAGGCGCTGTAGGCCGCGTCGAAGCTGCTGATGATGGCGAACAACTGCGCATCCTTGGGTTTGAAAGGCGCGGCCAAGGCGGCCGTGGCGCCATGGCGGACGCAGGCAATGATCTGCCACTGATTCACCAAATCGGTGTAACGGCGCAGCGGCGAGGTGCTCCAAGCATAGCTGGGCACGCCAATGCCGGCATGCGGCAAGGCCTTGGTGCCCATGCGCACCTTGACGCCGGGTGCCAGGCTGGCCTGGCTGCGGTAAATGGCCGGTACGCCAAAGCTGGCCAGCCACTGGCCCCAGGTGCTGTTGGCCAAAATCATGGCTTCGGCGACGATCAAGTCCAGTGGCGCGCCGCGCTGGCGCGTGCCGATGGTGACGGCCTCGTTGCCCACTGGCGGCAGGTTGGCGTTGTCACGCGCCAAGCGGAAGGTGTAGTCGGGCCGGTTGAAGGTTTCGGGTTTACCGCGCACCACTTCGCGCCCAGCTTTGAGGTGTTGCGCCAGGCGCCAAAAGAAAGCCAGTTCGGTGCGGGGCATCGCCAGATCGGGCTGCGCGCTGGCATGGGCAAAGTCAGGGTTCTCCAGCCACTCGGCGGTGACCAAGCCATCGAGCTGGTCGTGCCGCAGGTTGGCGGCGATGTGCACTTTCTCAATGCGGGTCTCGCTGTCCAACACCGTCAGGCTGGCTTCGTCAAAGCGCACGTACAGCGACAAAGCCGGGCAGTCTTGACCTTCGGCCAAGGTGTAGTTTTTCACCACATCGTCGGGCAGCATGGTGATTTTGTAGCCCGGCATGTAGACGGTGGACAAACGCTGACGGCCCAGCTGATCGATCGCGCTGTCGGGCAAGACGGCCAAGCCGGGGGCCGCAATGTGGATGCCGACCGTCACCGTGCCGCTGCCCAAGCCCTGCAACGACAAAGCGTCGTCAATTTCGGTGGTGTGCGAGTCGTCAATCGAATAGGCCCGCACCGAGGCCAGCGGCAAATCGTCGGTGATCGCCGGGGCCGACAGCGCAGGAAAGCCTGTGCCTTTGGGGAAGTTGTCGAACAAAAAGCGCTGCCAATGAAAGTCGTAGGCCGACTCGATGGCGCCGGCTTGTTGCAGCAAGTCGAGCGGCGCGGTTTGGGTGGCGCGGCTGGCCTCGACCACGGCTTTGTATTCGGGGGCGTTTTTGTCGGGACGGAACAAAATTTTGTACAGCTGCTCGCGCACCGGCGCGGGGCAGATGTGCTGCGCCAATTCGCCGGCCCAAGTCTCGATTTGCGCCAGCACCTGTTTTTTCTTTTCGATCCCGGCCAAGGCCAGCGCCAGGGTTTCGGCCGAAGCTTTGCGAAAACGCCCTTTGCCCGCACGGCGAAAGTAATGCGGCGCTTCAAACAGGGTGATCAGCGCCGCCACCAACTCGGTGGTGGTGGCGTTGGTGCTGAAATACTCGTGCGCCAGATCGGCAAAGCCAAACTCGGACTCGGGGGCGAATTCCCAAGCCAAATTCAAGTCGATGCTTTCACTCAGCGCCTGTGCCTGCGCCAGCAGCGCTGCCGGGGTGGGCTTGTCAAACTTCAGCAGCAGATTCGCGGCTTTGACTTTGACGCGTTTTCCGCTGTCCAGCTCCACCTGGCTCGAGGCCTCGGCTTCCGACAAGATGCGACCGGCCATGAATTTTCCGGCTTCTTCAAACAATGCAAACATAGGCCCGATTGTCCCATGCTCTGGCTTCAGGCCAGGTTCAAGAAATCCAGAATATCCGACCGGTGTGCATCGAAATCAGACAAGGCATGGTCACTGTCTGGCAGCAACTTGATCCGCGCGTGCGGCAGGTGGCTGACCATTTCCTCCCAGCGCAAGACTTCGTCCCCCTTGGCCACGATGGCGAAAGTCTCGGGCGGTGGTGATCGCAGGGTGGTTTGCAGCTGGTCCAGCTCATTCACATACGCGGGCTGAAAGTAAAACGACTGGCTAGGGTCGTGCCAAGCTTGTTGCAGTCCCACATGGTGGGCCAGATCGCGGGCGGGCTCGACGGCCGGATTGAGCAAAACAGCGCGGCAGCCGGTGGCCGCGGCAAAGCATTGGGCGTAAAAACCACCCAAAGAAGAACCGATCACGGCGGTTTGCGCCCCAGGCCAATCGGCCGTGCCTTGCCGCACCAGGTCCATGGCCGCTTGGGGCGAGGGCGGTAACTGCGGGCACCACCAATGCACTTTGGGATGGCCTTGGCTGACCCATTGCGCCATTTTTTGCGCTTTCATCGAGCGCGGGGAAGAGCGGAAACCATGCAGGTACAGCAAATGGGTGGTGTGGGCGAATGGCGGCATGACTGACATTATCAGAGCACTCAGAGCGGGGATAATGCGCGGATGCAACCCGTGATTCAAAAACAGACTCTGAGCCAGCGACTGCTGTTCTGGTTCGATGGCTTTGATGGCCCCTTGGCGCTGGCCGTGCTGCTGCTGGCCTGCGCGGGCTTGCTGATCATGTTTTCTTCAGGCTACGACCATGGCACCCGCTTTGTCGACCATGCCCGCAACTTGCTGATTGCGGCGGTCATCATGTTTGTAGCGGCGCAAATTCCACCGCAAAAATGGATGGACTTGGCCGTGCCCTTGTACACCGTGGGCGTGCTGCTGTTGATCGCCGTGGCCTTGTTTGGCGTCACCAAAAAAGGCGCTCAGCGCTGGGTGAATCTGGGCGTGATCATTCAGCCCAGTGAGATTTTGAAAATCGCCATGCCCTTGATGCTGGCCTGGTGGTTCCAAAAGCGCGAGGGCCAGCTGCGCCCTTTGGACTTTGCCGTGGCCGGGGCTTTGTTGGCCATGCCTGTGGGTTTAATTTTGAAACAACCCGATCTGGGCACCGCCATGTTGGTGCTGTCCGCCGGTTTGTCGGTGATTTTCTTTGCCGGTTTGAGCTGGCGCTTGATTGTGCCGCCGATGGTGATGGGCTTGCTCGGCATCGTCTTGCTGGTGGTGTTTGAACCCAGTTTGTGTGCCGACGGCGTGAATTGGCATGTGCTGCACGAATACCAGCGCCAGCGCATTTGCACCCTGCTCGATCCCAGTCGCGACCCCTTGGGCAAGGGCTTTCACATCATTCAGGGCATGATCGCCATTGGCTCGGGCGGCTTTTGGGGCAAGGGCTTCATGCAGGGCACGCAGACGCATTTGGAGTTCATTCCTGAGCGCACCACCGACTTTATTTTTGCCGCCTTTTCTGAAGAATTTGGCTTGTTTGGCAATGTGCTGTTGATCTCCGGCTTTCTCTTTTTGGTCTACCGCGGACTGATGATCGCATTGGACGCGCCGACCTTGTTCACCCGCTTGTTGGCGGGCAGTGTGACCATGATTTTCTTCACCTATGCCTTCGTCAACATGGGCATGGTCAGCGGGATATTGCCGGTGGTGGGCGTGCCCTTGCCGTTCATCAGCTACGGCGGCACCGCCATGGTGACTTTAGGTCTGGGTTTGGGCATTTTGATGTCGGTCGCCAAAGCCAAACGCTTGGTGCAAACATGAGCGCGTCCCTGTTGCCAAGCCATCCCCAGGTGGCGGTGATCGGTGCGGGCAATATGGGCGGCGCCATGCTGGCGCGCTTGTGTGAAGCGGGTTGGGCGGTATCGGTTTGTGATGTGGATCCGTTGCGCCAGACGCAAGCAAAGGCCTGCGGCGCCTCGGTCCAGCCCACACCTCTGGTGGCGGTGCAAGGGCTGCAACCCGATGGCTTGGTGCTGATCACGGTGGTGGACGCTGTGCAAACTTGGGCGGTGTTGACGGGCGAGCAAGGGGCCTTGGCCGGTTTGCAACCGGGCCACACGGTGATGCTGTGTCCGACCTTGTCACCCCAGGACGTGATCGCGGTGCAAGCGCGTTTGGGGGCTGGTGGTGTGCATTGCATTGATGCGCCCATGTCCGGTGGGCCCCTGCGCGCCCGTGAGGGCAGCATGAGCCTGATGGTGGCGTGCGCCGATGTTGTGTTCGAACGTCACGCGGCACTCTTGCAGACTTTGAGTCAAAAAATATTCCGCATCAGCACACAGGTGGGCGATGGCGCCAAAACCAAACTGGTGAACAATTTGTTGGCGGCCATTCATTTGAGTGGCGCGGCCGAAGCACTTGCGCTGGCCGAGCGTTTGGGGCTGAATCCGCACACCACCTTGGACGTCATGGCGCAGTCCAGTGGGCAAAGCTGGATCGCTTCGGACCGCATGCCAAGGGCCTTGGCGGGTGACTTTGCTCCCCGCGCCCATGTGACGCTGCTGGAAAAAGACACCCGTCTGGCCATGGACATGGCGCGCAGTATGGGGTTTGATGCCTCCATGGGGGCGCTGGCGCGCGATGTGTTTGCACAGGCCAGTGCCGAGGGCTTGGCGCAAGAAGACGATGCCGCTTTACTCAAGTGGATGCGGCGTCACCGATGAGGTGACCACGGCCTAAACCCGTGGGCCCTCAAGTGGATCGAATGGCTTTGCGGCACAGTCGGGGGTCTTTCTCTACAATCAGACCATGATCTCTCGCGAACCCACCCTTGAACGTCTGGCCACGGCCCGGTCCTTGTTGCTCGAACCCTTCGGTTTGGATGAAACCCATTTGACGCAGGCCTTGTCGGCCATCAAGGCGAACCAAATTGACGATGCCGATCTGTACTTTCAGTACACCCGCTCTGAAGGCTGGAGTTTGGAAGAGGGCATCGTCAAAACCGGCAGCTTCAGTATCGACCAAGGCGTGGGTGTGCGCGCTGTGGCCGGTGAGAAAACCGCGTTTGCCTATTCCGACGATATTTCATTGGCCTCTTTGATGGACGCTGCCTTGACTGTGCGCAGCATTGCCAGCGCTGCGCAAAACCGCCGCATCAAAGTGCCGACCCGCAAAGTGGCGCCCAGCCGTACGCTGTATCCCTCCATGGACCCCATGGGCAGCATGGACAGCGCAGCCAAAGTCAAACTGCTTGAAAAAGTCGAGCAACTGGCCCGCGCCAAAGACACCCGCATTGTCCAAGTCATGGCCGGCTTGGCCACCGAATACGATGTGGTGATGGTGGCGCGCGCCGATGGCACATTGGCCGCCGATGTGCGGCCTTTGGTGCGTTTGTCGGTCTCGGTGATTGCCGAGCAAGGCCAACGCCGTGAGTCCGGCAGTGGCGGTGGCGGTGGCCGTTTTGGCTTGGCGTATTTTGACGACGCCATGATCCACAGCTACGTGAACGATGCGGTGCATGCCGCCGTGACGAATCTCGATGCCCGCCCCGCGCCTGCAGGTGAAATGACGGTGGTCTTAGGCCCCGGCTGGCCCGGCGTGCTGTTGCATGAAGCCATCGGCCATGGCCTGGAAGGCGACTTCAACCGCAAAGGCTCCAGCGCCTTCAGTGGCCGCATTGGGCAACGCGTAGCGGCCAAAGGCGTGACCGTGCTGGACGATGGCACCTTGGCCGATCGACGCGGCTCCCTCAACGTGGACGATGAAGGCCATGTCAGTCAGCGCAATGTGCTGATCGAAGACGGTATCTTGAAGGGCTATATCCAAGACGCGATGAATGCGCGTCTGATGGGTGTCTCAGCAACCGGCAACGGCCGGCGTGAAAGCTATGCCCACATTCCGATGCCGCGCATGACCAACACCTATATGTTGGGCGGCGACAAAGATCCGCATGAAATTGTGGCCAGCATCAAAAAAGGCCTGTATGCCACCAACTTCGGTGGCGGTCAGGTGGACATTACCAGCGGTAAATTTGTGTTCTCGGCCAGTGAAGCGTATTGGGTGGAGAACGGCAAAATTTTGTACCCGGTCAAAGGCGCCACCTTGGTTGGCAGCGGCCCCGAGTCGTTGAAAAAAATCAGCCTGATCGGCAACGACATGCGCCTGGACAGCGGCGTGGGCACTTGCGGTAAAGAAGGCCAAAGTGTGCCGGTGGGCGTCGGGCAGCCGACCTTGCGCATTGATGGCTTGACCGTGGGCGGTACCGCGTGAGCGCTTGTGCACTTTCGCGACAGGCTGACACAAGCTGTCAGAAACTTGTGCTACATTGAGCCCCATGACTTCGCGCATTGCTTTTTATTTTTGGTTCTCAGTCCCCGGCGGACGAGAGGCGAGCGCGTAAGCAACCCCACTCAGTCAAAACCGCCGGTGCCACAAGCCCGGCGGTTTTTTTATTTTCATTCCATTTTTTAATTTTCAAGGAGTTTCACGATGTCCGATAAAGCCAAAGCGCAAACCGAAGCCTGGTATGCGAACCAAGTCGACAAAACTGGCCAAACCGACGACGAACGCATCAAGGACATCACCGTGCTTCCACCTCCAGAACATTTGATTCGCTTTTTCCCGATTGCCAACACGCCGGTGGAAAAGCTGATTGCCCAGACGCGCAAAAACATTCACCGCATCATGCATGGCAAGGACGATCGTTTGCTGGTCGTCATAGGCCCCTGCTCGATCCATGACCCTGCCGCTGCGTTGGAATACGCACTCCGCCTCAAACCCCTGCGCGAAAAATACGCCGACAGTCTCGAAATCGTGATGCGCGTGTACTTTGAAAAACCGCGCACCACCGTGGGTTGGAAGGGCTTGATCAACGACCCCTACTTGGACGAAAGTTGCCGCATCGACGAAGGTCTGCGCATCGCGCGTCAGTTGCTGATCGAGATCAACCGCTGTGGCTTGCCCGCTGGCAGTGAGTTCCTCGATGTGATCTCGCCCCAGTACATTGGGGACTTGATCAGCTGGGGGGCCATTGGTGCGCGCACGACCGAGAGCCAGATTCACCGCGAATTGGCTTCGGGCCTGTCGGCGCCGATTGGCTTCAAGAATGGCACCGATGGCAATATCAAGATCGCCACCGACGCCATCCAGGCCGCCGCGCGTGGTCACCACTTTTTGTCGGTGCACAAAAACGGTCAAGTCGCCATCGTGCAGACACAAGGTAACAAGGACTGCCATGTGATTTTGCGCGGCGGCAAAGCGCCCAACTACGATGCGGTCAGTGTGGCTGCGGCCTGCAAAGAGCTGGAAGCCGCCAAGTTGCCGGCCACTTTGATGGTGGACTGCAGCCATGCCAACAGCAGCAAACAGCATTTGCGTCAGATCGATGTGGCCAAAGACATTGCCGCGCAAATGGCCGGCGGATCTCACCAGGTGTTTGGCGTGATGGTGGAGAGCCATTTGCTCGACGGTGCGCAAAAGTTCACGCCCGGCAAGGACGACGTGAGCAAGCTGACCTACGGCCAAAGCATCACCGATGCTTGCATCGGCTGGGAGGACAGTGAGGGCGTGTTGCAGGTCTTGTCGGATGCGGTGAAGGCGCGTCGTTCGCGTTGAATGGTGTGGGCGGCGTTTTCAGCAGCGCCAGCTTTGATTATTCGCGAGGTCGCGTTCAGCGACACCGACTTCCTCCTGGCTCGACGCCGCTTCGCGTCTCAAGTCGCCAGGCCGAAGCCGGCATCACTGAACGCTGATGGCTATGAGCCGAGTTTCGCGTTTGGCGCGCTTGCATTCGCTGAGTGGGGCGGTTCCTGACACGGCGACTTGAGGCGCGCAGTGCCGCCCCGCTCGGCGAATGTCCCAGCGAATATCTCGGCAAATACCCGAATGAATTACTTCGCCAACGCCGCCAGCAGCCTGGTGTGAATCCCGCCAAAGCCGCCATTGCTCATGCACAGCACATGGTCGCCCGGTTGCACCTGGGCCAGTACCTGGTCAAGCACTTCGTCGATGTGGGCACCGACTTGTGCACGCTCGCCCATGGACGCCAGTGCGGCGCGGGCGTCCCACTCCAGACCGCCGCTGTGGCAAAAGGCCAAATCGACTTCTTCCAGGCTCCAGGGGAGTTGGGCTTTCATGGCGCCCAGTTTCATGGTGTTGCTGCGCGGCTCAAAGATCGCCAGAATGCGGGCCTTGGTGCCGATCTGGCGGCGCAGACCATTGACGGTGGTGCGAATCGCCGTGGGGTGGTGAGCAAAATCGTCGTACACCGTGATCCCATTGACGCTGCCGCGCACTTCCATCCGGCGTTTGACGTTTTCAAAGCTGGCCAGCGCCTGCGCGGCCACCTCTGGCGCCACACCGACATGTTGGGCGGCGGCGATGGCCGCCAGAGCGTTGAGCTGGTTGTGTACCCCGCCGATGGCCCATTGCACCTGAGCCACCACCTGCCCGGATTGACGTACTGCAAAGTCAGAAGGCTCACCTTCGGCGGTGAAATCGCTCACGGCTGCACCAAATGTGCGCACCTCGCTCCAGCAGCCTTGTGCCAAGACGCGAGCCAAACTCTCTTCTAGCCCATTCACCACCACCCGCCCTGTACTGGGCACGGTGCGCACCAAATGGTGAAATTGACGCTCGATAGCGGCGAGATCGTCGAAGATGTCGGCGTGATCGAACTCCAGATTATTCAGGATGGCGGTGCGTGGGCGGTAGTGCACGAACTTGCTGCGTTTATCGAAAAACGCAGTGTCGTATTCGTCGGCCTCGATCACAAACAGCGATGCCGCCTCGGGTCTGGCGGGCGCGCCCAAGCGGGCTGAGACGCCAAAATTCAGCGGTACGCCGCCCACCAAAAAGCCTGGTTGTTGGCCGGCGTGCTCCAGGATCCAGGCCAGCATGGAGGTGGTGGTGGTTTTGCCATGGGTGCCAGCCACGGCCAACACGTGGCGGCCTTGCAGCACATGCTCGGCCAGCCATTGTGGGCCGCTGGTGTAGGGCAGGCCGGCGTCCAAAATGGCTTCCATCAGCGGGAATTTGGGGCTGCCATCACTCAGGCGTGCGCGGCTGACCACATTGCCCACCACATACATATCGGCTTTCAAAGCCAGTTGGTCGGCAGAAAAACCTTCGATCAACTCAATGCCCAAGGCCTGCAGTTGGTCGCTCATGGGCGGATAGACCCCGGCGTCGCAACCTGTCACTTTGTGCCCCGCTTCGCGCGCCAAGGCGGCCAATCCTCCCATGAAGGTGCCGCAAATACCCAAAATATGAATGTGCATGGGTCTTGATTCTAGGCGCAGTTCGGAGTGCCAGTGCACAATGGCTGGATGGACGAATTGATGCAAGAAATTGCCGCTTGTGCCGCCCGTTTGGTGGTTGAAGAAGGCTTGGAATATGGCGCGGCCAAACGCCGAGCTGTCAAAACATTGGGTCTGCCGCAGCGCACGGCTTTGCCACCCAACGATCTGGTTGAGGAGCAGGTGCGCGAGTACATTGAATTGTTTTGCAGCGAGACACAACCCCAAGAACTGGCCGCATTGCGTGCCCATGCGCTGCAGTGGATGGTGCGTTTGCAAGACTTTCGCCCGCATCTGGGGGGCGCGGTATGGCGCGGGACGGCTACCCGGCTTTCAGATATTTATCTGCAGTTGTTTTGCGATGACTCCAAATCAACAGAAATTGCACTCATTAATATGAATTTAGCCTACGACGTGAGCACCCTGAAAGGCTTTCATGGCGAAGCGGTGGATGCGTTGAGCATGCACAGTTTCTGCCAGGCCTTGGGGGAAGACATTGGCGTGCACCTGCTGATTTATGACCATGACGATGTGCGCGGCGCCTTGAAACAGGATACCCAAGGGCGCACGGCCCGAGGCGATGCCAAGGCCTTGAAGAAACTCATTGAGAGCAAATACGAGCATGAAGACGCAGAAAGAAAATGAAATGAACGATCAAGCGGTGCTCCAAAAACGCATGTGGTTGGCCGGCGCAGCCTGCGCCGCGGGTTTGGCCGGTGCTGGGCTGGCTTGGTGGCGTTTAACGCCCCAGCCGCCAGCGGATGCGAGTGCAGAGGCTTTTTGGCAACTCAGTTTTGAGCAGCCTGACGGTAGCCCACTCGCCATGCAAGGGTTCAAAGGTAAGCCTTTGCTGCTTAATTTTTGGGCCACATGGTGCCCACCTTGTGTGGAGGAATTGCCGTTACTGGAGTCTATCTGGCGTCAAAATAGTGAAAAACAGCTGCAAATTCTGGGTTTGGCTGTGGATCAGCCCAGTTCGGTGCGGCGTTTTTTGGCGCAAAATCAGCTGACTTTCCCGATCGGTTTGGCCGGTTTGACGGGAACCGAGCTGGGTCGCAGTTTGGGCAATACCATGGCCGCCTTGCCTTTCAGTGTGTTGTTCAATGCCCAGGGTTGGGTGGTAGCGCAAAAAATGGGCAAGTTGGAGGCCGCTGACCTGGCCGACTGGTTGGCGCTGTTGAAATAAGACTGAAATCGAATTTAGGGCGCGCATCGAAATAGCAAAAGAACAGGAATAAAAGCAAAATACCGTCAAATGCCGGTGGATGGGTGCGTATTTGGTGTAAATTCCAGCTTTTACGTTTGCTTACGCGGGAGGTCTTATGGATTTGCGAAAACTTAAAACGTTGATTGACTTGGTGTCTGACTCGAATGTATCGGAGTTGGAAATCACTGAAGCCGAAGGCAAAGTGCGTATTGTCAAAAGCAGCCCTCATGCTGCACCTGTGGCGATGAACGCTGTTCAGTACGCTGCAGCGCCTGTTGCGGTGGCGCCTGCGCCTGTGGCGGAGATCGTTGCTGCGGTGCCGGTCGTGCCTGCTGGCCACACCGTCAAATCCCCCATGGTGGGCACTTTCTATCGGTCTGCCAGCCCTGGTGCCGCTTCTTTTATCGAAATCGGTAGCGAAGTGAAAGAAGGCGACACCCTGTGCATCATCGAGGCGATGAAGATTTTGAACGAAATCGAATCTGACAAGTCGGGCAAGGTGACCCGAATTTTGTGTGAAAACGGGCAGGCTGTGGAATACGGCCAAGCCATGTTCATCATCGAATAATCCACCACGGGGATTGCATGTTCAAGAAAATTTTGGTGGCCAACCGTGGCGAAATTGCTTTACGTATTCAGCGCGCTTGCCGCGAACTGGGCATCAAGGCGGTCATGGTCTATTCTGAGGCTGATCGCGAAGCCAAATATGTGAAGTTGGCCGAAGAAGCCGTGTGTATTGGCCCTGCGCCTTCAGGTCTGAGCTACCTCAATATGCCGGCCATCATTTCGGCCGCTGAAGTGACCGACGCTGAGGCGATTCACCCTGGTTATGGCTTTTTGAGTGAGAACGCCGATTTTGCCGAACGGGTTGAGAAAAGCGGTTTCCAATTCATTGGTCCCACGCCTGAATCGATCCGCATCATGGGCGACAAGGTCTCGGCCAAGCAGGCCATGATCCGCGCCGGCGTGCCTTGTGTGCCGGGCTCTGAAGGCGAATTGCCCGATGATCCTGCGCAGGTCCGCCGGATCGCCAAAAGCGTGGGTTACCCGGTCATCATCAAAGCTGCAGGTGGTGGTGGTGGACGTGGCATGCGCGTGGTGCACACTGAAGCGGCCTTGATCAATGCCGTGCAAATGACCAAGGCCGAGGCTGGCGCTGCCTTCAACAACCCTGCGGTGTACATGGAAAAGTACCTGCAAAATCCGCGGCACATCGAGATTCAGATCTTGGCCGACAAGCACCGCAATGTGGTGTATTTGGGTGAGCGCGATTGCTCTATGCAACGGCGCCACCAAAAGATCATCGAAGAGGCGCCGGCCCCTGGCATTCCGCGCAAACTGATTGAAAAAATCGGTGAACGCTGTGTCGCTGCCTGTAAAAAAATCAATTACCGTGGCGCCGGCACGTTTGAGTTTTTGTACGAAAACGGCGAGTTCTATTTCATCGAAATGAACACCCGCGTGCAGGTCGAGCACCCCGTGACCGAATGGATCACCGGCGTGGACATCGTCAAAACCCAGATCATGGTGGCTGCTGGTGAGAAGTTGCCCTTCACACAAAGGCAGATCCAGATTCGTGGCCATTCCATTGAATGCCGCGTCAACGCTGAAGATGCGTTCAAGTTCATGCCCTCGCCTGGGCGCATCACCACGTGGCATGCCCCGGGTGGTCCAGGCGTTCGGGTGGACTCGCATATCTACAACAATTATTTTGTCCCGCCCAATTACGACTCCATGATCGGCAAAATCATTGTGCATGGCGATACCCGTGAGCAAGCCATTGCGCGCATGCAAACTGCGCTGGCTGAGACGGTGGTCGAAGGCATCAGTACCAATATTCCATTGCACCGCGAACTGATGGTTGACGCCAAGTTCATGGCTGGCGGCACCAATATTCACTATTTGGAAGAGTGGCTTAGCAACCACAAGCGCTAACCATGTTTGAGTTGTGTCTCTTGTGTCCCGAAGACCGTGTCGAGGTTTTGAGCGATGCGCTCGATGCCTTGGAGGCCTTGAGTGTGTCGGTGGAAGATGCCGATGCGCAAACCCCAGCCGAACAAGCGATCTTTGGTGAGCCTGGCATGCCGGCGCCTAAAGACGGCTGGCTGCGCTCACGCATGGTGGCCTTGTTTCAAGAAGAGTCGGGCGCGCGTGAGGCGGCGCAGCTGCTGTCAGCGCAAGACTTTTTTGAAGGCTGCAACATCGTTGCCGTGGTGGCTGTGGTCGAACAAGATTGGGTGCGCTTGACGCAATCCCAGTTCACGCCTGTTGACATCACGCCTGATTTTTGGATCGTACCCACTTGGCACGAACCTCCCGCCCAAGCCAAACAGATCATCCGGCTTGACCCCGGTCTGGCATTCGGCACGGGCACCCACCCCACCACCCGCATGTGTTTGCGCTGGATCGCTTCGCATGACCTGACCGGCCAACGCGTGTTGGATTACGGCTGCGGCTCAGGCATTTTGGCCATTGGCGCTGCCAAATACGGAGCACAAACGATGGATGCGGTAGACATTGATCAGGCCGCGGTCGAGTCCACCACCCTGAATGCGCAAGCCAATCACGTGACCTTGAACGCCGGTTTGCCCGATCTGGCACAAGGGGTCTACGACACCGTGCTGGCCAATATCTTGGCCACTCCATTGAAGGTGCTGGCACCCTTGCTGTGCGCCCATGTGGCTGAGGGTGGGGCTTTGGTTTTGGCCGGCATCTTGGAGCGCCAAGCGGACGAACTCAAGTTGGCTTATGCGCCTTACATCAATTTGCAGGTCAGTGATACCCAAGAGGGTTGGATTTTGATGACCGCCACGGCCCTTGCGGCGCACACCTGAAGGGGCTTAGCGCATGAGCTTGGTGACACAGTGCCCCCAATGCGCGCTGCTTTTCCAGGTGCCAGCCGACCCAGTAGGGCAGGCACAAGGCCAGGTGCGTTGTGAACAGTGTGCCCACGTGTTTGAGGCGCAAGCCTTTGCCATCCATGCGCCCGATATGCCCTTGCAGGCGCAGGCATTGTTGGCCGCACCTCGGGTCGATGTAGAGGCTCTGCTGCGTCGCAAGGACGTGACCCCCGAGCCCTTGCCGCCTTTAGCTGCACCTGTCGCATTGAGGGATTCTACGGCGCCATCAACAGCGCCATCGCCCCCCTCGCTGAGCGCCGATGCCGAAGCTTCCTTGCTGCCGAAACCCCACTTGCACATTGCGCCAACGCCGGCCTTAGAGGCGCCGGCAGACATGTGGTTGCATCGCAGCCTGGCGCTGCTCCTTGTTGTGGGCCTGTGCTTACAGGCGCTGGTGTTTTTCAGAGATGAACTGGTCGCTCGTCTACCTGACAGTCAACCAATTTTCAGTGCCCTGTGTGTGCCCGCAAGCTGCACTTTGAAGCCCTTGCATCGCTGGAATGGCATCGTCATCGACGGCTCTTCTTTGGTCCGAGGCGATGCCGGCTATACCTTGAATGTGACCTTGAGAAACTCGGTGGAGGTTCCCTTGGCCATGACGGCGTTGGAGATGACCTTGACGGACGATCAAGACCGCGCCTTGTTGCGCCGCGTGTTGAGTCCTTCGGACTTGGGCGCTCCTGCGGTGTTGGCTGCAGGCCAAGCGTGGCAGCAAGCCTTGAAGGTGGAGTTCAATTCCACTGAAGCCGACATTGCCGGTTACCGTCTGGTGAGTTTTTATCCCTGATGCTTTGAGATGCGTGGCGCATAAAAAAACCCGATGCGGTGACGCATCGGGTTTTGCTTTGCACTTTTAAGGGTGCTGAACTTCAGGGCTTGGCGGCCGAAGGAAACGGCCAGGCAGCTTGTGGGTTCAAAGTGGTTTGCGCCGCAGGGGCAGCGGGTGCTTTCGCCGCCTTTTTAGGGGCAGGCTTTTTAGCCGCTTTCTTGGCAGCTGGTTTTTTAGCAGCTGGTTTTTTGGCGGCCGCTTTTTTAGCAGCTGGTTTTTTGGCGGCTACAGCTTTTTTGGCTGGAGCAGCTTTTTTAGCGGCTGCTTTAGGCGCTGCTTTTTTCGCTGGAGCGGCTGCTTTTTTGGCTGCTGGCTTTTTGGCGGCTACAGCTTTTTTGGCTGGAGCGGCTTTCTTAGCTGGAGCGGCTTTTTTAGCGGCTGCTTTAGGCGCTGCTTTTTTGGCTGCTGGCTTTTTGGCGGCTACAGCTTTTTTGGCTGGAGCGGCTTTCTTAGCTGGAGCAGCTTTTTTAGCGGCGGGTTTCTTAGCGGCTACAACTTTTTTAGCTGGAGCGACTTTCTTTGCGGGCGCAGCTTTTTTAGCTGCTGGTTTTTTTGCAGTTGCCATGGTTATTCTCCTTGATCAAGTAGAAAATCAACAGAGGGAAACGCTGAATGCCTGTTGGACAGCATGAAGCGATTCAAGGTGCTGGGGCAAGCCCCAACACCTTGAACACGGGAAAGCAACACCGTCAGAGCCTCAGAAGGCCGGTCGGGGTGTTGCTTGTATGTGGATGACATGGATGGTATGTTCACTCAATCCCAAGACAGCGCGCCGCCGGATTGGTATTCGATCACACGGGTTTCGAAGAAATTACGTTCTTTCTTCAAGTCGATCATTTCGCTCATCCATGGGAATGGATTTTCTTCGTGCGGGAACAAGGCTTCCAAACCGATTTGCGTCGCGCGTCGGTTGGCAATGTAGCGCAGGTAGCCTTTGAACATGGAAGCGTTCATGCCCAGCACGCCACGCGGCATGGTGTCTTCGGCGTATTTGTATTCCAGTTCGACCGCTTGCAGG
>CAIWWN010000129.1 GCA_903916355.1 uncultured Burkholderiales bacterium | reverse complement strand
GGCAAAGGCCTGTCCGGCGGTCGCGTGGTGGTGCGCCCCAGTTTGGATTTCCGCGGCGTACCGGCGCAAAACATCATTGTCGGCAATACCGTCATGTACGGTGCGACCAGTGGTGAGGCCTTCTTCGCTGGCGTGGCCGGTGAGCGTTTTGCTGTGCGTTTGTCGGGTGCCACGGCGGTGGTTGAAGGTACGGGCGACCACGGTTGCGAATACATGACTGGCGGTACGGTGGCGGTGCTGGGCAAGACTGGCCGTAACTTTGGCGCCGGCATGAGCGGCGGCTTGGCTTACGTGTTCGACGAGGATGGCCAGTTCGCCTCGCGTTGCAATACTGCCATGGTCAGCATGGACAGCGTGTTGACTGCGGCAGAGCAAGAAGCGCAGATCGATCGCAAGATCTGGCACCGTGACTTGGCGGACGAAGTCCAGCTCAAGAAACTGCTGGAAGACCACCACCGGTGGACCGGCAGTCAGCGCGCGCGCGAGTTGCTGGACCACTGGGCCACGGCCCGCTCCAAGTTCGTCAAGGTCTTCCCGAACGAATACAAACGCGCCTTGGGCGAGATCAACGCCCGCAAAGCGGCCAAGGCTTCCGAGCCTGTCGCCGCCTGAGCCGAACGTCAAGATTGAAGGAAGAACATCATGGGAAAAATCACCGGCTTCATGGAGTTTGAGCGCATCGAAGAGGGCTACAAGCCCGTTCCTGAGCGCCTGAAGCATTACAAAGAGTTTGTTGTGGGCTTGAACCCCGAGCAAGCCAAAACGCAAGCGGCCCGTTGCATGGACTGCGGCACACCGTTTTGCAACAACGGCTGTCCGGTCAACAACATCATCCCCGACTTCAACGAACTGGTGTTCCAGGGCGATTGGAAGAACGCGATCGAGGTGCTGCACAGCACCAACAACTTTCCCGAGTTCACCGGGCGCATCTGCCCCGCGCCTTGTGAGGCCGCTTGTGTGGTCAACGTGAACAACGAGGCCGTTGGCATCAAGTCGATCGAGCACGCCATCATCGACCGCGCTTGGGCCGAAGGTTGGGTCACCCCCCGCCCCGCCAAGCACAAGACAGGCAAAAAAGTCGCTGTGATCGGTGCCGGCCCTGCAGGCCTGGCGGCGGCGCAGCAACTGGCCCGCGTCGGTCACGATGTGACCTTGTTTGAAAAGAACGACCGCGTCGGTGGCCTGTTGCGCTACGGCATTCCCGACTTCAAGATGGAAAAGTCGCACATCGACCGCCGCGTTGAGCAGCTGCAAGCCGAAGGCGTGACGATTCGCACCAGCGTGTTGGTCGGTAGCTGGCCGAAAGACTCCAAGGTCACCAACTGGGCCAAAGAAACCATCACGGCCGAGCAGTTGCAAAAGGACTTTGACGCCGTGTTGCTGACCGGTGGCTCCGAGCAGTCGCGCGACCTGCCCGTGCCGGGCCGCGATCTGGCGGGGATTCATTTCGCGATGGAATTCTTGCCGCAACAAAACAAAGTCAATGCGGGTGACAAGCTCAAGGGCCAGTTGCGTGCGGATGGCCAGCACGTCATCGTGATCGGTGGCGGTGACACCGGTTCGGACTGCGTGGGCACCTCCAACCGCCATGGTGCGGCCAGCGTCACGCAGTTTGAGGTGATGCCTGAGCCACCCAAAGAAGAAAACCGTCCACTGACCTGGCCTTACTGGCCAATGAAACTGCGCACTTCTTCTTCGCATGAAGAAGGTTGCACGCGCGAATTCGCGGTATCGACCAAAGAATTCATTGGCGAAAAAGGTAAAGTGACCGGCTTGAAGACTGTGCATGTCGAGTTCAAAGACGGCAAGATGGTCGAAATTGCAGGCACCGAAAAAATCCACAAGGCTGATTTGGTCTTGTTGGCCATGGGCTTTGTGAACCCGGTCGCCACCGTGCTCGAAGCCTTTGGCGTCGACAAAGACGCCCGTGGCAATGCCAAAGCCAGCACCGAATTCACTGGCGGCTACGCCACCAATGTGAACAAAGTGTTTGCCGCTGGCGACATGCGCCGGGGTCAGTCCCTGGTGGTATGGGCGATTCGCGAGGGCCGACAAGCCGCGCGTTCGGTCGACGAATTCCTGATGGGTTCTAGCGCTTTGCCACGTTGAGCGGGCCCGAATCCGCAGGGGCTTTGCTGCACGCTGTAAAATGCAGGGGTCGACGCGAGTTGACCTGAATCCTTTATCATCACAAAAGCCGGCTTGCGCTGGCTTTTGTTTTTCAAGTCTATGTCCACCTCTGAATCCCTTGTTGAGCTGCGCGACCTGACCTTTGGGTATGGCGACCGCATCATCCTGGACGGCTTGTCGATGAGCGTGCCCCGGGGCAAGGTGACGGCCTTGATGGGGGTGTCGGGCGGCGGTAAAACCACGGTGTTGCGCCTGATTGGCGGGCAATACCGGGCACAACAAGGCACGGTGTTGTTTGACGGTCACGATGTGACACAGATGAACCAAGCCGAGTTGTACGGCGCACGCCGGCGCATGGGCATGTTGTTTCAGTTTGGCGCCTTGTTCACCGATATGTCGGTATTTGACAATGTGGCTTTTCCCTTGCGCGAGCACACCACCTTGTCTGAGGTGTTGATCCGTGACATCGTGTTGATGAAACTGGACGCCGTCGGCTTACGCGGCGCGCGCGATTTGATGCCCTCTGAAATCTCTGGTGGCATGAGCCGCCGAGTCGCTTTGGCACGGGCCATTGCGCTGGACCCTGATTTGATCATGTACGACGAACCCTTTGCCGGCCTGGACCCGATTTCTTTGGGCACGGCGGCACGCTTGATTCGCCGCTTGAACGACAGTTTGGGCGTGACCAGCGTGATCGTTTCGCATGACGTGGATGAAACCTTTGCCATCGCTGACCACGTGATCATGCTGGCCAACGGCAAGGTAGCCGCCCAAGGCACGCCCGCCGAGTTGCGCGCTTGTGCCGACCCCTTGATCCACCAGTTTGTGAATGCCTTGAGTGAAGGCCCTGTGCCCTTCCATTACCCCGGCGTGAGTGCCCAACTGGATTACGGGGATCAGCCATGAAGTGGTTTCATCCTGCGGAGCTGGGATTTCAAATTCGCCAAATATTGGCGGGCTGGGGTTATGGCGCGCGTTTGCTGTGGCGCTTGCTGGCCATGTCCGGGCGTTGCTTGAAGCGCTTTGACCTGGTGCGCGATCAGGTGCACTTTTTGGGCAATTATTCGCTGGCCATCATCACGGTGTCGGGCTTGTTTGTCGGCTTTGTGTTGGGTTTGCAGGGCTATTACACCTTGCAGCGTTACGGTTCGGCCGAAGCTTTAGGCCTGTTGGTGGCGCTGAGCTTGGTGCGCGAATTGGGGCCTGTGGTGGCTGCACTGCTGTTTGCGGGGCGGGCCGGGGCTTCGATCACCGCTGAAATCGGTTTGATGCGCGCAGGCGAACAACTCACAGCGCTGGAGATGATGGCGGTTGACCCTGAGTTGCGTATTTTGGCGCCCCGGTTTTGGGGCGGTATTTTGGCCTTGCCGGTGTTGACGGCGGTGTTCAGCGCTGTGGGTATTTTCGGCGGCTATGTTGTCGGGGTGTTGTTAATCGGCGTGGACTCGGGCGCGTTCTGGAGCCAGATGCAAGGCGGCGTGGATGTTTTCAAAGACGTGGGCAATGGCCTGGTCAAAAGTTTGGTTTTTGGCGTGGCCGTGACCTTCATTGCCTTGCTGCAAGGCTATATCGCTCAGCCCACACCCGAAGGTGTGGCCAGTGCCACCACGCGCAGTGTGGTGGTCTCCTCGTTATCTGTTTTGGGTTTGGACTTCATCCTCACGGTGATGATGTTCAGCATTTAAGGAATTCACCATGCAACGTTCAAAAAATGATGTCTGGGTTGGTTTGTTTGCCATGATCGGCCTGGTCGCCATGTTGTTCTTGGCCCTCAAGTCGGCCAATTTGCTGCAATTGAATTGGTCCGCCGATTACAAGATCAGTGCCAAGTTCGACAACATCGGTGGCCTCAAATCGGGCGCCGCCGTGAAAAGTTCGGGCGTGGTGGTGGGCCGAGTCGAATCGATCATCTTTGACGATTTGGCGTTCCAGGCCCGCGTGACCTTGGCGCTGGACAAGCGCTATGCCTTTCCGAAAGACAGCTCTTTGAAAATCTTGACCAGTGGTTTGCTGGGTGAACAGTACATTGGCATTGAAGCCGGTGCGGAAGAAAAAAATCTGGTGGCTGGCGACAAAATCGGCAGCACGCAGTCTGCAGTGGTGTTGGAAAACTTGATCAGCCAGTTTTTGTACAACAAGGCCGCGGACCCGACACCTCCTGCGACCACGGGTAAATGAAGATGCGAGAACAGACTTTGTTGTCCCATGCGACTGACCACCGAGTGCGGCGCGGATGGCGTGGCCTCGGCCTGGGCTTGTTGTTGGTGATGTTGCAAGCCTGCGCCGCGACAGCGCCGATGGCGAACGCCGATCCACGCGATCCTTTCGAAACCATGAACCGCAAAGTCACGGGCTTCAATGATGTGGTGGATGCGGCGGTTCTCAAGCCGGTGGCGCAAACCTATGCCCAAGTCGTGCCCGGCATGGTGCGCACCGGGGTGCGTAATTTCTTTGGTAATTTGGGCGACGTCTGGTCGCTGGCCAACAACGCCGCGCAACTCAAATTCAGAGCCACCGGGGATACCGCTTTGCGCGTGGGCATGAACACTTTTTTGGGCATGGGGGGCTTGTTCGATGTGGCCACGGACTACGGTATTGAAAAGCACAAGGCGGATTTTGGGCTGACTTTGGGGCATTGGGGCGTACCGCAAGGTCCTTATTTGGTTCTGCCGTTGCTCGGCCCTTCAACCATTCGCGATGCCGTCGCCTTGCCTGTGGACATGCAAGGTGATGTGTCGCGGCAATCGGCTTCGTCTAAGAAGCGGGATGCCGCGTTGGCCTTGAAATTGACCGATACCCGCGAGGGCTTGCTGAAGATCATGGATGCCGTCAAAGAGGCGTCGCTCGACCCTTACACCTTCACGCGGGATGCCTATTTGCAAAAGCGGCGCAATGATTTGTACGACGGCAATCCCCCGATGGAGCGCGATGTTGAGGATCCCAACGACGATTTGGGCCGTTGAGCTGGTCAAATCACACTCCTGCCGAACGGGCGTGTTGTCGCGGCGCATCTTTACAAAATTAAACCTTTTAGGTCACGCTACTGCGTATAGTCGTGCCGGTATTCTTTCTTGATCTCTTTTATGAACCGCAAAAATTTTGGTCTTCGTGTATTGGGCGCTGTTTGCGCCTTGGGCTTGAGTTGGCCCCTGTTGAGTGTGGCCGCGGACGAAGCGCCCGATGCCTTCATCAAGCGTGTGGCAGTGGAAACCCTGGACGCGGTCAAGGCAGACAAAAGCCTGAAGAACGGTGATGTGGCCAAGATCATGCAATTGGTCGACACCAAGTTGGTTCAACACATCAATTTCCGCCGCATGACGGCTTTGGCCACAGGCCCCAGTTGGCGCAAAGCCACGCCTGAGCAGCAAAAGCGCTTGCAAGACGAATTCAAGTTGTTGCTGGTGCGCACCTATGCTGGCGCGCTCAGCCAAGTGAGCGATCAAACGATTGAAGTCAAACCCCTGCGTGGTGACATTGACGAGAAGAATTTGGTCATCCGTACCGAAGTCAAAGGCCGTGGCGACCCCATTCAATTGGACTACCGTCTGGAAAAAACACCGGGTGAGGGCGCAGGCTGGATGATTTACGACCTGAACGTGTTGGGCATTTGGTTGATCGAAAATTACAAGTCACAATTTACCAAAGAGATCAACAATGGCGGCATGGATGGTTTGATCAACAGCTTGGCTGAACGCAACAAATCCAACAACAAAAAAACCTGATTTGCACCATGGCCCCCCTGAACTTTCCCCAAGAGTTAACCCATGACAGCGCGGGCGATTGGCTCAAGAGTCTGGTATTTGCCATGAAACAGGACAAAACGCGCCAGATCATTGCCGACGCCTCGCGTTTGGCGCATTTCGACTCCTCGGCTTTGGCGGTGTTGTTGGCATGCCGGCGAGAGGCTTTGGCGGTGGGTAAAAGCTTCGGTGTGGCCCATATGCCGGACAAACTGCGTCAATTGGCTGTGGTGTATGGGGTGTCTGACCTGATCCTGAGCGTGCCCGGCGAGCAAGATTGATTTTCGGCTTTCGCCGATCCGTGCCGGCTAGCACGTAAAATAGCGCTTTTCCATGCCAGCCCTATCTTTCCAATCTGTCTCTAAAATCTACCCCGCCAAGTCGCAGGGTGGGGCTTCGTTGAAGGCGCTTGATCATGTCAGTTTTGACATTGAAGAGGGTGAATTCTTTGGCCTTTTAGGCCCCAATGGGGCCGGCAAAACGACTTTGATCAGCATCTTGGCCGGTCTGTCATTGGCCAGCAGTGGACACGTGTTGGTGCATGGGCATGATGTCCAGGCCGACTACGCCAAGGCCCGCCGTTTGCTGGGCGTGGTGCCGCAAGAGTTGGTGTTTGACCCTTTTTTCTCGGTGCGCGAGGCCCTGAAAATCCAGTCGGGCTACTTCGGCGTCAAGCACAACGACGATTGGATCGATGAGTTGCTGCACAGCTTGGGTTTGGCCGACAAAGCCCACGCCAATATGCGGCAACTCTCTGGCGGCATGAAGCGCCGGGTACTCGTGGCCCAGGCCTTGGTTCACAAACCGCGCGTGATCGTGCTGGACGAACCCACCGCCGGTGTGGATGTGGAGCTGCGCCAAACCCTGTGGCAGTTCATTGCCAAACTGAACAAACAAGGTCACACCGTGTTGCTGACCACCCATTATTTGGAAGAAGCCGAAGCCTTGTGTGGTCGCTTGGCCATGCTCAAACAAGGCCGCGTGGTGGCGCTGGAGAGCACCTCCGTGCTGCTCAAGTCGGCCTCCAGCAATGTGCTGCGCTTTAAAATCGATGCCCCTTTGCCCGCTGAGTTGGCGGCCAAGGCCCGCATCACCGGCCGCATTGTGCAGTTTCCGGCGCAAAACGCCATGGAGATCGAACAGTATTTGGCGGCCGTGCGCCAAGCCGGCTTGGTAGCCGAAGACGTTGAAATTCGCAAAGCCGATCTCGAAGACGTGTTTTTGGAAGTCATGTCAGGAGCTGCATCATGACCGGCTGGCAAACCCTCTTTTACAAAGAAGTGCTGCGCTTTTGGAAGGTGAGCTTCCAGACCATCGCTGCGCCGGTGTTGACCGCCGTCTTGTACATGCTGATCTTCGGCCATGTTCTTGAAAATCAAGTGAAGGTCTACGACAGTATTCCCTACACCGCCTTTTTGGTGCCGGGTTTGGTGATGATGAGCGTGTTGCAAAACGCCTTTGCCAACAGCTCGTCCAGCCTGATTCAAAGCAAGATCATGGGCACTTTGGTGTTTGTTTTGCTCACCCCTTTGTCGCATTGGAGCTGGTTCTTTGCCTACGTGGCCTCGTCCATGGTGCGTGGTTTGGCGGTGGGCTTGGGCGTGTTCTTGGTAACCGGTTGGTTCACCCCCTTGCATTACGCCGCGCCTGTGTGGATCATCGCTTTCGCGGTCTTGGGCGCGGCCCTGCTGGGTGCCTTGGGGTTGGTCGCAGGCTTGTGGGCAGAAAAGTTTGATCAGTTGGCGGCGTTCCAGAATTTTGTGATCATGCCCATGACTTTCTTGTCGGGCGTGTTTTATTCGATTCATTCGCTGCCCTTGGTTTGGCAGCAAGTCAGCCACCTGAACCCCTTCTTTTACATGATCGATGGATTTCGCTATGGCTTTTTTGGCCAGAGCGATGTTTCGCCTTGGCTCAGCTTGGCGGTCGTGGGCTCGGCTTTGCTGGTCGTCAGCGCCGTGACGGTGAAACTGCTCCAATCGGGTTACAAAATCCGCAGCTGAACTTATGACCGCTGAACAACTCCAATCGCTCATCGCCGCCGGCTTGGCCTGTACCCATCTCACGGTCGAGGGGGACGGACGCCATTGGCAAGCGGTGGTGGTGTCCTCTGAGTTTGAGGGCAAGCGCGCCATTGCACGCCACCAACGGGTGTATGCCACCTTGGGCAGCAAAATGCTCACCGACGAAGTCCATGCCTTGTCGATGAAGACCTATACACCGGCTGAGTGGGCCACCGCGGCACACTGATCACAGCGCTGAGACGCAATTCAAAATGGACAAACTGATTATTCGGGGCGGTCGCTCCCTGCAAGGTGAACTGACGATTTCGGGCGCCAAAAACGCCACCTTGCCTGAGCTGTGCGCAGCCCTGCTCACCGATCAAGCGGTGACACTGACCAATGTGCCACGCCTGCAAGACGTGACCACCATGCTCAAGCTGATTCGCAACATGGGCGTGAGCGCAGAACATGGCGCCGATGGTTCGGTGCAGCTCATGGCCGGCAGCTTGAACAACCCCGAAGCGCCCTATGAATTGGTGAAAACCATGCGCGCCTCGGTGCTGGCTTTGGGGCCGCTGCTGTCCCGCTTTGGGCACGCCAAAGTATCCTTGCCGGGCGGCTGCGCGATTGGTTCGAGGCCGGTGGATCAGCATATCAAAGGCTTGCAAGCCATGGGTGCCGAGATCACCGTCGAGCACGGCTACATGCTGGCCCGCTTGGCGCCGGGCCTCAAGCGCCTGCGCGGCGCGCACATCACCACCGACATGGTCACCGTGACGGGCACTGAAAACTTTTTGATGGCGGCAGCGCTGGCCGAAGGTGAGACTGTTTTGGAAAACGCCGCGCAAGAGCCGGAGATTCCGGACTTGGCCGAAATGCTGATCAAGATGGGCGCCCGGATTGAAGGCCACGGCACCAGCAAAATTCGAATTCAAGGCGTTGAGCGTTTGCACGGTTGCCAGCATCAGGTGGTGGCCGACCGGATTGAAGCGGGGACATTTTTGTGCGCCGTGGCGGCCACCGGCGGTGATGTGGTGCTGCGCCATGCGCGCGAGGACCATCTGGATGCGGTGGTCGACAAACTGCGCGATGCCGGCGTGAGCATTGAAGCCGGCGCTGACTTTTTGCGTGTGCGCTCGCAGGGCCGCTTGAAAGCGCAAAGCTTTCGCACCACCGAGTACCCGGGTTTCCCGACCGATATGCAAGCCCAGTTCATGGCGCTCAACTGCATCGCCAAAGGGTCGAGTAAAGTGACCGAAACGATTTTTGAAAACCGTTTCATGCACGTGAACGAACTGGTGCGCTTGGGCGCGCACATTCAGATCGACGGCAAAATTTCGGTGGTGGAGGGCGTTGAAAAACTGTCTGGCGCCACCGTCATGGCCACCGATTTGCGCGCATCCGCATCGCTGGTGATTGCCGGTTTGGTGGCCGAGGGCGAGACCTGTGTGGAGCGCATTTACCACCTGGACCGCGGCTACGACCGCATGGAAGAAAAACTGCGCAGCATTGGTGCTGACATTGAGCGCGTCAAGTGACGTGCGGCTTGGAGAATTAATTTGATCACGCTTGCCCTGTCCAAAGGACGGATCTTTGACGAAACCTTGCCGCTGCTCAAAGCCGCGGGCATTGAGGTGCTCGAAGACCCTGAGACCTCGCGCAAATTGATCTTGACCACCAACCAAGCCCATGTGCGCGTGGTCTTGGTGCGTGCGACCGATGTGCCGACCTATGTGGAATACGGCGGCGCCGATCTGGGCGTGACCGGCAAAGACACCTTGATTGAACACGGCGGTTTGGGCCTGTACCAGCCGCTGGACTTGAATATTGCCAAGTGCCGCATGAGCGTGGCCGTGCGCGCCGACTTTGACTATGCCAGCGCCGTGCGCTCGGGTTCACGCTTGCGCGTGGCGACCAAATACACCAGCATTGCGCGTGAATTTTTTGCACAAAAAGGCGTGCACGTCGATCTGATCAAACTCTATGGCAGCATGGAGTTGGCGCCCTTGACCGGCTTGGCCGATGCCATCGTCGATTTGGTGTCTACCGGCAGCACGCTCAAGGCGAACCACCTGATTGAGGTCGAGCGCATCATGGACATCAGCTCACGCTTGGTGGTGAACCAGGCCGCGCTCAAGCTCAAGCAAAAAGAAATTCGCGCCATCATTGATGCCTTTGCCGGCGCCGTGAAGAAAGACTGAAGTACATGGACTCGATGGGCCTGCAAGCCAAACCATTGCAACTGAACACAGCTGATGCTGGTTTTGAAGCGGCCTTTCAGGCCCGCCTGCATTGGTCTGCCGATACCGATGCCGCCATCGAGCAGCGCGTGGCCGACATCTTGTCCGACGTGCAACAGCGCGGCGATGCGGCGGTGCTGGAGTACACCCAGCGTTTTGATGGACTGCAAGCCACCGACATGAAGGCGCTGGAAATCACCCAGGCTGAATTGCAAGCTGCGCTGGACAGCCTGCCGGGCGTGCAACGCGAAGCCTTGCAAGCGGCTGCAGCGCGGGTGCGTAAGTACCACGAAGCCCAAAAGAAAGCCTCGGGTGAAAGCTGGAGTTACCGCGACGAGGACGGCACCTTGCTGGGCCAAAAAGTCACACCGCTGGACCGTGTGGGCATTTACGTGCCCGGCGGTAAAGCCGCTTACCCGTCGTCGGTGCTGATGAACGCCATTCCCGCCCATGTGGCCGGGGTGCAAGAAATCATCATGGTGGTGCCCACGCCGCAAGGGGTGAGAAACCCCTTGGTGCTGGCCGCCGCCTGTGTCGCCGGTGTCAGCCGTGCGTTCACCCTGGGCGGTGCGCAGGCCGTGGCGGCGCTGGCTTACGGCACGGCCACCATCCCCAAAGTCGACAAGATCACCGGCCCGGGCAACGCCTATGTGGCCAGCGCCAAAAAGCGCGTGTTTGGCACCGTGGGCATCGACATGATCGCAGGCCCGAGCGAAATATTGGTCTTGGCCGATGGCACCACGCCCGCCGATTGGGTGGCGATGGATTTGTTCAGCCAGGCCGAACACGACGAGTTGGCGCAAAGCATTTTGCTGTGCCCCGATGCGGCTTACATCGCGCAGGTGCAAGCGTCGATCGACCGCCTGTTGCCCGAGATGCCGCGGCGCGAAATCATCGCCAAGTCGCTCAACGACCGCGGCGCTTTGATTTTGACGCGGAGCATGGAAGAGGCTTGCGCCATCAGCAACCGTATTGCGCCTGAGCATTTGGAAGTCTCCAGCCAAGAGCCGCACCGTTGGGAGCCCTTGCTGCGCCATGCCGGCGCGATTTTTCTCGGCGCCTTCACCAGCGAGTCGCTGGGCGACTACTGCGCTGGCCCGAACCACGTGCTGCCCACCAGTGGCACGGCGCGCTTCTCATCGCCTTTGGGCGTGTACGATTTCCAAAAACGCTCCAGCTTGATCGAGGTCAGCGAGCAAGGGGCACAAGCCCTGGGCCGTATTGCCGCCGAGTTGGCTTATGGCGAAGGCCTGCAAGCCCATGCCCGCGCCGCTGAGCTGCGTTTGAACCCTGTGCCTGTTATGCGAAAGCCTGTATGACCACCGATGTCAGTCCTTTGTTGATGCAACGTATTCGCCAAGACGTGCAGTCCATGCACGCCTATGCGATTCAAGAGTCGGCAGGCATGGTCAAGCTGGATGCGATGGAGAACCCGCACCGTCTGCCGCCTGAGTTGCAAAAAGCCCTGGGTGAGCGCCTGGGCGCGCTGGCCCTGAACCGTTACCCTGATGGCCGCGTGAACGACTTGCGTCACGCGCTGGCCCAGTACGCGGGCATGCCTGCGGGCTACGACATCATGTTGGGCAACGGTTCTGACGAGTTGATTGCCTTGCTGGCGCTGGCCTGCGATGTGCCTGGCGCTTCGGTCTTGGCGCCGTTGCCGGGTTTTGTGATGTACGCCATGAGTGCGCAGTTGCAAGGCTTGGCTTTCCATGGTGTGCCCCTGACCGCTGACTTTGAGCTTGACGAGGCCGCCATGCTGGCCGCCATTGATAAGCACAAACCGTCCATCGTGTATCTGGCCTATCCGAACAACCCCACCGGCAACCTGTGGAATGACGAGACGATTGAAAAAATCGTGTTGGCTCAGGGCGCACAAGGGGGCCTGGTGGTGATGGACGAGGCCTACCAGCCGTTTGCCAGCAAAAGTTACATCGACCGCATCACGCGCCACACGCATGTGCTGCTGATGCGCACGCTGAGTAAGTTCGGCCTGGCCGGTGTGCGCCTGGGTTACATGATCGGCCCCAAGGCCTTGGTCGCCGAGATCGACAAAGTGCGCCCGCCCTACAACATCAGCGTGCTGGATTACGAATGCGCTTTGTTTGCGCTGGAGCATGCCGACGTGTTCGCGGCCCAGGCCAATGACCTGCGCGCGCAGCGTGCCCGCTTGCAGCAAGAGCTTGCGGCCTTGCCCGGCGTGACGCCGTTCCCCAGCGAAGCCAATATGATTTTGGCCCGCGTGCCCGATGCAGCCAAAACCTTCGACGGCCTGAAGGCCCGCAAGGTGCTGATCAAGAACGTTTCTAAAATGCACCCATTGCTGGCCAATTGCCTGCGCCTGACGGTGGGAACGGCCGAAGAAAATACGCTGCTGCTTGCTGCTCTCAAGGAATCTCTATGAACCGCACCGCCGAAGTCACCCGCCAGACGGCCGAAACGAAGATCCGCGTGGCCGTTAATCTGGACGGCACGGGCCAATCCAAACTCGCCACCGGCATTGGTTTTCTGGACCACATGTTGGACCAGATTGCGCGCCACGGCCTGATCGATCTGGACATTGCTTGCGAAGGCGATCTGCACATCGACGGTCACCACACGGTAGAAGACATTGGCATCACCTTGGGTCAAGCGGTGGCGCAGGCTGTGGGCGACAAAAAAGGCATTCGCCGTTACGGCCATGCCTATGTGCCTTTGGACGAAGCTTTGAGCCGCGTGGTGATTGATTTCTCCGGTCGTCCGGGGCTGGAAATGGACGTGCATTTCACCTCTGGCATGTTGGGCACGCTCGACACGCAGTTGGTCTACGAATTTTTCCAAGGCTTTGTGAACCACGCGCTGGTCACCTTGCACATGGACAACCTCAAAGGCGTGAATGCACACCACCAGTGCGAAACCCTGTTTAAAGCTTTTGCGCGCGCGGTGCGCATGGCCCTGGAGCTGGATCCACGATCGGTCGGTGTGATTCCGTCGACCAAGGGCTCACTCTGAAATGAGCACCAACCGCGTCGCTGTCGTGGACTATGGCATGGGCAATCTGCGCTCGGTGGCGCAGGCGGTGATCCATGCCGCCTCGGCGGTCGACCACGCCGTGGTCACGGTCACTTCGGACCCGCAGGTGGTGCGCGATGCGCACCGCGTGGTGTTGCCGGGGCAAGGGGCTATGCCAGACTGCATGCGCGAGCTGCGTGACTCAGGGATGATGGAAGCGGTGCTGGAGGCCGCAGCCAGCAAACCCCTGTTCGGCGTGTGTGTGGGCATGCAAATGCTGCTGGACCACAGCGCCGAGGGCGACACGCCCGGTCTGGGGCTGATCCCCGGCGATGTGATCAAGTTCGATCTGGCGGGGCAAATCCAGCCTGACGGCACCCGCTACAAAGTGCCGCAAATGGGCTGGAACCAAGTTTGGCAAACCGCGCCGAATCACCCCTTGTGGCAGGGGATTGACGACGGCAGCTGGTATTATTTTGTGCACAGCTTTTATGCCCAGGTCAGCAACCCCGTTCATGCTGCGGCGCAGACCGATTACGGTGGCCGTTTTGCCAGCGCGATTGCCCTGGACAATATTTTTGCCACCCAGTTTCACCCGGAAAAAAGCGCCAACCAAGGTCTGGCTTTGTTCCGTAATTTTCTCCATTGGCAGCCGTGAGTCACCTCCGTTTGCCGCTGATTTTTCAACCTGCATATAAATTGCCATGATTCTGATCCCCGCCATTGACCTCAAAGACGGCCACTGCGTTCGCCTCAAACAAGGTGACATGGAACAGGCCACCACGTTTGGCGAAGACCCCGCTGCCATGGCGCGCAGTTGGCTTGAAAAGGGCGCGCGTCGATTGCACCTGGTGGATTTGAACGGTGCATTTGCTGGCAAGCCGCAAAACTTTGCCGCCATCAAGTCCATCCTCAAAGCCGTGGGCGACGACATCCCGGTGCAGCTGGGCGGGGGCATTCGCGATCTGGACACGATTGAAAAATACATCGACAGTGGATTGCGTTACGTGATCATCGGCACCGCCGCCGTGAAGAACCCCGGCTTTCTGAAAGACGCGTGCACTGCCTTTGGCGGTCACATCATTGTCGGCCTGGATGCCAAAGACGGCAAAGTCGCCACCGACGGATGGAGCAAGCTCACGGGCCACGAAGTCGTGGACCTGGCGAAAAAATTCCAAGACTGGGGCGTCGAGTCCATCATCTACACCGACATTGGGCGGGACGGCATGCTCAGCGGCATCAATATTGACGCTACCGTCAAGCTGGCGCAGGCGCTCACCATTCCCGTGATCGCCTCGGGCGGCCTGTCCAACATGGCCGACATCGAGCAACTGTGCGCCGTGGAAGAAGAGGGCGTGGAAGGTGTGATTTGTGGTCGCGCCGTGTACTCTGGCGACCTGGACTTTGCTCTGGCCCAGCAACGCGCAGACGATCTCAATGGTTGAAACTTTTCCGGGCTTGGCGACCCACACCTTGACCCTGCCTTGCGGCGATCAACTGCGGGTGGCTTTGCATGGGGCGCATGTGCTGTCTTGGGTGTCCCAAGATCGCGAACGTCTGTACCTCAGCCCCCACAGTGTGATGGACGGCCATGCCGCCATCCGCGGCGGCGTACCGGTGTGTTTTCCGCAATTCAATCAACGCGGGCCTTTGCCCAAGCATGGCTTTGCGCGCAATCTGCCTTGGGCGCTGAAGGCGACCGAGTCCACCGCTGAAGGCGTGAGCCTGACCCTGGTGCTGTCAGACAGCCCTGCCACCCGCGCACACTGGCCACAGGCTTTTGAAGCCCAGTTCATCATCGAGTTGACACCGCGCAGTGTACTGATGACGCTCAAAGTTTTAAACCGCGACACCCAGTCCTTGGAGATGACCGGTGCTTTGCACACTTACTTGGCGGTGGACGACATTGGCCAAGCGAGCTTGCGCGGTTTGCAAGGCCAAGCCGAGTGGGACTCGTTGACCGATGTGCACGCCCAAGCCGCGCCCGAATTGCGTTTTGACGGTGAGTTTGATCGCGTCTACGATGCCACAAGCCGACCCTTGTTGCTGCAAGACGGCGCAAACCGTTTGCAGATTGAGCAAAGCCCGACCTGGTTCAACAGCGTGGTCTGGAACCCTGGCGCAGCGCAGTGCGCGCGCATGGCCGACCTGCCCGCAGACGGCTACCAGCACATGCTGTGTGTTGAAGCGGCGCAGGTGGATGCGCCGGTGAAAGTCTCGCCCCAAGCCACTTGGCAAGGCTGGCAACGGCTCACCGTCTTGCAAGACCCTCGTCCGCTAGAGCGCTCTTAAATCATTGGATTTTTCTATGTTGGCCAAACGCATCATTCCTTGCTTGGACGTTACCGGAGGCCGTGTCGTCAAAGGCGTGAACTTTGTGGAACTGCGCGATGCCGGTGACCCGGTCGAAATCGCGGCCCGCTACAACGAGCAGGGCGCCGACGAGCTGACTTTCTTGGACATCACCGCCACCAGCGATGGGCGCGACGTGATCCTGCACATCATCGAAGCCGTGGCTTCACAAGTGTTCATTCCGCTGACCGTGGGCGGCGGTGTGCGCACCGTGGACGATGTGCGCCGACTGCTCAACGCCGGTGCCGACAAAACCAGCTTCAACTCGGCCGCGATTGCCAACCCGCAGGTGATTCGCGAAGCCTCGGCCAAATACGGTGCGCAATGCATCGTGGTGGCCATCGACGCCAAACGCCGCACGGCGCAAGACGAACAGCGCATCGGCACCAACGGATTGCCCATGGGGCCGGGTTGGGACGTGTACAGCCACGGTGGCCGCAAAAACGTGGGCCTGGACGCCGTGGCTTGGGCCACGCAAATGGCCGAGTACGGCGCGGGCGAAATCCTGCTCACCAGCATGGACCGCGACGGCACCAAGAGTGGCTTTGATTTGCAACTGACGCGCGCCGTGAGCGACGCTGTGTCTGTGCCCGTGATCGCCTCCGGCGGCGTGGGCAACCTCGACCACCTGGCCGACGGCGTGAGCCTCGGTGGCGCCGACGCGGTGCTGGCCGCGAGCATCTTTCACTACGGCGAGTACACGGTTCAGCAGGCCAAAGCGCGGATGCGGGAGCGTGGGATTCCTGTGCGGTTGTAACGCGCTGATCAATCGATCAAGCTTGAAGTAGTGCGTCCAGCGTGCTGGCGCTGCCGCATTCAGTTGCCCTGCGCTCATTGGCCAGCATGGATAAAAACGCTTCCACATCGGCCACACCCATCTCGCGCGGGTGGCGCATGCCACCGGACTGCATCGCACTCCATTGGATAAAAATAGAATTTAATAGAAATCAGTAGTGTCCGGTTTATTTGATAGCCAACTCGCTGCAAGCGAGTAACTGCAAGGGTTTCAGAGGTTTCATGGGTGTCCACGATTTGAATTTTATTTTGCGCACTAGGCATGCTCTAAGGG
>CAIWWN010000128.1 GCA_903916355.1 uncultured Burkholderiales bacterium | reverse complement strand
TCAGCGGATATGCATCGGGGCCAGCGGGCGAGTCTGGGAAACCAGGCGGACCACGCAATCAAGGCCGGATATAAGAGAGCAGCCGACTTCTTCGCAACACGACACAAATTTCTCTTGCTACCCGGGAGGCATCCATATAAGTTCTCATGACAAGTTCAATCAATAAAGTTCTGATCATTGGCAACCTGGGCCGCGCGCCTGAGCTGCGATACACACCCGCCGGAAAAGCCGTGGCCACTTTGAGCGTGGCAACCAGTAGCCGCCGCAAAAATAAACAAAGCGGCGATTGGGAGGATGAAACGCAGTGGCACCGGGTCACCTTGTTAGGTGACCAAGCCGAATGGGCAGGCCAGAAATTGGACAAAGGCCGCACAGTCTATATAGAGGGGGGTCTGCGGTACGGCGCTTTTGAAAATCAGCAGGGCGTGCGAATCCCCACAGTGGAGATTTTGGCGAGCCACATCGAAACCTTCGGCCCCAAAAAATCCCAAGGCGAGGAGGGCGGTGAGTCTGCCCAAGAACACGGGCGATCCCAGGCCCCGGCTATGGATGACGGGACGAAAGAATGGATAGGCGAGTACGACCAAGCCTGATTCGTACCTGTTTATGGGGCTGATCGAATATTGACCAGGTCAGTTTTCGGTCAGCGGTAGCAGATATGAACCAAATCGCCGAGCAACTGGCCGTAAAAATCTCATGTGCGCGAAATGTGCGTAAATAGTGCATAATTAGTGCATTGTTATTTGTCGGGAGCCAATATATGCAAACAACCGCGCTTCAATTTTCTTCAGCGTTCAGCCATGGCTTTGATGGTTTTATCGCTTTCCTGCGTGACCAGGATGCGGGGGCATCCACGCTTTCACCCAAGCGATTCGGCGACGTGCTGAGCATAGATATTCAGACGCTTGCCACCCAGGCGCACGTTCATCGAAACACTATCAGTCGTGCACCTGCGTCGGAGAGTGTCCAGAAATATTTGCGTGAGGCCTTGCGAGTAATGCGAGCGGCCCATGATCTGTCAGGCGATGTTAGCCGCTCCATTTTTTGGTACCGCAACGAACCATTGCCGCCATTTGGCTACAAAACTGCAGAGCAGTTGGTAACTGAAGGGCGCACCGAAGATGTACTGCGCTATGTCAGTTCGCTCGAAGGGGGTGCCGCAGGATGAAGTTGACCGCACTGACCGATGTAACGGCGTACCGGATGCATGTGCCTCGTTGGGCTGTAGCTCCAACCAGTGGGGCGGGTGCTGGCAAACATGGTGGGCGCGCAAATCGCCAGGGGGTTGAGGCGCTTTATCTGTCTATGGAAACTGCTACAGCTATTCAGGAGTACCAGCAGGTATCAACGCTTCTTCCCCCCGGCACATTGGCCAGCTACCAATTAGCGCTAGGCCCAGTGGTTGATTTCACACTCGGTTACAGCGCATCCGAATGGGAGCCTATTTGGGAGGACTTTTACTGCGACTGGCGCGAACTCTGGTTTAACCAGCGTATTGAGCCGCCGAGTTGGGTCATTGGAGACTTGGTGATCGCTTCTGGAGCCAAGGGCATCTTGTTTACATCAAGTATGGCAAAGGGCGGAACTAACTTGGTGATATTTAACCAAATGCTGTCTTCGCAAGATAAGTTAGAAGTTTTTGATCCGGGCAAAGCATTGCCGCAGACACAGGCCTCTTGGTCGTAGACGTTCGCGAGCGGTGCTTGACATCCTCCCCCACCTTGGCCTTCGGCCACCGCTTGCGCGGGAAGGAGGGAGATTCCTACGGTGCTACGCATGAGAAACCTCGTGCATAGTCGCTTCGGTGGGTTCCTGCTTCGCTGAGGCTGGTTTCGTCGGGGTCTTGCGATCCCGGCCAGAGCCGTCCTCTCCACAGGCTAACAAGCGCTGTCCGCGCTCTAAAACATTGATTGCGCCGACCACATCGGCGTTTTCGGTATAGCCGCAATCGACGCAAAAAAACTCAGCCTGTTTAAGCCGGTTTTCTTTGGCGACGTGCCTGCAACAAGGGCAAGTCTGACTGGTATGGTGCGCCGGGACCGACAGCAAGATGCCGCCGTTCCAAGCCATTTTGTACTCCAGTTGCCGCCTGAACTCACCCCAGCCCTGATCCAGGATGGAGCGATTGAGTCCAGCCTTTTGCTTGACCCGTTTGCCGTGCTGTTCGCTATTGCCTTTGGAAGACCTGGACATATTGCGAACCTGTAAATCCTCAATACAGACGAGCGCGTGGTTTTGGCTGATCGTTGTAGTGGTCTTGTGCAGAAAGTCTTTGCGGGCATTGGCGATACAGGTGTGAACCTTTTGTACTTTGGTTTTTTCCTTTTTCCAGTTGTTGCTGAATTTGACTTTGCGGCTCATGCGCCGCTGGTAGCGGGCCAGCCGTTGCTGGTGTTTCTTGAAGCTATTGAGCGGGGCAATGAAGCTGCCATCGTTCATCGTGGCGAAACGGGCAATGCCCACGTCGATACCAATGGCCGTCGTAGCCGTTGGCACCGGCTGGGGAACTTCGCGCTCAGTCTGGATACTGGCGTACCACTTGCCACCTGACTGGCTGATCGTTATGTTTTTCGCTTGACCCAAAACGTCCCGGCTGTTGCGATAACGCACCCATCCCAGCTTTGGTAACTTGATGCGGCTATTAGCCTGGTCGATTTCAAACTGCTTGGCGTCCGGGTAGCGAAAGCTCTCGCCGCTTCCTTTGCGCTTGAAGCGTGGAAAGTCAGCGCGTTTGGCAAAGAAGTTTTTGTAGGCACGTTCTAAGTCCTTGAGCGCGTGCTGTAACGGGTGGCAAGGTGCATCTTTGAGCCACGGTGTTTCAGTCCCATTGCGCCAGTCGGTCAACGACTTCGCCAGAGCCACGTAGCCAACGAACTTACCGCCGGCCTCGTAATTAGTTTTCTGCAATGCAAGCGCCTTGTTATAGACGAACCGGCACGCCCCGGAGAAACGGCGCATATCGCGCTGCTGCTCACCATTGGGCATGAGCTCGAACTTAAAGGCTTGCAAGCGTTGCATGGCTAAATTATACTTTGGTCTATGAGAAATAACAACGAAATTCGCCACGGAAGACACTGTGTTTTCCTTATGCATGTTCATTTGGTCTTCGTGACCAAATACCGCCGTGGTGTCTTCACCAAAGAGGTGATTGATGACCTGTGCACGATCTTCGCCGGGGTCTGCCTTGACTTTGAAGCGGAACTGGTTGAGTTCGACGGGGAGGACGACCATGTGCACCTGCTGGTGAGCTATCCGCCCAAGGTTTCTGTGTCGGTATTGGTCAACAGTCTCAAGGGCGTGTCCAGTCGCATGATTCGCCAAAAGAAGTACCCGAGCATTGCCAAAAAGTTGTGGGGTAACGCCTTGTGGTCGCCCAGCTACTTTGCGGGTAGCTGTGGTGGCGCACCTATTGCGGTTATCCGCCAGTACATTGAGCAACAACGGACACCACACTAAAACCAGCACAGGGACGGCCTTGCCGTCCGCGCTCTTGACCCTGCCCTAAACGGCAAGGTTTGCCGCGCACCGGATCAAAAGCTTCCAACGGTCAGTTTTCACTAGGGAATGAAGGCCCCCGAACATTCAGCGGCATGATTGCGCGATTGTTCAACGCCCGATCTAAGGCGGAAGCCAACTTGGTGTCTTACGCCAACGTGGGTGTCGGATCGCAAAATTTGATGGGTGGGCATGTCGACGCGATGGTGGCGGATTTGGCGTCTACTGCGCAATTGGCCAAACAAGGCAAATTGCGCGTGATCGCGACGACCTCGGCCAAACGGGTGGCTGGCTGGGAGAGCGTGCCGGCACTTGCCGAGAAATTGGGCAATTTCGATATGGTGGGCTGGTTCGCTATCGTTGCACCAAAGGGCACGCCCGCACAGGCCATCAACAAGCTCAACCGTGAAGTCAATATCTTGCTGGCAGACAAGGATCTGTCGGGTCGTATCGCCAAT
>CAIWWN010000127.1 GCA_903916355.1 uncultured Burkholderiales bacterium | reverse complement strand
GGCTCGACTGGCAAAAAATAAGGCGCTGCACGCCTTCGCCTCAAGCGATTGGAGTGCTCGGGCCTAGCGGGACCGCAGTGGTTCAGTGCAGCAAGCGGTTGGGGTCGGCCGGTTCGTGATGGCCGCCGATCTCGACTTTGAAAAATCCCGTGCCGCAACTGCCTTGCCCCACTTCATCTTCAGTGGCTTCGCGCACGGCTTGCACCTTCAGGTGCAAACGCAGGGCAATGCCGGACAAGGGGTGGTTGCCGTCCAGCACCACATGCTCCGGGTAAATCTCGGTAATGGTGTAGAGCACATTGCGGGGCGCGTCGGGGTTCGTGCCTTCAGGCAAGGCGCTGCCTTCAATCGTCAGGCCTTCTTCGATCTCTGCGGGAAACACAGCGCGCGGCTCCAGAAACAGCAAATTTTCATCGAAATCGCCAAACGCATCTTCAGGCTCCAGGTGCAAATCGACCTTGGCGCCCTGGGCGTGGCCTTGCAAAGCAGCTTCGATTTTGGGCAGTAAATCATGGCCGCCGACCAAGAACTCCACAGGCTCTTCGAGCACGTCCAAAGTCTCGCCGAGGGTGTCTTTCAGGGTCCACGTGAGTGCGACCACGCATTGTTGAGTGATTTCCATAGGAGAATTGTCGCATGGACACATCACAACCTCTTTGCCTGCTGGGCGGGCTTTCGCCCGACCAGTTCATGAAACGCCACTGGCACAAAAAGCCTTTGCTGATTCGCCAAGCCCTTCCTGGCTTTCGCCCCTTGCTGGACCGCAGCGAGCTGCTGGCCCTGGCCGCGCAAGACGACGTGGAGTCACGCCTGGTGGTGCGCAAGCCGCAAGGCTGGACGCTCAAACAAGGACCTTTTCCGAGGAAAGCTTTGCCGCCATTCAAACAGCCGGGCTGGACTCTGCTGGTGCAGGGCGTGGACCTGCACGATGAAGCGGTGCACCAACTGGCTCAGCAGTTTCGCTTTGTGCCTGATGCGCGCATGGACGACGTGATGATCAGTTACGCCACCGACGGCGGCGGCGTGGGGCCACACTTTGACAGTTATGACGTGTTTTTGTTGCAAGCCCATGGCCAGCGGCGTTGGCGCATTGGCCGGCAAAAAGACCTGCGCTTGGAAGAGGGCGTGCCCTTGAAAATACTGGCCCATTTCGAGTACGAAGAAGAGTTCGTTTTGAATCCCGGCGACATGCTGTACCTGCCGCCGCTGTATGCCCACGACGGCGACGCGGTGGGCGAGTGCATGACCTACTCCATGGGCTTTCGCGCCCCGCGCACCGGTGAGTTGGCGCGCGAGTTGTTGGCCGGTTTGGCCGAAGAAGCGGTGGAGGCCGTGGGCGATAAGGTGTACCGCGACCCCCGTCAGCCCGCGGTAACGCAAGCCGGAGCGATTCCATTGCCTTTGCAGGAGTTTGCCCGGGCCGCCGTGGAAAAAGCCTTGCAAGACCCTCAGTTACTCGATTGTTTGCTGGGCGAGTACCTGACCGAGCCCAAAGCCCAAGTCTGGTTTGAAAGCCAGGCCGAGCGGCAGCTGCACTGGCCGCAAGCGGTGGTGCTGGATCGGCGTACCCGGATGATGCATGACGCGCACCATATTTTCATCAATGGGGAAAGTTTCAAGGCCGGTGGCCGTGATGCGCAGCTGTTGCGGCGTTTGTCAAACGACAGGCGCTTGGACAAGCGCGCCGTCAGCCAGTTGTCAACGCAGGCGCAGGCGCTGCTGGCCGATTGGTGCGATGACGGCTGGATGCACCCCGATGAGGCGGCATAGCAATCAAATGGATTGCAAAAAATAATGGTGCTCTGAAAAGGGGCGTAAAAACCCCTATAATCCAAGGCTGAGATGAAAGAGCTCGAGTGCTTTCGCTCTGTCACTGCTGTTTTGTAAGTACTTTGCAAGCTGCGTTGACAATTTCCGGAAATTGTTTTTTATCCCCTGTTAAGGAAAATTATCATGAACAAGTCTCTCGTTTTGGCCGCCATCATTGCTGCTGCTGCTTTGG
>CAIWWN010000126.1 GCA_903916355.1 uncultured Burkholderiales bacterium | reverse complement strand
TGGCACACCTGGCGATCTGGTCGTTACCAATCCCGCTGGCGACACCTTTGCCTGCGCAACGTTGGAGTTGCCGTGGCAGGACAACACGCCTGGCATCTCCTGCATCATTGATGACAGCTACAGCGCCTCGATTTGGCATTCCGATCATCTCGACTGCGATGTGCTGCGTCTGCAAGACAAGCATGGCCGCCAGAACTGTCTGATCCACTGCGGCAATTTCGCGGGGGACGTGTCGCAGGGCATGGAAACACAAGTGCATGGATGCACGTTGGTTGGCAGCCGCTACGGAGCGTTGGCGAATGATGACGGAAGCGCGCAAATGGCCATTCTCAACAGCCGTGCGACCTTGGCGCAACTGATTGAATTCATCGGCACTGGCGAGCACACCGTCGACTACCAATGGGCGCCTAGCTGTGAGCCGGCCGTCTGCCGAGCCTGAAGGAGATCGCCATGGACATCTCTGGAATCGGCACTGCGGCAGAAGCCGCCAAAGGCATCATCGGCATGTTCTTCCCCGACAAAACGGAGGAGGACAAGGCAAAACTGGCCGCATCGCTCGCGCTACTTCAGACGCAGACCGATATCGACAAGGCTGAGGCACAAAGCACGGACCCGCTGCAGCACTGGCGCGGTGGCTTGGGCTGGGTGTGCGTCGCGGGGTACGCGTGGAATTTTGTGGGTGGGCCGCTGACGAATGCGGTGGCAGCCTCGCTCGGTCATCCACTTAATCTGCCGTCGTTGGACATCGGCCCGCTGGCCACGCTCACGCTCGGCATGCTGGGCCTTGGGGGACTGCATGTAGCGGAGCGGGTCAATGGGGCAGCGTAGAGCGTTGGATTTGCAGTCGATTACATCCTTCGGCTGAGCTTACTAAATCACCTTAGATCAAACGAAACCATGGCTAACAGGCTCTAATCCTATACACCAAGCAGGTTTTATGAGATCATTGAGAAACTGCCCTTATTACGCATTTTTATGGAAATTCAAGCCATGTCAGATCGCTGGTTGTCGGTGGAAGAGATCGCCGAGTACCTGGGAGTCAGTAAGGACACCGTTTACGCTTGGATTAGTAAACGCAACATGCCCGCGCACCGCATCGGCCGGCTTTGGAAGTTCAAGTCGGAAGAGGTGGATGAGTGGGTGCGGTCTGGCGGCGCAGCGGAAAGCGAAAGTCGAGGCAATGATTGACTTGCCTAATGACTTGTTTCAATTGCTTCATATGGCAGTCGAAACGAAAAGAGGATATTTAATATGACGAAGATTTCTTGTGTCGATTTGTTCTGCGGAGCTGGCGGGCTAACGCATGGCTTTGTGCTTGAGGGGCTGCCTGTTACCGCAGGTATTGATTTGGACCCTGCATGCCGCTTCCCCTATGAAGCCAACAATCAGGCGCGATTTGTAGAGCGTGACATCAGCAAAGTAACAACCGCTGAATTGAAAGATCTGTTCGGGGATGCAGACATCACGGTTCTCGCGGGTTGCGCGCCTTGCCAGCCCTTTTCAACTTACGCACAGCGTTATGAACTTGATGGCAAAGATGGCAAATGGGGACTGCTGTATGAATTCGCTCGTTTGGCAAAAGGTGTACGTCCTGATGTCATCACAATGGAAAATGTTCCGACTGTGGCAAAACATGAGGTATTCCACGATTTCGTCGATACGCTGAAACGACTCGGCTACAACGTTTGGTTTGATGTCGTAGATAGTTCGCTCTATGGAGTGCCGCAAACCAGGCGGCGCATGGTGCTACTGGCATCACGACATGGCGAAATTAAAATGACCGGGCCAACGCTCGACAAACCAAAGACTGTAAGACAGGCGATTGGTCGCCTCCGTGCATTGAGCGCTGGCGAAGCAGCCCCCCGAGACAAGTTGCACGTTTCGTCCACTTTGTCGGACAAAAATCTGAAACGCATCAAAGTTTCGAAGCCAGGCGGGACATGGCGTGACTGGCCGGAACATCTAGTGGCCGACTGTCATCGAGCCGAAAGCGGTAGGACGTATCCTGGAGTCTACGGGCGAATGGAATGGGACAAGCCAGCCCCAACAATGACAACGCAGTGCTACGGCTTCGGAAATGGTCGATTTGGTCACCCGGAGCAGGATCGCGCAATCTCATTAAGAGAAGCGGCAATCCTTCAGAGCTTCCCGCGTGACTACTCGTTTATTCCAAATGACGGGGAAGTCAGCTTCAAGGCTCTAGGGCGCCTTATCGGTAATGCTGTTCCCGTTGATCTTGGTCGTGCCATCGCACGCAGCATCAACTCCCATCTTGCCACGTTAGCGACACAAACATGACCAGATAATTGGTCTGCTGACCGTGTGGCAGCGGACAAATAACTTACTGAATAGGAATACGGTACCGGATGGAAATTTCTAACGCACTGAATAGCCAGGCCTACCGTGCCCGCCCCGAGCCTGGCCAGTTGGTTGAGGTACGTCGGCGTCAGTGGGTTGTGGCGGATGTGACATCGTCAAAACTGACTTCAACTTCAGCACAGCAGAATTCAGTCACGCTCTCATCCATCGACGAAGACGGGCTAGGCGAGGAGCTTGAGGTCATCTGGGAGATTGAACCGGGGGCACAAATTATCGAACGCGCTGGTCTGCCTTCGATCACCGGCCAAGATGACTCCGACACCCTTGAAGCCTTTCTCGACGCGGTTCGTTGGGGTGCTGCCACCAATGCCGATAGAGGCTTTCTGCAAGCACCCTTCCGTAGTGGTGTCAGCATTGAGGATTTTCAGCTTGACCCTTTAGTTCGCGCCATCGACATGGCCCGCGTCAATCTTCTCATTGCCGATGACGTCGGCTTGGGTAAGACCATTGAGGCCGGTCTCGTCATCCAGGAGATGTTGCTGCGGCACCGTGCCCGCACCGTCCTGATCATCTGTCCGGCGTCGCTGCAAGAAAAGTGGCGCGTGGAGATGCTGGAAAAGTTTGGCCTTGATTTCAGGGTCGTCGACACAGCCTATATCAAGCAGTTGCGCCGAGACCGTGGCATTCACGCCAATCCCTGGACTTCGCATCCACGCCTGATTGCTTCCATGGATTGGGTCAAAAGCGGCGAAGGATTGCGTGCCATGCGCGATGTTCTGCCGGCGCATACTAGCTTTCCACGCAAATTCGACATGCTTGTTGTCGACGAAGCTCACAACATCGCCCCGGCTGCCGGCGCGAACTATGCACTGGAAAGTCAGCGGACACGCTTCATCCGCTTCATCAGTCCGCACTTTCAGCATCGCCTGTTTCTGACGGCCACTCCACACAACGGCTACACCGAATCCTTCACTTCGCTGCTGGAGTTGTTGGACGACCAGCGTTTCGCCCGAAACATCCTGCCGGATGAAAAGCAGTTGAGTCAGGTGATGATTCGCCGTCTCAAAAGCGATCTGGTCGATGCGGAAGGCAAGCCGCTCTATGCACAGCGCAAGCTCCAAGCGCTTCTGGCCTCGTACTCCGTACAAGAGCGCGCGATTCATCAAAAGCTGAACGACTACTGCGCGAGCCGTGAGCACGATGCCGAGAAGGTCGGCAATGCCTTCGGTACGTCGTTCGTCA
>CAIWWN010000125.1 GCA_903916355.1 uncultured Burkholderiales bacterium | reverse complement strand
TCTGATCGGGGCACTCGCTTGCCCCGCGGTTTCCTCCCTCGGGGCTTGTACGACGCCCACCCTTACGAATTATCGGGATGCACGTGGCTTGCCTACGCGGGTGGACATCCTACAACCCTAAACAGTTGTGGACTGTACTTGCGATTGACCCTGCATGCCAGAACGCGGGTGCTGTTCGTGCGCAAAAGGGCGACCGCCTTACCCTGTCGCAAGCTGTACAGGGCACGCGTTTGTCCCAAGGTACAAAAGTGCTTTACCCCGTTACATTGGTGACACTGAATCGGTTGCGCAACCATCGGTTCGGTGGAGGCAAAGTTCGTTAATCCTTATAAAAAGGCTAGGCCATGTACCCAGGGCGTCATACAGTTCAGAACACTCACAAACCCGCTTTCATCATGGCGGCCACCGGACTGACCGTCACCTATGGTGATCTGGAGCAACGCAGCAACCGACTTGCTCACTTATTGCGCGGGCAGGGGCTGAAACGGCTGGACCACTTCTCCGTGTTCATGGAGAACAACCATCGCTTCATTGAATCTTGTGTGGCTGGAGAACGCACAGGTTTGTATTACACCTGCATCAACTCATTTCTGACGGCGCAGGAGGTGGCTTACATCGTCAACAACAGTGAGTCACAAGTCATGGTGACTTCTGCGTCTCGTCTGGCGGTGGCGCAACAAGCACTCTTGGATTGCCCGCGAGTCAAGCTGTGTTTGGTTGTGGACGCTGACTCGGCGTTGCCGGCCAGTGACAGCAACAGTGGCTTGGTCTGGCGTGATTTTTCTGAAGCCGTGGCCAATTTCCCCGGCACGCCCGTCAGTGATGAGTCGCTGGGCAATGCCATGCTCTATTCGTCGGGGACCACGGGGCGCCCCAAGGGGGTGCTCAGGCCTTTGGAAGACCAGCCGCCCAGTTCGTTGATGCCACTTTTTTCTTTTCTCAACAAGCTGTGGCACTGCGAAGAGAACATGGTGTATTTGTCGCCCGCGCCTTTGTATCACTCGGCCCCTTTGGCCAACGTGAGCTTGGTGATTCGCAATGGCGGTACTGCGATCATCATGGAGCACTTCGACCCCAAGCAATACCTGATGCTGATCGAGCGTTACCGGGTCACGCATTCCCAGCTGGTACCCACCATGTTCAGCCGGATGCTGAAGTTGCCCGATGCCGAGCGTCACCAATTCGATCTGTCCTCGCTGAAGATCGCGATTCACGCTGCCGCGCCTTGCCCGGCGATCGTCAAGGACCAAATGATCGCATGGTGGGGGCCCATCATTCACGAGTACTACGGCGCGACCGAGGGACTGGGATTTGCCGCCTGTGATTCCGCTGAATGGCTGGCGCACCGCGGCACGGTGGGACGGGTTTTGTTTGGCGAGCTGAGCATTTTGGATGAACAGATGCAACCGGTGCCCAAAGGCCAGTCGGGTGAAGTGTGGTTCAGGTCCGGCGCTGCGTTTGAGTATTTCAACGACTCGGCGCGCACAGCCGAATCGCGCTCGGCTGACGGCACCATGAGTACGGTGGGTGATATGGGTTATGTGGACGATGACGGTTTTCTTTACCTCACCGACCGCTCGACCTTCATGATCATCTCCGGCGGTGTCAATATCTATCCGCAAGAGTGCGAAAACCTGTTGGTCACCCACCCGAAGGTGGCCGATGCAGCGGTCTTTGGCATACCCAATGAAGACTTTGGCGAAGAGGTGAAGGCCGTGATTGAGCCCGTTGCAGGCGTGGCCCCGAGTGCTGAATTGGCTCAGGAACTGATGGCATTTTGTGCCCAACATCTGGCCCACATGAAGTGTCCGCGCTCGATTGACTTTACCGAGCAACTGCCGCGACTGCCCACAGGCAAACTCTATAAGCGCGTGCTGCGCGATGCGTATTGGGCAGGACACAAAACCCGGATTGTTTGACCGCTTTTTCTACTCGCCCAAATCGGCTCTTCACTTATGCCCACCCTTGCCAATCTGCCTTTGCCAGAGGGTGTTCAGTCTCGAACCCTTCAACTCACGACGGGCTTGCAGATGCATTTGCTCGAAGCCGGACAGCCGGAGGCTGGCGCAGCGCCCAAGCCGCTGGTGCTGTTGTTGCATGGATTTCCAGAATTGGCCTACAGCTGGCGGCATCAACTCGTGGCCCTGGCGCAAGCAGGGTTTCATGTGGTCGCCCCGGACCAGCGCGGCTATGGGCGAACCACCGGCAGCGATGACCGCTACGAAGGCGACTGGCGCGCCAGCGGCATGTTGCATCTGGTCGATGACGCACTGGCCCTGGTGCAGGCATTGGGTCACAGCCATGTCCACGCCGTCATCGGTCACGATTTCGGCTCGCCGGTGGCGGCATGGTGCGCCTTGACCAGGCCGGATGTGTTTCGCAGCGTGGTGATGATGAGCGCGCCTTTTGGCGGCCCGCCTGACCAGGCCACTGCGGCGCAAGTGCATGAGACCTTGACGCATGAAGTCAATGCATTGCATGACCTCGCCCCTGGTCGGGTGCATTACCAGTGGTACTACGCACAGCCCCAAGCCAACATGGACATGTGGCATGCCCCACAAGGTTTGCACCACTTTCTGCGCGCCTACTACCATGTCAAAAGCGCGGACTGGCCACCCAATCAACCCGCCCCCTTGGCGGCGTGGAAAGCCGAGGTCTTGGCCAGCTTGCCGCATTACTACGTCATGCCTTTGCATGCCACCATGCCCGAAGCCGTGGCGCCCTTTATGCCTTTGCCAGCCGCCATTCAGGCCTGCACTTGGTTGCCGGATGAGGACTTGGCGGTCTACGTCAGTGAATATGCAAGGCGCGGTTTTCAGGGCGGACTGCAATGGTACCGCTGCTCGACGGACCGGGATCAGTTTATCAAGTTGTCCCAATTCAGTGGGCAACGCATCACCGTGCCCAGCGCCTTTGTGGCAGGGGCCTCCGACTGGGGGATCTACCAGTCTCCCGGTGCGTTTGGGCGAATGCAGGTGACTTGTACCGACATGCGCTTTTGCCAGACCCTGGCCGGTGCCGGTCACTGGGTCCAACAGGAACAAGCGCAAGCGGTCAACGCCTTGCTGCTTCAATTCCTGAGTGACACAACCGGTGCAGCCAAAGTCATGGGGGAGTCGAAATTCACACCGCCCAAGGCCTTCGACAACTGAATTCTGCGCAAACGTGACATGCCCTTTCAGTTTGCTCAGACACACTGAAAATCTTGGCCCGCGCCAGAATGAATAAACTAATCGGAGATTGTCATGCTCAATACCACCACGGGACTGCAACTGCGCTCCCTCGTCAAAGCCAGCGGCGAGTTGGAACTGTCTTTGGTCGATGAACCCATCCCCTCGCCAGCGCCTCATGAAGTCGTCGTGCGCGTCGAGGCGACACCCATCAACCCCTCGGACATTGGCCTGCTTTTTGGTGCGGCTGACATTGCCAGCCGGGTCCTGACGGGGACGGCCACCCACCCGGTCGTGACCATGCAAATTCCTGAGCGGCTGATGAAGAGCATGCAGGGTCGGATGGACCAGTCTCTTGCCGTGGGCAATGAAGGGGCCGGCACCGTGGTCGCCGCCGGGTCTTCGCCCGCGGCGCAAGCGTTGCTGGGAAAAACCGTGGCCATGATCGGCGGCGGCATGTACGCGCAGTACCGCTGTTTGGAGGCGGCCAACTGCATCGCCTTAGCCGCGGACGCGACCGCCGCAGATGGGGCTTCTTCTTTCGTCAATCCGCTCACCGCTTTAGGCATGGTCGAAACCATGCGCCGCGAAGGTCATAAAGCCCTGGTGCACACGGCGGCGGCCTCCAACCTGGGCCAGATGCTGAACCGCATCTGCCTCAAAGACGGTATCGATTTGGTCAACATCGTGCGCAAACCCGAGCAGGCGGCACTCCTCAAGGGCATGGGCGCGCGTTTTGTGTGCGATACCTCCTTGCCCACCTTCATGGCGGACCTGACCCAGGCGCTTGTCGAGACGGGTGCCACCATTGCATTTGACGCCACGGGTGGCGGCCAACTGGCAGGTCAAATTTTGAGTTGTATGGAAACGGCGCTGAACCGCACGGCCACGGTGTACAGCCGGTATGGCTCTACCACCCACAAACAGGTGTACATCTATGGCGGCCTGGACGTGCGACCTACTGAAATCAGCCGCAACTTCGGCTTTGCCTGGGGCATAGGCGGGTGGCTGCTGACCCCCTTTTTGCAGCGCATCGGTGAAGCCGATGCACAGAAACTGCGCGAGCGGGTGTCTGCGGAACTCAAGACCACCTTTGCCAGTACCTACTCGAAACAAATTTCCTTGGCTCAGGCATTGGATCTTGACGTCATTGCCGCCTATGGCCAACGCGCAACCGGCACCAAGTACCTGATCACGCCACATCACTTGGCGGCAAGCTGAAGTCGCCAGCAGGGCGTAATACCCTGAATTGTTCAGAATTGACTCGATAACTACAAAGGAGAAAGCATGTTTTCATCGCATTTTTTCAAGATCATGGTCGTCGTTGGCGTCATGACGTGGTCCCCCTTCAGCAGTGCCCAAAACTGGCCTTCCAAACCCATCAAATGGATCATTCCCTACACGCCCGGAGGCATCACCGACAACGCGACGCGCATGGTGGTTCAAAAGGTTCAGGAACAAACGGGCTGGAACATCGTTGTTGAAAACAAACCAGGTGCCAACTCGATTCTGGGGGCCGACTTGGCCGCCCGTGCGGCCCCCGACGGCTACACGTTTTTGACGGTCATTGGCGCCCACGCAGCCAATGCCACTTTGTATGCCGGCCGCTTGCCCTATGACGTGGTGAAAAGCTTTGCGCCCGTGTCTTTGGTGGGCATTGCGCCTTTGGTCATGGTGGCCAACAACAATTTGCCCTTCAAAGATGTGAAAGAACTGGTGGCCTACTCCAAAGCCAATCCGGGCAAAGTGGCGTTTGGTTCTTCTGGGGTGGGCGCTGCAGCCCATCTGACTCAAGAGCTTTTCAAACAAGTTACCGGTGCGGACATGGTGCACGTCCCCTACAAAGGCACGGCCCCCGCTTTGAGCGATTTGATGGGCGGCAGCCTGCAAGTCCTGACGGATACCGCCAGCGCCTTGATGCCCCATGTGCGCAGCGGCAAGATCAAACCCATTGCGGTGTTTTCAAACAAGCGCATCTTGGGCGCCTCCGAAATCCCTACGGTGGTGGAAGCCGGTGGACCCGCGATGGAAGGCTCAACCTGGGTTTTGTTCCTAGCGCCTGCCGCCACACCTCGCGACATTGTCAATCGCTTGTCTCAGGAAACAGCCAAAGCCATCCGCTCGCCCGAATTGAAGGCGCGGTTTGAGGCACTGGGCATTGAATCCGTGGGCAGTACGCCCGAGCAAGCCGGCAAATTTTTGGACGAAGAGATCGTCAAATGGGCCAAGGTCATCAAGACCGCAGACGTGAAGCCTGAATAAGGTCCAGGCCGCAAAGCCCTTCAGTGCGGCACTGATCGCCGTCTTTAACCCATGGAAATCGGAGGCGGACTTCAACATATTGGCTTGTGTTCACACCTTAGAAAATGACGGCGGTAATAAGACCATTGAGGTGTCGGAAATTTTCCAATGGGACTGAGGCCGTAATCGTTTGTTCTTGATACGGATCAAATCGAACATTAATTAGCACTTGTATATTTGAATCTCACTTCAGACACAGAGGTTTCAAATGCCACATATGCAATGGGCGGACAAAGATAAATTACTGAACGAATTACATACAGTGATTAACGATACCGAAGAATTACTTCGGATGACAGAAGATCAAGTGGGTGATGCGGCGAATGGGATTCGCGAGCGCATGACTTTGCGTTTGAACCAAGCCACCAAAGAACTGCATCACCTCCAACATATTGCCGTTGAAAAAGCGAAAGAAGCAGGAGACGCCACGGATGAATATGTGAACAAGAACCCATGGAAGTCCGTTGGCATTGCGACGGGCGTAGGTTTGATCGTGGGCCTGTTGCTCAGTCGCCGCTGAATGGGGGCGGGTATGCGTGATGATGACCGCCGCGCAGGACTCTTTGCCTCATTGCGCAAAGGGGCTGCCACTGCATTGGAACTGCTTCATGTCAGGCTAGAACTGCTGGGGACTGAATTAGAGTTGGAAAAGCGAAAACTATTCGATGGCATTTGCTTGGCGGCAGTCGCGATGATCTTTTTAAGCACAGGTCTTGGCTTGCTTTGCGTCTTCATCGTTCTGTTGTTTTGGGATGGGTATCGACTGGCCGCCATGGCCTCGGTCTCCGCGCTGTGCCTTGGTCTTGGCATGGTGTTGCTGCAACAGTCGCGAACGCGATTGAAAAGCCCCTCTGGCATTTTCAACGCCAGTACGGGTGAACTCCAAAAAGACCAGCATCGTGTGCAGCCCTGAATTTTCATGAAAAACGTGGATCTTTTTTTACGCCAACAGCGTCTCTTGATGCGCAGTTCTCTGTTGCGAGACTCTCTGGCTCAGGATATGCAAACCATTCGAACGCCATGGATTATTCTGGGCCTCGTTGAAAAAGCGACAAGCTGGTCGAGACAACATTCAACGCTTTCAGCCATTGCATGCTGTGCCTGGGTCTTGTTCAAGCCCACATCGGCGCTGAAATGGATTCTCCGTGTGGAAGGGTGGTGGGGCTCACTTCAACGCATGCGCCACTGGGTCATGGGCGCGGCGAAATAAACGACATTGTCGATGCGATAGGCTGGGTGCAGCAGGGTGTGTTGAATGGAGCTCAACGCAATGAAGCATTGATTTTTTCAAGCACTGCATGGCTAGGGCACAAGTCCCGTTCACTCAATGTATTGAGCGGTTTGTGGCTGGTGTTGAGTGACGCATGCAAATCCAATGCATGCGGATCCAGATACAACAAGCCCGTGACAACCTCGCCCCGTTCATGGTGTTCGTTCATATAGTTCAAAGCAGCATACCGGTTGCAGGGATCGTAATCCTGATGCAGTTTGCGTAATTTTAAAATCCTGCCATCGTGTTGCTCGACTTCGATGGCGTCACCTTGGGCGTAATCGGCGGTGATTTCTGATCGCCGGGGAATGAAGTCAATGCGGCTGACCGATTCATTGTGCTCGCGCACATAGTCGTAGCTTTTGGTGCTGCCGCTGTGGTTGTTAAAGGCGACACAAGGACTGATCACATCGATGAACGCCGCACCGCCGTGGCCTATGGCGCCTTTGATCAATGGAACAAGCTGCTCTTTATCGCCAGAAAAGCCTCTGGCGACATAGGTCGCACCCAATTGCAAAGCCATGCCCACCAAATCAATCGGACTGTCGTTGTTGATGGTGCCTTTCTTGCTTTTGGAACCCTTGTCGGCTGTGGCTGAAAACTGTCCTTTGGTCAAACCATAAACACCGTTGTTTTCAACGATGTAAGCCATGCGCACCCCTCTGCGCATGGCATTGGCAAATTGACCCAAGCCAATGGAGGCCGAGTCGCCATCGCCAGAAACGCCCAAGTAAAGCAAGTCACGGTTAGCCAAGTTGGCCCCTGTGAGCACAGACGGCATGCGGCCATGGACCGTATTGAATCCATGTGAAGCACCCAAAAAATAATCCGGTGTTTTGGAGCTGCACCCAATGCCAGAAAGCTTGGCAACGCGGTGCGGTTCGATGTCGAGCTCCCAGCAGGCTTGAATGATGGCCGCTGAGATGGAGTCGTGACCGCAGCCCGCGCACAAGGTGGATACGCGTCCCTCATAGTCTCTGCGGGTGTAGCCGACCTTGTTCAACCCCAGGGTGGGATGGTGCAGAGCAGGTTTGGTGATGTAGGTCATGCCGTCATTTCCTGAGGTGCTTGGGGTTGATTTTGTTTGGCCTTGTTCAGATGCTTGCGAATCGCATCTGCAATGAAGCGCGCGGTGATGGGCGTGCCGTCGTAGTGCAAAATTTTAATCAAGGCGGTACCGTCCAATTCGAGTTCAGTTGCCAGCAGGGTGTGCATTTGCGCATCTCTGTTTTGCTCCACCACAAACACCTGTTGGTGCGCATGAATGAAGTCGGCAACCGAGTCCGGAAACGGGAACGCGCGCAGGCGCAAACCATCAAGCCATAGACTTTCTGCGTTCAGCACATCAAATGCCTCGTCCATCGCGGGCGTGGTAGAGCCAAAATAAATCACACCATAGGGCGTTTTTTCCGGGGCGGGTCTGAGGAGGGGTTGAGGCACGAGGGTGGCCGCTGTTTTGAATTTGCGTATCAACCTCTCCATGTTGTAGATGTAGTCCGGGCCGCGCTCGGAGTACCGCGCATAAGGGTCGCGGGTGGTGCCTCGAGTGAAGAAACTGCCTTTGGTCGGGTGGGTGCCAGGCAGTGTTCGCCAAGGAATACCGTCACCGTCAACATCCTTGTAACGCCCAAAGTCTTTCCCGGCTTCAAGCTCCTCGGCCGTCATCACTTTGCCTTGGTCAAACTTGCGTTCAGGATCCCATTCAAATGGGGCGCATAAACGTTGGTTCATGCCAATGTCCAAATCCGTCATGACAAAAATCGGTGTTTGCAAGCGATCGGCCAAGTCCAAGGCGGTGGCCGAATGCTCAAAACATTCATACGGATCCATCGGGAACAGCAAGACATGCTTGGTGTCACCATGAGAGGCATAGGCACAGGAAATCAAGTCTGATTGTTGCGTTCGGGTGGGCATTCCTGTGGAAGGGCCGCCCCGCTGGACATTGATGATGGTGATTGGAATTTCTGCAAAATAGGCCAAGCCAATGAACTCGGTCATCAGCGAAACCCCTGGGCCCGATGTTGTGGTGAAGGCCCGAGCCCCGTTCCAACCCGCCCCCACGACCATGCCAATCGATGCCAACTCGTCTTCGGCTTGCACAATGGCAAATTGATTCTGGCGGGTATTCGGATCGATTCTGAACTTCTCACAGTATTTCTGAAATGCTTCCGCCACCGATGAAGACGGCGTGATCGGATACCAAGCCGCGACCGTGGCACCGCCATACACACAACCCAACGCTGCGGCGCTGTTGCCGTCTGTGAATATTTGCTTGCCCACCGCATCTGCGTGTTTGACTTGCAATCCAATAGGGTGGGGCAGATTTTGCAGCACGTAATCACGGCCCAGATTCAGGGCTCGGATGTTGGAGTTGAGCAGTTGCTCTTTGCCCTTGTACTGCTCGGCAAAGAGCTTGGTGATTTCTTGGGGGTCGACATTCAAAAGAACCGACAGCGCGCCAATGTAAATAATGTTCTTGAAGAGTTGGCGTTGCCGTGGGTCGGTGTAATTGGTGTTGCTGATTTCTGTCAGGGGGACACCAATGACACAAAGATCATCGCGAAATTGAGATGCAGGAATAGGGCGGGTGGAGTCGTAAAAAAGGTAACCGCCGGGTGAGATTTCTGCCAGGTCGGCATCCCAGGTTTGGGGATTCATGGCCACCATCATGTCAATGCCGCCACGCCGTCCCAGATAGCCTTTTTCGCAGACGCGTACCTCGTACCAAGTCGGAAGTCCTTGAATATTGCTAGGGAAAATATTGCGCGGGCTGACAGGCACGCCCATGCGCAAGATGGATTTGGCAAACAACTCATTGGCAGATGCTGAGCCCGACCCGTTGACATTGGCAAATTTAATGACGAAGTCGTTGACTGCCTTTGTATTTTTCATGAGACCTCCGCGATTTTGGGGGTGCTTGGCTTGGCGTCGGCTGAACAGCCTGCTTTGGCGGTGTTGAGCAGAAATTTCTGCATGTCCCACGCCCCGGTGGGGCAGCGTTCGGCGCACAGTCCACAGTGCAAGCAAACGTCTTCGTCTTTGACCATGATTCTTCCGGATTTCAAGGTCGTTGACACATACAAATCTTGCGTCAAATTGGTGGCCGGTGCTTTCAGTCGGCCTCTTAAGTCGGCCTCGTCACCGCCCTGGGTGATCGTCAGGCTGTCCATGGGGCAGATGTCGACACAGGCGTCACACTCGATGCAAGTTTCAGTGGTGAATACAGTTTGCACATCACAGTTCAAGCACCTGTGCGCTTCTTTGAAAGCGGTGGCGGCATCAAAGCCCAGTTCCACTTCCACGCGAATGCTGGCCAGGGCTTTTTCTGCATTCGCCCATGGCACCTTAAACCGCGTGTCGTTGGACACATCGTTGTGGTAGCTCCACTCGTGAATGCCCATTTTTTGCGACATCAGATTCGTCATGGGGTCCGGCCGAATGGCCACGTCTTGGCGCTGGAGAAACAGATCAATCGACACCGCCGCTTCGTGTCCATGCGCTACAGCGGTGATGATGTTTTTAGGTCCCCATGCCGAGTCGCCGCCAAAATAAATCTGCGGGGCAGAGGATTGAAATGTCTTTTCATTCAGAACGGGAAGACCCCACTCATTCATCTGAATGCCGCATTCTTCTTCAATCCATGGAAAAGCATTTTCTTGGCCCACCGCCAATAAAACGGTGTCGCATTCGAAGTGCACATCGGGCTCGCCTGTGGGGACCAGTTTGCGCCGTCCTTTCTCATCCCAAACCGCCTTGACCACCTCAAAAGTCATCCCCGTTAATTGGCCATCGGTATGCACAAAAGTTTTGGGCACATGGAAGTTGATGATCGGAATGCCTTCGTGAATGGCATCTTCTTTTTCCCAGGGCGAGGCCTTCATTTCATCAAAGCCACTGCGCACGATGACCTTCACGTCGCTGCTGCCAAGCCGCAGGGCTGAACGGCAGCAGTCCATCGCGGTGTTGCCACCACCCAGAACAATGACTTTTTTCCCGACCTCGGTGATGTGACCAAAAGAAACCGAGGCCAACCAATCGATACCGATGTGGATGTTCGTTTTGGCTTGCACTCTTCCTGGAATATCCAGATCTCTTCCGCGAGGGGCACCACTGCCCACAAAAATGGCATCAAATCCCATGCCCATCAGGGATTTCATGGAGTCGATGCGCTGACCGCTTTTGAAATCAACGCCCATATTCAGGATGTAACCGGTCTCTTCATCGATCACAGATTCAGGCAATCTGAATTTGGGTATTTGCGATCGAATGAATCCGCCTGCTTTTTTCTCGCCATCAAAAATGGTGACGTGGTAACCGAGTGGCGCCAAGTCTCTTGCCACGGTGAGCGATGCCGGGCCGGCGCCAATGCAAGCTATTTTTTTGCCATTGAATGCAGCAATCGTCGGCATGCGGTCTGAGATGTCATCTTTAAAGTCTGCCGCGACGCGTTTGAGTCGGCAGATGGCGACGGGCTCAGGTTTTTCGCCATTGTTTTCTTCGACGCGAGATCTGCGACAAGCCGGCTCGCAGGGTCGGTCACAGGTGCGCCCCAAAATTCCAGGAAATACGTTGGATGTCCAGTTGACCATGTACGCATCGGTGTATTGGCCTTGCCCGATCAGCCGGATGTATTCTGGAACCGGGGTGTGAGCAGGGCAAGCCCACTGACAATCAACCACTTTATGAAAATAATTCGGGTCTCGGGTGTCGGTGGCTTGCAATTTGCTCTCCTAAATTGTCAGGACAAAAATGAATCGCACGTGAAAAATCAATTAGACATGGTTTAAATTTAAAAAACAATCCAAATACAGGCTTGAGTACTTTTGAGTTATTCGACTGAATTTCTTCGCATGCTCACTTAAATCAGAAGCATCGCAGGGCCAGTTACGCGAGACTTAGTTTTTGGGTGCCAGTATCGCCATGGTGATCCGAGATACGCAGGTCAATTCACCTGCGTCGTTGTGCATGTCAATGTGCCACACGTGCGTGGTCCGGCCCCTGTGCACGGGACGGGCAATGCCGGTCACCCATCCCTCACTGGTGGCTTTGATGTGGTTGGCATTGATGTCCAATCCCACCGCGCGATGCTCGGGCGGCGCCGAGTAAGCTGCACCACAAGAGCCCAGGGTTTCCGCCAGCACCACCGAAACGCCACCGTGCAAGATGCCAAACGGCTGACGGGTTCGGTGATCGACCGGGACGCGTGCGCGTAAAAAATCATCGCCCACCTCCAAAAATTCAATACCCAACAGGCCTGGTGCCGTGTTCTGGTGATTGCGGGTCAGGATCTCGACGGAGACAGGTTTTTGCCAGATGGAGGGCATGGTGAAAGCTTTCCAATTTACTTCGGTGTTCTATTTGAAGGGCAAGAATGCTGAATGGGCAGTCCGCAGCGTGACAGCTGGAACTTGATTAGGTCAACGGTCAGGCGGTCAAAATCTATCTGGCGTCCTAAAATCAAGTCCTCATCGATTTGCTTTTGCCTAGGATTTCCCCCATGAAGTTGCCGAACAGTCTGCGTGCCCTTGAGCACCGGAATTTTCGATTGTTCCTGATTGGGCAAGGTACTTCACAAATTGGCAATTGGGTGCAACTGATTGCGACCAGTTGGTTGGTCTATCGACTTTCGGGCTCCACTTGGCTGTTGGGTCTGTCGGCCTTTACTTTGCAAATCCCACTGCTTGTGATTACGCCTTTTGCCGGAGTTTTGATTGACCGCTGGGATGTGCGCCGGGTGTTGTATGCGACCAATCTGTTGGCGATGTTGCAATCATTGGTCATGCTCGTTTTGATCGCCAGCGGTCAGATTGAAGCTTGGCATCTGGTGCTGGGTAATTTGGTATTGGGCATCGGCAATGCCTTTGATGCGCCTGCTCGGCAGGCCTTGATTTCCAAACTCCTGCCCAATCGGCAGCAACTCACCAACGCCATTGCGCTGAACTCCACCGTGATGAATGGCGCGCGGTTCATCGGCCCCATGTTGGGCGGCTTGGTGACGGCGGCCTTTGGTGAAGTGTGGAGCTTTGTCATGAATTCGGTCATGCGCTTTGCCGTCTTGGCTGCGCTGTATGCGACGCCAATTGAGCCTCACAAAGTGCGCCATGGCAGTGCTGGCTTGGTTCGGCAGCTGCTGGTCGGGCTGAGCTATGCCTATGGTTTTTTCCCGAGTCGTTGTGCCCTGGTGCTGTTGGCGGTCAGCAGTTTTTGCTTGCAGTCCTATGGTGCACTCATGCCTTGGTTTGCCCGTGAACGCTTTCATGGCGACTCTCAAACCTTGGGCTTGCTTTACAGCTCTGCGGGTTTGGGGGCCGTGTGCGGCATGCTGTATTTGGCGTCTCGAACCCATATCCGTGGTTTGTTCAAAGTGATAGGTTGGAGTGCCGGTGTCGCCAGTCTGGCCTTGATTGCCTTTTCGCAAGCCACTTCATTGTGGCTGGCTGTGCCTATGCTTTTCATTTCTGCGCTGTGCATGATGCTCACCGCGGCGTCGACCAACACGGTCCTTCAGAGCATTGTTCCGGATGAGTTAAGAGGTCGAGTGGCGGCCCTCTACGTGATGTCCTTTTTAGGCATGTCACCTCTGGGTTCTCTTTTCTCAGGCTGGATTGCGCACGACATCGGCAGCCCCAATGCACTGGCCCTGTGTGCCAGTTGTGGTCTTTGTGCCAGTCTGGTTTATGCGCATTATTTCGCCCGCATTCGCAAAGAAATCATCCCTCTTTATGAGGCCCTGGAAATTCCCCGGCACAAGGCGCCTTGATTTCCAATCAGGGGGCCTCGAGCGCGCGCCTGTCTTTTGTTGCCAAGGTGAGCTTTGGCTTACTGGGATTTCAAAGTTCGCTGAAACAGACTGAACAAACGTTCCCAATGGCGCTCCGCTGCCGGTGCGTTGTAAATGCCGTCCCGTTTTGGAAATACAAACCCATGCTCAACTTGAGGGTACCACTCGATGCGGTGATTCACTTTGGCCGCTAAAAGAGACACCTGTAGTTTTTGAATGTCTGCAGGTGGCGCCCACTTGTCAATTTCAGCGCAGGCGAAGTAGCACTCGCAATGCAATTGAGGCGCCATCAAATGCGGTGAGTCAGGTTCAGCGCTGGCCATGTTGGCACCGTGAATGGACGCGATGCTTTGGAAACGATCGGGAAATTGTGCTGCAGCCCACATGACGAAGGGGCCACTCATGCAATAACCCACAGCCCCGATACGCGTCTGATCGGCCATGGCATGTTGATCCACAAACTTCAGCAAGGCTTGCGTGTCCATCTGGGTGGTATGGGCGTTCAAGGTGGCCATGTGGCTGAACATCAATGCCAAGGCTTCGGGTGTGCGCTCTTTGAGATAAAAGTCGCGGCTGCGTCGGTAGTAAAGATTAGGCAACACCACAAAATAGCCTACGCTGGCTAGTCTGCGTGCCATGTCGTGCAACTCTTCGCGTTTGCCCGGGGCGTCCATGTAAAAAAATACAACCGGGTGGGGGCCGTCTTCTTCGGGGAACACGACAAATGTGTTCATGGCCCCTTGGGCCGTTTGAATATCAATATTTTCTTCAATCATGATGAGTATCTCCAAAGGCGGTTGTACATATTATGCGGGTTTTGTATTCGACTGGCATCACCGCTTCTTGACTTCAGACGAGTCGATCCCTCATACATTGCGGCTTGCGTTTTTCTCGTTCGACCAGGGTTATTACCCGTGTGCATCATTTTAATTTTATGCAAAATAATAAAATCATGCATAAAAAAGAAACTGTCACCACTCTTTCTGAGCAAGCCTTCCATGTCCTTCGCCAAGACGTGCTTTCGGGCCGCCATACGCCCGAAAGCAAGCTCAAGGTAGATGCACTGCAAACGCTGTATGGCTTTTCCAGCAGTCCATTGCGCGAAGCCCTGAGTCGTTTGGTGCAAGAGGGTTTGGTGAAGTCGGATGAGCGTCGTGGTTTTCGTGTCACCGCCATTTCGCCCGAGGATCTCGCCGACATCACAAAGATGCGTTTGGTGCTCGACATACCTGCTTTGCGCGAATCCATCCGCTTGGGAGATGACGCTTGGGAGGCGCAGATCGTGGCCTCATTTCACCGCTTGGAAAAGATCGAATCCCGGCTTGCGCACGGGCCTGTCGTTCTGGATGCGGATTGGAGTCAACGTCACAGGGACTTTCACAGGGCCTTGATTGCGGCTTGCCCCTCGGAGCGCCAACTGGCCTGGAGCATGAGTCTATTTGACCAAGCGGAACGATACCGTCACTTTGCGGCACGCAACAGGACGGTCTCCAAAAAGAAGGATGAAGAACACCGCACCTTGATGAAAGCGGTACTTCGTCGTGATGTCGAAACGGCCGCCGTGTTGCTGGCTGAACATATTTCAAGTACGCAAAAAAATGTCATGGCCGCCTTTGCGCTTCAAGCAAAACAACGCATATAAATTTTTATCACCTTCTTCTTCAGGAGACCTCCATGCTGAACGTCAGCCAACCGACACCCTCTCATTTCGGCATTTATGTGACCGACGTTGAGAAGATGGTGCATTTTTATACAAGCGTTTTTGGGCTGGTCGAGACAGACCGGGGCGTAGGCAAAACCTTCAAAGCGCCTTTGGTTTTTTTAAGTTCCAGCCCGCACCAGCACCACCAATTGGTGATCGCTGGTGGGCGCCCTGTTGAGGCCACGTTCAGTACCGTCATGCAGTTGTCGTTCGCGGTGCCTTCGATTCAGTCATTGCGGGACCTGAGAGACAAAGCCGTGGCCCTGGGCGCGAGCAAGTTGCTGCCCCTGAACCACGGTAATGCTTTGTCTGTTTATTTTGCAGACCCCGAAGGCAATACCGTTGAAATTTACCTGGACATGCCTTTTTACATTTCTCAGCCGCATGGCGACCCCTTGGACCTGAGTCAAGACGATGCCACCATCCTGCGTGAAACCGAAGCCATTTGCCGAAGTGACCCTAGCTTCATGCCGATCGATCAATGGCAAGCCCAATTTACCAACGCACACTGACCCCCTATTTACTCAAGGACTCACCATGAAATTACTCTCTTTTATTCACCAAGGCCGTGAAACCTGGGGCGCCCTGATCGGCCCCGACGCCATCGTTGACCTGGGTAAGGCCTTGCCGCAATATCCCGCTCTGGTGGATTACATCGCTTCAGGCGCCTATCTCCAGGCCAATAAGGATGTGGCCAACTTAAGTGCAGACGTCAAACTGGCTGACATTACCTTTTTGCCGGTCATTCCAAAGCCTGAAAAAATTGTCTGTGCTGTGCGCAATTACATGGATCACCACCAGGAGGTCCTGGCTGCGGGCATGCAACGTGAATTGTCTGAAGAGCCGCCCATCTTTTTGCGTGTCTGGCGCTCACAAGTGGCGCATGGGCAGCCCATCATCTGTCCCAAAGTTTCGGGCTCCCTGGACTGGGAGGGCGAACTGGCCGTCATCATTGGCAAAGAGGGGCGCAATATTGCTGAAGCCAATGCGTTTGACCATGTGGCCGGCTACTCTTGCTACAACGACGGCAGCATCCGAGAATGGCAATTTCACGCGAAACAAATTGCATCGGGCAAAAATTTCGAATCCACCGGTGGCTTTGGCCCATGGATGGTGACTGCCGATGAAATCCAAGCCAACCAGCAACTCAAGTTGGTCACACGCCTCAATGGTGAAGTCGTGCAATCTAGCCATACAGGGCAGATGATCTTTTCAATTGCCAAACTCATCAGTTATGCCTCGACCATCTTCACTTTGGTGCCAGGCGATGTGATCGCCACGGGAACGCCCGCAGGCGTGGGATGGAGCCGCAAGCCGGCCTGGTTCATGAAGCCCGGTGATGTCTGTGAAGTTGAAATCGAAGGCATCGGCACCTTGGTGAACCCAATCGCTGCCCAAACCTGAATATGAAGGCCGTTCAAGTCCAGGTGCCTGGAGGACCGGATCAGTTGATGGTGGTGGATCTGCCCGATCCGCTGCCGGGCCCTGGGCAGGTCAGAGTCAAAGCCAAAGCGATTGGTGTTGGCCGTCCCGATGTATTGATTCGAAATGGAACGTACAAATGGATGCCACCTTTACCGGCTATTCCGGGTGCTGAGTTGGCGGGTGAAATTGAGGCTGTCGGTGTTGGCGTTGCGCAATGGCAATTGGGGGACCGTGTTCTGGTGAGCGCCAGAGAGCTGGAACAACGAGGCGGCTGCTATGCACAAGCCATCGTGGTGGCGCAAGAGGCACCTTATCGCTTGCCCCATGCCGTCTCGTTTGACGATGCCGTCAGCCTGCCCAATCTGCAACTGGCTTTGGCATTGATGCGTGTGGCCGGACTGCCGCAGCGTGAGCATCCTTCTGTATTGATTACGGGGGCTTCTGGCGGCGTGGCCGGCATGCTGTGCCAAGTCGCCAAGAGCCGAGGGTTCACAACCGTTGGCACCAGCAGGACCGACGTGAAAGGCCGTTACGCGCTGGACCATGGTTTTGACCACGTGATCTGTACAGGCCAAACCCCTTTGAACGAACGCATCCAGGAGTTGACCCACGGACAGGGCGTTGATCTGGTGTTTGACCATCTGGGTGGGCAAAGTCTGATCGACGCTTTACGCAGCCTGGCCCCCATGGGTACGGTGGTTTCGTACAACATTGTGCAAGGCATGCCGACCGAAGATGTCTTCCAGGTGCTGCGAAATTTACTGGGAAAAAGTTTGGCCGTGCGGTGCTTTTCTATGCACACCTTTGACCAAGACACCTCAGCAAGGCGTGAGTTGATGCTGACGGGGATGGATCTGATGGCACAAGGAGTTGTCAAAGCACCTGCACACCAGATTTTCAATCTCAGTGAGGTTCGCCGCACACATGAATTACTGGACCTGGGACAGGTGAGCGGAAAGATGGTGATGCACCCGTGAAGGTGACGCCTGCATGCACACGCAGAGGTGCTGCAGTATTTAAAACAAGGAGACAAAAATGCTTCGTCGTATTTTACTGATTGCTTTGAGTTCCAGCGTATTGGCCTTGCACTTTCAAGCTGTGGCTCAAACCTACCCGGAACGACCCATCAAAATCCTGCAGGGATTCGCACCAGGCGGCAACGCCGATGCCATTGCCAGGGCCGTGGGTATGGAAATGGGCAAAACCTTGGGTCAATCTATGGTGGTTGAAGCCCAAGCCGGTGCCGGCGGAACCATTGCCGCCACCACGGTGGCAAGGGCCAAGCCTGATGGCTATACCTTGCTGTTGGCCACGGGCGGTCACGCGGTTGCCGGTGCGCTCTACAACAATCTGGCTTACCGCACGGTGCAGGACTTTGAGATGGTCAGCACCATCACCTATTTCCCCTTTCTCGTGGTGGTGCCGGCCAACAGCAAGTTTGTGAATTTGGCGGCCCTGCTGGCAACGGCCAAAGCGAATCCAGAGCAAATAAGTTACGGCAGTGCCGGTATTGGCTCGACCCATCACCTGGCTGGCGAGTTGTTGGCCAGCATGTCCAAATCGCAACTCATGCATGTACCCTACAAAGGGGATTCAGCTTCTTTGACGGCTTTGTTGGCTGGCGATATTCCGATGATCATTGCCCCGCCCACAGCCGTGATGGCCAACATCAAAGCGGGCAAACTGCGTGCCCTGGCCACCACAGGACCGCAACGATGGCCAGGACTGCCCGATGTGCCCACGGTGGCGGAGCAAGGTGTGGCGGGCTACGACGTGCGCTCCTGGGCCGGCCTGATGGCGCCGGCTGGGACGCCTCGCGCGGTGATTGAGCGCTTGAATGCCGAAGTCCAAAAAGCCCTGCCCATCCCTGCCGTGAAAGCGCGCTTGGAAGACATGGGCGGTGAAGTGCGTGGCAGCACGCCCGATGAAATGAAAACCATGGTCGCCAGTCAAACCCAAAAGTGGATCCAGGTGGTCAGTGAAGCCAAAATACCCAAGCAATAAAGCAATCTAGAAAAGGATATCCATGTCACTCATTGAAATTCGCAAACGCAGTTTGACGATTGAAACCACGTACCACGAGGGAGGTCCGGTGGCCGACAAGCCGCTCAAATTGGCTGCCGCCTGTGCCGTGATCAAAAACCCGTATGCCGGCAGGTATGAACCCGACCTCATGCCCTTCATGGCTGAATTGCGCACCCTGGGCACCTTGTTGGCGCAGGAGTTGGTGGACACACTTGGAAAAGACAATGTCGAGGTCTACAGCAAAGCCGCGATCGTGGGTGTGAATGGCGAAATGGAACACGGTGCTGTCTGGCACGAAGCTGGTGGCTGGGCCATGCGTGCCATTCTGGGTGAACCCAAAGCCATGGTGCCCGCCAGTAAAGCAGTGGCCAATGCCGGTTACCGCTTGATGGTTCCTGTGCATTACATCCATGCCAGTTACGTGCGCAGTCATTTCAACAGCATCGAAGTCGGGATTCAAGATGCCCCTCGGCCGAATGAAATTTTGTTTGCCTTGGTGATGGGTACCGGGGGTCGCGTGCACTCTCGATTGGGCGGTTTAACCCAAGAGAAGGTGTCTGTTCATGACGGCCAGCGTTGAGTGATGTCATTGACGAATGGATCGCACCGCTGAGAATAATAATGCGCACCTCATCCCTGTTGGCGCAATTGAAGGGCGACACATCGTGGATGCATCACCTGACCGATGCCGCCATTGCCCAACTGGAATCTGCCGTCGCGCATGTCAAGGCCAAGGGGTTGAATTTTCCTCACTTTGTCAAAGACGATTTCCCCTTGGCTGACGATGTTTTGGATTTGAAACTGCACAGCGAGGAACTTGAAAATGGCCGCGGTTTTTTGGTGTTGCGCGGCTTGCCTGTTGAGCGGTACATCGAAGAAGACATCCACATCATGTACTACGGCATTGGCCTGCACATGGGGATTCCTGTTCGGCAGAATCCCCGCGGTGACTTGTTGGGCCTGGTCATGAACGTGGGCGATGCCACCCAAAAAACAACCCGTGTGTACGAGACGAATTTGTATTTGCCCTACCACTCAGATCCTTCCGATGTCGTCGGCTTGCTGTGCATTCGCAAAGCCAAGCAGGGCGGCTTGAGCAGTCTGGTGAGTGTGGCGGCCATTTACAACGAAATTTTGCAAAATCATCCGGAGTATTTGCGTCAGTACATTGAACTGGGGCACGAGGTGCGCCACTTGCCACTTTCCAAAGTGGAGATCGAAGCGCTGGATCTGTTTGATGAAATCATGCACAGAGAGGAGTTCCGCCTGAACATGATGTTGGAGCCTGGTGATTTGCAGTTTGCCAACAATGACGCGGTTTTGCATTCGCGCAATGAGTTTGAAGACCACGAGGTGCATGAGCTCCATCGCAAGAGGTTGCGCCTGTGGGTCAAGATGCCGAATGCCCGAGAGTTGGCGCCAGAATTTCCCGGACGCAATGGTTTTCCAGCGCTATTGACGACGCCCTAGACACTGCGCATGCGGACCTGAACCCCAAGTTCAAGCAGCCGTATTCACATGGTTGCCCAAGCCCATGAATTTCAAAAGACTTGACTGCTGTGCAGTTTGACTGGCACTGACCAGTGCCGCTGCAGCATTACTTTGCACGCTGGAAGGTGTCGATGATTTGCTTGTCGGCGCGGTGGGTGACATTGCTTTGCTGCTATTTTGGGGTTGCATGTCTAAGGCTGCCTTTTGCGCTGCGACCAAATCTTCGGAGTGCAACGCTTGATACATACGTCCCATTGGGCTGGTGTTGCTCTTTGCGATCGGTGGCAAGCCTAAAGCTGCATAGGCATTTTGCGCAGTGGCCAAATCTCCGGCTTTCAAGGCTGAAAAAAGTTTATTCCAATTTTGTTGCTTGAGTTGAAAGTTGGCGGCGTAAGAGCCTTGCGTAGAGATGTTGTGGATGGACATGAATTTCCCCTGTCGGCATTTCCTTGATCCGCTTTAAAAAGCAAGAACTGCGCCGTAAACCCCACATATTTTCGTCAGGGTTTTTCTGACCCCCACATGGCGCGGTAGCGTCCGTCTGCGTCATAGTCGTTGGCTTGTTTCTCGGGGTTAAAGCGCCTGAAGCCTCGCGGGTCTGTGCCTTTGCCACTCAGGTACAACCAGTTGCCTTGGTTGCTGTACACATCGTAGTCAATCAACTGGGCTTCAAACCATGCGGCGCCGGCGCGCCAGTCGCAGCCCAGATCGTGAATCAGGTAGCTGGCCAGGTTTTGTCGCAAACGGTTGGACACATAGCCGGTCGCATTGAGCTCACGCATGCCGGCATCGATGAAGTCTTGCCCGGTTTGCGCCTGGCGCCATCGGTCAAACTGGCCTGCGCTGTGCGTGGAGGCAGGCAGTGGCGCATCCGACAGGCCTGCGCGTAGGTACAGGCGGCGCCCGTGTTTGTGGTGCAACCATCTGAAATGGTCGCGCCAGAGCAGTTCAAACCCGATCCAGTAGGTGCTGTGGTTCGCACCCTGTGCGGCCTCAAAGGATTGGATTGCGGCCCATGCCTGCCTGGGCGAGAGTGCCCCCGTGGCCAACCAGGGTGACCATTTGGTCGAGTAGTCGACGCCATACAAACCATTGCGTGTGTCTTTGTAGCTGTGCGGCAGGCCCCGGCTGCAGTATCGCGCCAGGTGTGCCAAAGCTGCACGTTCGCCTCCGCCAAAATCTGTGCGTGACCATGGAAAGGCCGATCGCGGATCGCTCATGGGGCAGGGCGCCTGCGCCTGACTTATGGCCGTCAACGTAGCCAAGTCCTGGTCCCAGTCACTTGACCCAGCATTTAAGGAAGGCCGTGGCGGTAACTTCTGCACGCAGGGCAGGGGCGCGTGAACTTGGACCGATTGACTCTCCACCGCGTGGCGAAAGGTCGTGAACGGGTCAGGGACTTTGTGGGGTGGGAATGGCAGTTGATCGGGGGCGAACAAAGTGGATTGCCAGACCGTTTGAACGACGACACCGCGCGCCTTCAAACGCTGCACTTGCGCTTGTTCCGCAGGCGCGGCAATGTCTTCGCAGATCAGCATCGGGCCATCCAATCGATGAATCAAGTTCCCCAACACCTCGCAGGGGTCGCCTTCCAGCTGCAAGAGCTGACTGCCCAAGCCCATGAGTTGATCGTCCACGTCCTTCACCGCCATGGCCGTCCACGCCAAACGATGTTCGCCCGCTCGGGCAAACCCCCAGGGTGTGACTTGTTTCAAAGCGCTGTCATGCACATACACCGGCAGCAGCCATGTTTGACGCTCGTTAGCCAGTGCGATGGCGTGTTGCAAGGCGAGTTGATCGTGCAGGCGCAGATCATTTCGGAACCAGAAGATGACCCCCGGGGCAGATGGTGGGTGTGGCATGGGCTTGGCGGCTTTAAGGGGATTCAGACGTAGGCGTCTCTCATTGTCGCGGGTCTTCACTCGCGAAGTGGCCATGCGCCCACAGCTGTCACCAAGGCAGCAGCCAATAGGGGCCAGTTGATCGCACTATCGGTTTCTGCAGATCACAAACAAAAGGGGACACACATGACACAAAAATTGAAATATTTGTCGATGACGATGACGATGGCCATGGCATTGACGACGGGCGGCGCGTTGGCGCAAGACAATACCTACAAAATTGCCTATATCGATCCTTTGAGTGGGCCTTTCGCCAATGTGGGGCAGTTGATGCTCAGCCATTTGCAATATGCTGTGCAAGACCTGAACGCCAAGGGCGGTGCCCCCAACGGCATGAAGTTCGAGTTGTTGCAATTTGACAGCAAGCTCTCGGCCCAAGAAAGTCAAAGTGCATTGACTTCCGCCATCGACCAGGGCGCAAGGGCCATTGTCACTGGGGGATCGGGTTCCACCGTGGTGGCCGCCTTGATCGCCGCCGCCTCTCGCTACAACGAGCGCAATCCCGAGCGTGCTGTGCTGGTGCTGAACCATTCCTCAATTGATCCCGATTTGACGGGCAAGTCCTGCAGCTTTTGGCATTTCCAATTTGAAGCCAATACGGCCATGAAGATGAAGGCCTTGGCCAATTTTGCCAAGCGTGAGCCCAGCATCAAAAACGTGTACCTGTTCAACCAAGACTATGCACATGGCAAACAGTGGGCACGCTATGGTCAGGAGTTGGTCGGGCTGGCCAGACCCGATGTGAAATTCGTGGGCTCCGATCTCCACGCCATTGGTCGGGTCAAGGATTTCGCCCCTTACGTCGCCAAGATGAAAGCGGCGAGTGCCGATACCATCATCAGCGGAAATTGGGGGCAAGACATGACCTTGCTGATCAAGGCCGCAGGCGACGCCGGCTACGACGCACGCTACCTGAACCACAGTGCCGGATCGATTCCGGGTACCGTGCTGGCAGTGTCGCAAGCCAAGCTCGGCAAGCTCACTTGGGTGGCTGAATGGCACCCCGGCCAAGCCGAGGTGCCCAAAGTCGATGCGCTGGCGAAGGCTTACAAAGCAAAAACAGGGGCTGATTTTCTGGCGCCCCGCATTGAATTCACGCCGCGTATTTTGGCTGCAGCTCTGAAAAAAGCAGGCAGCACCGATAGCGTGAAAGTGGCCAAGGCGATGGAAGATTTGGTGTTCGATTCGGTGGTGGGTCCGGTGCGGATGCGCGCAGAAGACCATCAGCTCTTGTTGCCCCAGGTTGTCAACACGATCGCACCGGTGGATGGCAAGTGGGTCAAGACCGGCTGGGAGGGAACCAATTATGGCTTCCGCACCGAAGCGGTTTACACCGGCAATGAGCTTGCGCAAGGCACCGAGTGCAAGATGGCACGTCCATGATGCAAGCCGCTTCCCATCCTGATGTGCCTCTGCACGAGTATCTGCGCCATCACGCGCGCCAGCAGCCTGAGCATGTGGCCTATATTTGGTATGGCCAAGAAATCAGCTATGCCGAACTCGATCGCGCCAGCGATGCTTTTGCAGCGCGCTTGGCTGAGCTGGGTGTCCAAAAAGGCGATCCTATCGCCTTGTTCATGAGCAACTGCCCGCAGTACATCATGGCGCACTTTGGCATCCAGAAGCTGGGCGCCATTGTGTGCCCGTGTGGCCCCTTGTTTAAAGAGCACGAGCTGCAATACCAACTCAGTGATTTGCAAGCCCGTGTCATTGTGGCTGCGGACACCTTGCTGGATGTGGTGCAAAACGTCCTTGAGCAGACCGCGATTGAACATGTTTTTGTCGTGCGCTATGCCGAACTTTTGCCTGATCTGCCCAGTATCGACATACCTGCGGAGCTGCTGGCGATGCGGGGCCATCAGACTGCACTGCCCGCCAACGCAGAGGATTTTTTGGCGGTGACGCGCAGCGGTGCAGCTTGCCCGAACGTGATGCTCGACATGGACGATGTGGCGCTGATGACTTACACCTCAGGCACGACCGGGCTGCCCAAAGGGGCCATGTTGAGTTACCGTAATGCGCTCTTCAAAAGCGCCGCTGCCGCCAACTGCAATGGCGTGAAGCCAGACGACGTGCTGTTGGCCATTGCGCCGCTGTATCACATTGCCGGCATGCTGATGGGCATCAACGTCACCGTGTATGCCGGAGCGACATCGGTGCTGCTGCACCGCTTTGACCCCTTGGCCACGGCGCAGGCCATGGCAAAACATAGGGTCACTTGGTGGTACAGCATTGCGCCGATGAACGTGGCGGTGATGCAATTGCCCCATGTGCACGACTTTGACTTGTCGAGTTTGCGCATGAATCCTGTGACCAGTTTTGGCATCACCTTCACAGAATCACTGGCGCAGCAATGGCGAGAATTTGCCCCCAATTGCACCTCGTTCGAAGCCGCTTATGGTTTGTCTGAGACGCACACGGTAGACACCTACATGCCTTCGGATGCCATTCGTTGGGGCGCGCATGGCAAAGCCATTCCGGGCAACGAGATCCGTATCCTCGACCCACAAAGTGGCGAACCCATGCCGACGGGGCAGTCCGGCGAGATTGTGTTGCGCAGCATTGGTAATTTCCAGGGCTATTGGCGCAAACCCGAGGCCACAGCCCAGACCCTGCGCAATGGTTGGGTGCACACCGGCGATGTGGGCCACATGGATGCCGACGGCTACCTGACCTTCACCGGTCGCTTCAAAGAGATGATCAAAGTCTCAGGCTATGCCGTGTTTCCTGAAGAGGTGGAGACCATCCTCATCAAGCACCCGGCCGTCGCCCAAGCGGCGGTCATCGGCATCCCGGATCCTTCCAAGGGCGAGGTTATTCGCGCCTTCGTTGTGAAAAAGCCAGGTCAAGAGGTGAGCGCTGAGGCTTTGATCGAGTGGGCGCGCGCGAACATGTCGACTTACAAAGCGCCTCGCGAGGTCCGCTTCATCGATGCGTTGCCGGCCACCGGGGCAGGCAAGGTATTGCGCCGTCTACTGAAAGACCCGGAAAGTCACTGAACATTGCAGTGTTTCGGTTAGGACCGGTTTAGCTCGGGTGTTGTCGGTCGACCGGCAGAGTTTGTTTAGGGTTGTAGGATGTCCACCCGCGTAGGCAAGCCACGTGCATCCCGATAATTCGTAAGGGTGGGCGTCGTACAAGCCCCGAGGGAGGAAACCGCGGGGCAAGCGAGTGCCCCGAT
>CAIWWN010000124.1 GCA_903916355.1 uncultured Burkholderiales bacterium | reverse complement strand
CAATGGGCCGAATCTATAGGAACTATATGCATCATAAAACTGTTCTCGATTTCTGGTTCACCGAACTCACCCCCAAGGACCACTTCACCAAAGACGCCGCCTTGGACGAAGCCATCAGCGCCCGCTTCGGAGCCACGCTGGAGGCGGCGGCGCGGTGTGAGTTGTTTGCCTGGCGCGCCACGCCCGAGGGGCGCTTGGCCGAGGTCTTGGTGCTCGACCAGTTCTCGCGCAATGTCTACCGCGACACGCCCCGCGCCTTTGCGCAAGACGCGCTGGCCTTGGCGCTGGCGCAAGAGCTGGTGGCCAGTGGGCAGGACCGCAGCCTGCCCTTGGCGCAGCGCAGCTTTGCCTACATGCCCTACATGCACAGCGAGTCCGCGCTGGTGCACGCGCAAGCCGCCCTCCTGTTTGCGCAGCCGGGCATGGAAGACACCTTGCGCTTTGAGCTGCGCCACCAAGCGATCATCGACCGCTTTGGCCGCTATCCCCACCGCAACGCCCTGCTGGGCCGCGAATCCACGACAGAGGAGCTGGCTTTTTTGAGTGAGCCGGGGTCTGGGTTTTAACCCTCGCAAATTGGCAGTCAGATGCGACCTTGCACAACAATATGAATTAGATTCCGGCTTGAATGTCCTTAAGAGCTGAACTTCGCTAAACTGACTTTTCCCCGCCCTATGGAGTCCACCATGCCCACCGCCAAACAACTCTTTGTTCAAGCATCACAACTTTCCCCAGAAGATCGTATGGCCTTGGTCGACCAGATTTTGGACACGCTGGACGAGCGTGACAGCTCGCTGGATGTGAAATGGGCACAAGAAGCAGAAAGCCGTCTGGCCGCTTACCGCCGAGGTGAAGTTCAATCCATCCCTCTGAACGAAGTCATTGCCAAATACCAAGTCAAACCGACATGAACGTGCGGCTGCTGCCCGCCGCTCAAGTCGAGTTGGAAGAGGCCATTCATTGGTACACCCAACAAGCACCGGGCTTGGGTGACTCGTTTTTGGTAGAGTTTCTTCGCACCGTCCAGCTGATTGAGCGTCACCCGCTGGGCTGGCACCCGCTTTCGAACCAGACTCGCCGCTGTCGATTACGCAGGTTTCCTTACGGGCTCATTTACAGCCTGGATGAACAAGGCGTGTTGATTGTGGCTGTCGCGCATTTGCATCGCCGCCCAGCGTATTGGCAAGGCCGCATGAATTGAATCATGCAACCCCAATCCATCCTCCACTTCTGTTTCACAGAACTCACCCCCAAGCACCACTTCGCCAAAGACACCGCCTTGGACGAAGCCATCCGCACCCGCTTCGGGGCCACGCTGGAGGCAGCGGCGCGGTGTGAGTTGTTTGCCTGGCGCGCCACGCCCGAGGGGCGCTTGGCCGCGAGTCCACGCCTGAGGACCTGGCTTTTTTGAGTGAGCCGGGGTCTGCGTTTTAGCCGGCCAACTTGGACTGAAACCAAGAATATAAAATTTCACATATCTGCTAACATGCAATCCTCATGAATTGGTCGATCACCTATTACAACGAGAGGGTCAGAAAACAGGTTCTCGCCCTGCCTGCGGGCATCCTCGCTGATTACGTGCGTTTGACCGATGCCATGGCAATCCATGGCGCTGATCTGCGGATGCCGCACTCTAAAGCCATGGGCAGCGGCTTGTTTGAGTTGCGTCCCAAAGGGCCCGAGGGCATTGGGCGCGTTTTCTACTGCACCCATGTGGGCAAAGTGATTGTGGTGCTGCACTCATTTGTGAAGAAGACGCAAGAAACGCCAGACGCAGAACTTCGTCTGGCCCGACAACGATTAAAGGATGTTCAAAATGGCTGATACCGGTTACCAACCCGTTGCGCACGATGCTGCTTTTCGCCAAGCGCTGCTGAACAAGCCTGGCGTAAAGCAAGCGTATGACGCACTGGAAGAGGAATACACCGCTTTGCATGCGATGCTGCAAGCCCGCCAGGCAGCAGGGCTAACACAAGCCGAAGTGGCGTCTCGCATGGGCACCACGGTGTCCGCCGTGTCACGCTTGGAGGCGTCCTTGCGCAGCGAAAAACATTCTCCCTCTTTCGCCACCTTGCGCAAATACGCCCAAGCTTGCGGCAAAAAGCTTGTCATTCAGATGGTTTGACCTCGCTGGACTTGACTATGCACATCACCACCCTCCAAGCCCTGCGCGCCATTTACAAACCGGTCAGCGAGCGTGCGCTGAAAAAAGAAATCCCCAGCCTGGACGCGCATGCGGTGCAGTTCATTGGCTTGTCACCCTTTGTGGTGCTGGCCAGCAGTGGGAGTCTCACAGATTTGGACGCATCACCGCGCGGCGGTGAGCCGGGCTTCGTCAAAGTGCAGGACGCGCAAACTCTGTTGATCCCCGATGCACCGGGCAACAACCGGCTGGACACGTTAGAGAACATCATCGCCACGGGGCGGCTGGGCTTGCTGTTCATGGTGCCGGGGTTTGACGAAACGCTGCGCATCAATGGCCGGGCGGTGCTGTCGACCGACGCGGCGGATGTGCAATGTTTCGCGGATGCAAAGCGGCCTCCGGCGCTGGTGATTCGCGTGACGGTGGAGGCGGTGTACTTGCACTGCGCCAAGGCGCTGATGCGCTCGCAGTTGTGGGACGCCTCGCGCCACCTGGACCGCGCCACGATGCCCACCATGGGCGAGATGCTGCGCGACCAGATTCAAGCCTTCAAGGGCGAAACGATTGACGTGGAGCCGCATGAGCAGATGCTGGAGCGTTACAGGCAGTCGCTGTAATTTCTGCTGAACAAGCATGCTGATCCGCTTTAACAAACCTTATGGTGTGCTGAGCCAGTTCACGCCTGAAGGGCGGTGGCAAGGGCTGAAAGATTTCATCGACCTGCCCGGGGTGTACGTGGCCGGGCGCTTGGACGCTGACAGCGAAGGCTTGCTGCTGCTGACCGATGACGGCCAACAGCAGGCGCACATTGCCGACCCACGTTTCAAGATGGAAAAAACCTATTGGGTGCAAGTGGACGGCCTGCCCACCGAAGCCGCGCTGGCGGCGCTGTGCCAGGGCGTGCAGCTCAACGATGGCATCACCCTGCCCGCCCGCGCCCGCGCCATGGACGAGCCGGCCGACTTGTGGCCGCGTGACCCACCCATTCGCGTAAGGCAGAGCCAACCCACCTCATGGTTGGAGTTGGTGATCCGCGAGGGGCGTAACCGGCAGGTGCGCCGCATGACGGCGGCGGTAGGTTTGCCCACGCTTCGCCTGATTCGCGCCGCCGTGGGCCCCTACAGCCTGGACGGACTGGCCCCAGGCACATGGCTTGAAGCGGGATGAAAAATTCTGTGCGCTACCATTTGGACATTCTTATTTTTTGCAGGACCCGCTTGTGAGCCTTTCTTCTTTGGCCTCCTTACGCCAAGCCTTGACGGATCTGCGCAACGACACGATGAGCGTGCACGCGTTCAGCGCCGCCGCCCGTGCGCAGGACGAATTGCTCCAGGCCTTGCCGCCTGCATTTGGCCCGGTCTGGCATCAGTTGCTGGACCGTTTGGAGTCGAGCGCCTTGTTCAGCGAAGAGAGCTGCTCCTTCAGCCAACGTGATTTGCTGGACAGCCTGGCCTTGTGGCTCGACAAAGCCGAGCTGCGCTTGGCCAGTGCGTCATGACGCCTGTTTTTGAAGATGAGCACCTGCTGGTGCTGGCCAAACCGAGCGGCTTGCTTTCGGTACCGGGTCGAGGACGCGACAAGCAAGACTGTTTGTCCAAACGCGTGCAAGACCGCTACCCCGAAGCGCTGGTGGTGCACCGACTGGACCAAGACACTTCGGGCCTGATTTTGATGGCGCGCGGGATTGAGGCGCAACGCCGCTTGAGCCGCTTGTTTGAAACGCGCCAAGTGCACAAGCGTTACATGGCGGTGGTGCACGGTCAGCCCACACCCACCGAGGTGGACGAAGCCGGTTGGCACACGATTGACGGCCCGATTTTGTTGGACTGGGAGCGCCGCCCGATCCATATCATCAGCCCCGAAGGCAAGCCCAGCCGCAGCCGCTGGCGCGCCCTGCAAAGCAGTGACACCGCCACGCTGCTGGAGTTGGAGCCCGTCACCGGGCGCACCCATCAGCTGCGGGTGCATTTGCAAAGCATTGGCCACCCCATGCTCGGCGACTCGCTGTATGCACCGCCCGAGGTGCGCGCCCTGAGCCCGCGCTTGATGCTGCACGCGCGCGACCTGGGTTTCCCGCATCCGTTTACCGACGAGGCCATGTCGTTCAGCCTGCCGGTGGATTGGTCGGCGCAGCCGCCTTACTCGGCCAGCTTCAGCCTCGCTTGACGCTTGCGTGACCTGAAAGGGGTTTACTTCACGGCAAACTGTTTGTTGAACTTTCATCACAATAGGAGACGCCATGAACACCCAAGATCTTTTTTCTTTGCAAGGCCGCACCGCCATCGTCACCGGGGGCTCGCGCGGCATTGGCCGCATGATTGCCGAAGGCTTTCTGCGTCAAGGCGCCCGCGTCTACATCACTGCCCGCAAAGCCTCGGCTTGCGAGCAGACCGCCAAAGAGCTGTCAGCCCTGGGGCATTGCGTGGCCTTACCGCTGGACGTGTCCACCTTAGAGGGCGCGAAGGCTTTGCTGGCGGCTTATTCACAGCACGAAAAGCAACTCGACATCTTGGTGAACAACGCCGGCGCGGCATGGGGCGCGCCGTTTGACGAATTCCCCGAGTCGGGTTGGGACAAAGTGGTGGACTTGAACATGAAGGCACCCTTCTTTTTGACCCAGACCTTTGCGCCGCTGTTGCGACTCGCGGCCAAGAGCCACTCAGCCAAGGTGATCAACATCGCCTCGATTGACGGCATCTCGGTCAACCCTTGGGAAACCTACTCCTACGCCGCCAGCAAGGCGGGGCTGATTCACCTGACCCGGCGCATGGCCACGCGCTTGATTGAGGACGGCATTGTGGTCAACGCCATTGCCCCCGGCCCTTTCGCCTCGGACATGAACAAAGACGCCCGCGACCATGCCGATGCCGTGGCCCAACGCGTGCCGGCCAAGCGGGTTGGCGGCCCGGAAGACATGGCCGCTGCAGCCATTTACCTGGCCTCACGTGCGGGCGACTATGTGCTGGGCCACACCTTGGTGGTGGACGGCGGCGTGACGCACGTGCGCGGCGATGCTTAAATTGAATCGATATTCCCTCGCCAGGGTGATGGATTCAAACGCAAAACGTTAAAGTACCCGGACGGCGGCTAAAATACCCAACTTCCAGGGATGTGGTTGAATAATTTTTATGCCTTTCGAGTTTTTTTTGGTCCGCAATGCCTGGCCCCTTCTGCGGTTGCGCATTGCCAAATCAGTCACATGGGCTGGATTGTTTGCATGGTGTCTGTGTCACTCGGCCATCGCGGCCGCGCCTGTGGACAACCTCAAGCAACTGATTCAGTCGGGTCAATTGGATCAAGCTTATAAATTGGTGCAGCAAGAGCGCCAAACCGCGCCCAAAGATGT
>CAIWWN010000123.1 GCA_903916355.1 uncultured Burkholderiales bacterium | reverse complement strand
CAAAACGGACAGCGGCGGGTGCACTTGTCGCCCATGATCATGAAGGTCGCCGTGCCTTTGCCAAAGCATTCGCCAATATTGGGGCAGCTGGCTTCTTCGCACACCGTGACCAGTTTGTTGGCGCGCAAGGTCTCTTTGATTTCGTAAAAACGGGTGGTGGGCGAGCCGGCTTTGACGCGGATCCAGTCGGGCTTCTTCAGCACCTCACCCGCTTCCACCTTGATCGGGATGCGAGAGAGCTTGGCCGCTGCTTTGTGTTTGGCGCTGGGGTCGTAGTTCTCGACCGTTTGTGCTTCGCGCACCACGTTGGGAGTTGTCATGTTGTCGTTCTCAGGAAGCTAAGTGGGCCAAGAGCTTGTCGCTCAAGATGTGTGCGGCCTCTGACCACGCAATCTGTACCCCGATTGTAGAAAGGTCCACGGTACGCAGCCCCGCATACCCACAAGGATTGATGCGGTCAAAAGGCGAGAGGTCCATGGCCACGTTCAATGCCAGGCCGTGATAGGTGCAGTGACGGCTGACTTTGATGCCCAGGGCGCTGATTTTGCCCAGGCCTTTAAAGGGGTCGCTCGGGTCAGCGGGGCCGATCAAGGCGTGGTGTGCAAAAGGATCCTCCAGGCGTACATAAATACCCGGCGCCCCTGCCACGCGATGCCCCGTCACGCCCAAGTGGCCCAAGGTGCGAATGACGGCCTCTTCCAACTTGTATACGTATTCTTTGACGTAGTAGCCAGCGCGTTTGAGGTCCAGCAGGGGGTAGGCCATGATCTGACCCGGGCCGTGGTAAGTGACTTGCCCACCGCGGTTGGTCGCCACCACCGGAATATCGCCAGCGTTCAGCACATGCCCGGCTAAACCGGCCAACCCCTGGGTGAAGACGGGCGGGTGTTCGGCGATCCACAGTGCATCGGGGGTGGTGGCATCGCTGCGCGCCGCCGTGAAAGCCTGCATGGCCTCGTAGGTCGGCATGTAGTCCACCCGCCCTAGGTTGCGCAAGTTCATGGCCAGCTTTAGAGGACGATTTTGACCATGGGGTGCGAGGTCAGTGCACGGTACAAATCATCCAACTGCGCACGGCTGGTGGCGGTCACGGACAGGGTGACGCCCAGGTACTTGCCGCCTTTGCTGGGGCGTAATTCCACGGTGGCGGCATCGAATCCGGGGTCGAATTGCAGCGCGATCTGAACCATGGCGTGGACGAAACCATCGTGTGTGGCGCCCATCACTTTGATGGGAAAAATGCTCGGGTACTCGATCAGCGTGTCTTGCCGCGGGTCCGAGTCCGAGTGGGGGAGAACGGAAGGAGGATGGATGGATGCGCTCATGGTGTGAGAAAGTTCAATTTCGAATCAGCGCCAAACCACGACAGCAGCCACCGCCAGCCAGCCCAGGGCAAAATTGGTCAAGACCAAGGTGTGAATTTGTGCCAACTGTTTGGCCGCTGTCGGCCAGTCGGCCATCGCCATGCTGCGCTGCAAGCGGCGAAACGGCACGAAATACAGATGGCCAAAAATAGCGAACATCACAAACCCCAAACCCAGCATCACGTGCCAGCCTTTGGGGGCGATTTTCATGTCGACCCCGGCGAACATGAGTCCGCCCGTGACCAGCAATATGGCGATGCACAGCCCAACCAGCTTTAAGAAACGCGACAAGATGCCATGCAGCAATGGAATGCGTTGACTGGGTTCCAATTGCAAGATGACCGCAGGGCGAACAGCGACCAACAGAATCGTCATGCCGCCCAGCCAGATCAAGCCTGCTGCTAAGTGAAAAAATTTGGTGAGTTCGTACATGCAAGGGTCTCGTTGGTGAAGGCGGGTTCAATGGGCAGCCAAAT
>CAIWWN010000122.1 GCA_903916355.1 uncultured Burkholderiales bacterium | reverse complement strand
TACACAGTGCTTTCAAAGCAGGCGGGTTGCTGCCCAGTTTGCCCGGGTTTTGCTCGGTGCCCCAGACCGGCACCAACAACACGTGTGCGGCTTGCGCCAAGCGCATGGCGTTGGCAAGACAAGCATCGCCCTGAAACAGGGCGGGCATCAAGCGCTCCTGGTAATCAACCAGCACGAGTTGGGAGTCTTCGGCGTCGAGCAGCATGGTCAGATCTTCACCACAATGCGGCCGCGCACCTGGCCGGCCATCAGCGCATGGGCTTTTTCTACGGCCTGATCGAGCGTGACTTCTTCGATCATGCTCTCGAGCTTGGCCAAGTCCAGATCCAGAGCCAACCTCTCCCATGCTTTTTGACGCAAGGCCAGCGGCGCCATGACCGAGTCCACACCGATCAAGCGCACATTGCGCAAAATGAACGGCATGACGGTGGTCGGTAAATCCATGCCTTGCGCCAAGCCGCAAGCCGCCACCGCGCCGCCGTATCGGGTTTGTGCCAACACATTGGCCAGGGTGTGCGAGCCCACCGCATCGACCACACCGGCCCAGCGTTCTTTTTGAAACGGCTTGCCGGGTGCTGACAATTCTGCGCGGTCCATGATGCTGTGCGCGCCCAGGCTCTTTAAATAGCTTTCTTCGCTGGCTTTGCCGGTAGCAGCGACCACTTGATAACCGAGCTTGGCAAGCAAAGCCACGGCTACACTGCCAACGCCACCGGTGGCACCAGTGACCAGCACTTCACCTTTGCCGGCTTGCACGCCTTGCTGCTCTAAGGCCATCACGCACAACATGGCGGTATACCCGGCAGTGCCTATGGCCATGGCCTGGCGCGGCGTGAACGCTTTAGGCAGTTTCACCAGCCAATCGCCTTTCAAACGCGCCTGCTCGGACAAACAGCCCCAATGGGTTTCACCCACGCCCCAACCGTTGTGCACGAAATGATCGCCTGCTTTCCAATCAGCGTGAGTGGAAGAATTGACCGAACCGGCACCATCAATGCCGGCCACCATCGGCCAGACGCGTACCACGGGACTTTTGTTGGTGATGGCTAAGCCGTCCTTGTAATTCAGCGTGGAATAAGCCACCTGCACATGCACATCGGCATCAGGTAAACGGGTTTCTTCCAGCGATTGGACGGTTGCACTGAATGCGGGTTCTTTCTCGAGGACGAGGGCACGAAACATATGAAATTCCTTGAATACAAATGAAAAGAGATAACGTGATTGTGCGACAGTTGGTCTATGGTGCCTGAGACGTTAGAATTGCGCTATATGTTCAGACTCATACTTATTCTTTGCTTCTCCATCGGTTTCGCCCATGCCGCGCCTGTGGTTCCGGAAGAAGACGATCTGGAAAACTTCATCAACCAGTCCCTGGTTTTGTCACAGATCAATCACATCAGCAAAACCGTAGGCAGCCAGGCCTCCGATCTGGTGGTCAACGCCATGGGTTTTCTGGGCGTGCCTTATAAGCGCGGCGGCAGCACCACCAACGGCTTTGATTGCAGCGGTTTTGTTCGTGCCATGTATGAAAACACGTTGGG
>CAIWWN010000121.1 GCA_903916355.1 uncultured Burkholderiales bacterium | reverse complement strand
GGCTGGGTGGGTTGAAGCAATTGCCCTGAGAGTTGGATTTTGCTCTCCAGGCGCGTGCCCATCAAAGGACCTTGGGCTGGTAAATTCTTGGCTTTGAGATAGGCCTGCCGGGCCAGCGCAATGTGCACATCGCCCAAATTCTCCAGCGCCAAACTGTAGTCAGGGCGGGCGCGCACGGCCAGTGTCAAGGCAGTCAAAGCCTCGTCAAAGCGTTGCTGGCCGGCATACAAAACGGCCAAATTGTTGTAGGGCTCGGGCAGTTCGGGGAACTCCTGCGTCAGCCCCTGCAAGGTTGCGATGGCTTGTGCGGTTTGGCCTTGCGCAGTCTGCATCTGGCTTTGCATCAGACGGATTTGCGGGTCAGCCGGTTGTTTTTGCAGTTGCCGGTCGATCAAGGTTTGCGCTGCGGTCCACTGGCTGGAGCTGATCTTTTCGTTGACCTCGGTGTACACGTCGGCCAGGGCGATGCACGAGACCAGCGCCATCCAGCTCATCAGCACACTGCGCAGGGCGAATGAGCCCACTCGTCCACCGCCGCCGTGGGGGGTGTGGAGCTCAGGATCAGGACGCAGAAGGTGGTCGTGCATGGAAGTGAGTCAGGGGCTGGGCAGGTCAATGGCGGAGAGATCAAGCAGTGAATACCCGCCTGGTCTGCGCGGTTCAGGGCCTTATACTGAGGGAAATTGTAGCGGAGGGTAGGCCCATGGTCTGGGTCCTGCGTTCACGCTGGGCGGTTCCTCATGGCAGAGTCCGCCTTTCTTTGACTTCAAGTAGTGGTTTTTTGTTTTCATGAGCTTGCGCATTTACAACACGCTTTCGCGTGACGTTGTCGATTTCACCCCCGCCGAACCCGGTCATGTGCGCATGTACGTGTGCGGCATGACGGTGTACGACCTGTGCCATTTGGGGCATGCGCGGTCCATGGTGGCATTCGACATCGTGCAGCGTTGGCTGCGCGCCACGGGCTTGAAGGTCACTTACGTGCGCAACGTCACCGACATTGACGACAAGATCATCAAGCGCGCCGTTGAAAACGGCGAAACCATCCGCAGCCTGACCGATCGCATGATCGACGCCTTGCACCAAGACGCCGATGCCTTGGGTATCGAGCGGCCTCAGTTGGAGCCCCGCGCCACCGACTATGTGCCGCAGATGCTGGCCATGATCGGCACGCTGGAGCAAAAAGGCCTGGCGTATCGCGCCGGCAATGGCGATGTGAACTTTGCCGTGCGCAAGTTCCCCGGTTACGGCAAGTTGTCGGGCAAGTCCTTGGACGAATTGAACGCGGGTGAACGCGTGGCGGTCAGCCACGAAGAGGGCGGCAAACAAGACCCGCTGGACTTTGTGCTGTGGAAATCGGCCAAGCCCACTGAACCCGACGACGTGAAATGGGCCAGCCCCTTTGGCGCTGGACGTCCGGGTTGGCACATCGAGTGCTCGGCCATGAGTTGCGAACTGCTGGGCGAAACTTTTGACATCCATGGCGGCGGCGCCGATTTGCAGTTTCCCCACCACGAAAACGAGATCGCCCAGTCCGAAGGCGCCAACGGCCAACCTTTGGCCAAGGTTTGGATGCACAACGGCTTCATCAACATCGACAACGAAAAAATGTCCAAAAGCTTGGGCAATTTTTTCACAATCCGCGATGTGCTCAAGACCTACGACGCCGAAACGGTGCGCTTTTTTGTGGTGCGCAGCCATTACCGCAGCCCCTTGAATTACTCCAATGTCCATTTGGACGACGCCCGTGGCGCCTTGAAGCGCTTGTACACCGCCTTGCACAGCGTGGCCGCCGATGCCGTGACCATCGATTGGACGAACCTTTTTGCGGCGCGCTTTCAAGCCGCGATGAACGAAGACTTTGGCACGCCCGAAGCCGTGGCGGTGCTGTTTGACCTGGCCAGTGAAGTCAACCGCAGCCAATCGGCGGCCTTGGCCGGTTTGCTCAAGGCCTTGGGTGGTATTTTGGGTTTGCTGCAAGGCGATCCGCAAAGCTTTTTGCAGTCGGGCAGCGTGCTCGACGACGCTGCCATTCAGCTGCAGATCCAAGCCCGTGCAGCGGCCAAGCTGGCCAAAAACTTTGCCGAGGCCGACCGCATTCGCCAAGACCTGCTGGGCCAAGGCATTGCCCTCAAAGATTCGCCCACCGGCACCACTTGGGAGGCGGCGTCGTGAAAGCTGCCGAGCCCGTGATCGTCACGCCCGCGTACTGGGCGCAAGCCTGCCAACACCTGATCAAAAAAGACCGGGTGATGAAGCGCTTGATCCCGCAGTTTGGCGATGCTTGTTTGCAATCGAGGGGCGATGCCTTTGTCACCCTGGCGCGCAGCATTGTGGGCCAGCAAATTTCGGTCAAGGCAGCGCAAACCGTGTGGGACCGCTTTGCGGTTCTGTCCAAAAAGATCACCCCAGCTGGCGTACTCAAACTGAAAGTGGACGATATGCGCGCTGCCGGTTTATCGGTGCGCAAGGTTGAGTATTTGGTGGACTTGGCGCTGCATTTTTCATCCAAACAGGTCCATGTCACCCAATGGGTGGACATGGATGACGAAGCCATCATTGATGAATTGGTCTCCATCCGTGGCATTGGCCGGTGGACGGCGGAGATGTTTTTGATGTTCTACTTGATGCGCCCCAACGTGCTGCCGCTTGACGACGTGGGCCTGATCAACGGCATCAGCCGCAACTATTTTTCGGGTGAACCGGTCAGCCGCAGCGATGCGCGCGAGGTCGCTCAAGCCTGGAAACCGTATTGCACCGTCGCGACTTGGTATATTTGGCGGTCTCTCGACCCCGTTCCCGTCGCTTATTGACCGGTCGTGAATTGAATTGTGAATGGCACTTCCCCCTGGGGTCGTGCACTGAAAGAGGAGTCCCCCTTGGCCAAAAGAACGTTTCTCGATTTTGAGCAACCCGTTGCCGAACTCGAAGCCAAGATCGAAGAGTTGCGCTATGTGCAAACCGAGTCGGCTGTCGACATCTCGGAAGAAATCGATCAGCTGAGTAAAAAAAGCCAGCAGCTCACCAAAGACATTTACAGTGATCTGACGCCTTGGCAGATCACCAAGATCGCGCGTCACCCCGAACGGCCTTACACGCTGGACTACATCAACGACATCTTCACGGATTTTGTGGAAATGCACGGCGACCGCCACTTCGCCGACGACCTGTCCATCGTGGGCGGTTTGGCGCGCTTCAACGGCCAAGCCTGCATGGTGATCGGTCACCAAAAAGGGCGCGATACCAAAGAGCGCACCCTGCGCAACTTTGGCATGTGCAAGCCCGAGGGCTACCGCAAAGCGCTGCGCTTGATGAAGACGGCAGAGAAATTCAAATTGCCCGTGTTCACCTTTGTCGACACGCCCGGCGCCTACCCCGGTATTGACGCCGAAGAGCGCAGCCAGTCTGAAGCGATTGGCCGCAACATTTATGAAATGGCGCAACTCGAAGTGCCCATCATCACCACCATCATTGGCGAAGGCGGCTCCGGTGGCGCTTTGGCCATCTCGGTGGGCGACGCGGTGCTGATGCTGCAGTACGCGGTGTACTCCGTCATCAGCCCCGAAGGCTGTGCCTCGATTTTGTGGAAAACCGCAGACAAAGCCGAAGATGCGGCCGAAGCCCTGGGCATCACCGCGCACCGCCTCAAGGCATTGAATCTGGTGGACAAAATCGTCAGCGAACCCGTGGGCGGCGCGCACCGTGACCACGCGCAAATGGCTGCCTTCTTGAAGCGCGCCTTGGCCGAGTCCTGGCGCCAAGTGGCGGACTTGAAAGTCAAGGACTTGATCGAACGCCGCTACGACCGCCTCAACAGCTATGGCCGTTACACCGACACCAAAGCCGGCAAATAACAAGGTTCAGCCCGAGGCCCTGCGGGGTTTCGAGTCGGGCGTGACCTCATGACTCAAACTTTGCCCGAGGCCCTGCAAGCCTTTGCGCCTGGCTTGCCTTTGGCGCTGGCACTGAGCGGCGGCGCCGACTCCACCGCCTTGCTGCATGCGTGCGTGCAGCGCTGGCCGGGGCAGGTGAGGGCGGTGCACATTCACCACGGTTTGCAAACGGCAGCCGACTTGTTTGAAACCCATTGCGAAGCGGTTTGCAAGATCTTGTCCGTGCCCTTGGTTGTGGTGCGTGTGCAAGCTCGGCATGCCCCAGGCCAAAGCCCCGAAGACGCGGCGCGCATTGCCCGCTACAGCGCCTTGACGCAAGCCGTGACCTCTCACCCCTTACTCACCGGCGTGCATCACTTGGCGCTGGCGCAGCATGCCGACGACCAAGTCGAGACCTTGTTGCTGGCTTTGTCGCGCGGTGCCGGCTTGCCAGGGTTGGCCAGCATGCCCAGTGCCTGGACACGTGGCGGATTGCAATGGCATCGGCCTTTGCTGCAGGTGCCCGGTAGCGCGTTGCGGGATTGGCTGACCGCAAAAGGCTTGGGCTGGGTCGAAGACCCGAGCAACCAAGATGCGCGCTACACCCGCAACCGGATTCGCGCCCAAGTCTTGCCCGCGCTGGACGCGGCGTTTACGGGTTGGCGCGACACCTTTGCGCGCAGCGCCAGTCACTGCGCCAGCGCGCAAGACGCCTTGACCGAGTTGGCCGAAATCGATTTGCAGCAGACCGGCATGCCACCGCGCATCACCGCCTTGCAAGCCCTGAGCGCGGCGCGGCGGGTGAATGTGCTGCGGCACTGGCTGCGTCTGCACCACCACACCAGCCCCAGCACCGCGCAGCTCGATGCCTTGGTGCCGCAAATTTTGGCCTGCACCACGCGTGGCCATCAGCTGCATTTGAAAGTCGGCGCCGGTTATGTGGTGCGTATGGGCGACGCCCTGGATTGGCAGCCGCAGCATTGACGTGACGTCCTTCGGCAAGATCGCCAACCGTTACAATCTTGGGTTTTGCTGCAGCTAGAAAAATTAACCAATGGCATTGATCGTACATAAATACGGCGGCACCTCCATGGGGTCGACCGAGCGCATACGCAACGTGGCCAAACGTGTCGCCAAATGGGCGCGCGCGGGCCACCAGATGGTGGTGGTGCCCAGCGCCATGAGCGGTGAAACCAACCGCCTGCTGGGTCTGGCCAAAGAACTGGCGCCGACCAAAGCCGACTCGGCCTATCACCGTGAACTCGACGCCCTGGCCGCCACCGGCGAGCAGGCTTCGTCGGCGCTGCTGGCCATTGCGCTGCAAGCCGAAGGCATGCCGTCCGTCAGCTACGCGGGCTGGCAAGTGCCCATCAAAACCAACGATTCGTACACCAAAGCGCGCATCGAATCGATTGACGACGCACGCGTGCGCGCCGATTTGGACGCGGGCAAAGTCGTCATCGTCACCGGCTTTCAAGGCGTGGACGATGCGGGCAACATCACCACCTTGGGCCGGGGCGGCTCGGACACCTCGGCTGTGGCCGTGGCAGCGGCCATGAAGGCCGACGAATGCCTGATCTATACCGACGTGGACGGCGTGTACACCACCGACCCGCGCGTCGTGCCCGAAGCGCGTCGCCTGCTCACCGTGAGCTTTGAAGAGATGATGGAGATGGCCTCCATGGGCTCCAAAGTCCTGCAAATCCGCTCGGTGGAATTTGCCGGCAAATACAAAGTGCCGATGCGGGTGCTTTCGAGCTTCACCCCATGGGACATCGACATTCACGAAGAAGCCAAATCAGGCACATTGATCACATTTGAGGAAGACGAAAAAATGGAACAAGCCATTGTTTCCGGTATCGCGTTCAACCGCGACGAAGCCAAAATTTCCGTGGTGGGTGTGCCCGACAAACCCGGCATTGCGTACCAAATCTTGGGCGCCGTGGCCGATGCCAACATCGAAGTCGATGTGATCATCCAAAACCTGAGCAAAGACGGCAAGACCGATTTCAGCTTCACGGTGCACCGCAACGACTACGCCAAAACCATCGACCTGCTCAAAGAGAAAGTCTTGCCCTCGCTGGGTGCGGCAGACGTCATGGGCGACGCCAAAATTTGCAAAGTCTCCATCGTCGGCATCGGCATGCGCAGCCACGTGGGCGTGGCCAGCAAAATGTTCCGCGCTTTGAGCGAAGAGGGCATCAACATCCAAATGATTTCCACCTCTGAGATCAAAACCTCGGTCGTCATCGACGAGAAATACATGGAATTGGCCGTGCGCGCCCTGCACAAGGCCTTCGATCTGGACCAAGCCTGAGCTATAATTTCGACTGACAGGAAACGTGACCGAGTGGCCGAAGGTGCTCCCCTGCTAAGGGAGTATGGGGTGTAGAGCCTCATCGAGGGTTCGAATCCCTCCGTTTCCGCCAAGATATAACCCTAAGTGATTGATTTACTTAGGGTTTTTTCTTTTTAGACCCCAAAAAGATACACTGAAAGATACACTGTCTAGGGGTTGATTTCTTTAAAAATGAGGCTAAATTAGCTAGTTTACAGCAGTAAAAAACATAGGACAAGAGCCATAAAACATTGCGTGTTTGCAACGTTTTAGAGTGTCTTTGTTGACCGTAAAGTAGGTGTCAATTCAAGCGTGAAAGCTCTTGCGCAGTTTCCACACTTCAAGTATCTTGAT
>CAIWWN010000120.1 GCA_903916355.1 uncultured Burkholderiales bacterium | reverse complement strand
TTCTCGCTCGCCGAATTCCATGAACGGCTGCAATCGGTGCCCCATCTGCAAAAAGGTCTGGTGCCCGATGCGGGTCACATGCTGCACCACGACCAACCTCAGGTGCTGGCCAACATGCTGGAAGCGTTTTTACAGTCCTGACACATAAACTCTCTAAAATCCGCAGATCTTTCATCTCAGTGCAACCGTACATGAACACTTTGCAGCGTGGTCTCGTGGCCTCCATATTGGCCAGCAGCCTGACAGGCGCCTGGGCCCAAACCTCCACTTCGAGCGGCGCGGCCGATGATTGGAAAACCAGCAACCCCTGCCCCTCTTGGGTCGCCGCCGAGGGCGCAAGCGAACCGGCGAGCTCCCAGCGTTGGGAATTGACGCTGTCGCCCTACACACTGCATTGGCATTCCAGCCCCGAGCACAAACCCGTGGTGCTCGGCTCGCTGGACAGCGCAGCGCCGGGCAACCGCTTGTGCGGTTTGAGTTTGTTCAGCAACTCCTTTGGCCAGCCATCGACCTATGTGTATGTGGGTCAGCGCTGGGACGGTGTCATTGGCAACCCCCAGTTTTTTGCCAAAGTCACAGCGGGTATTTTTTACGGCTATGTCGGACAGTACAAAGACAAAGTGCCCTACAACTACAAGGGGTTTTCGCCCGGCATCGTCCCGTCGCTGGGCTATCAATTGACGCCGCGCGATTCGGCCCAGGTTCTGGTGTTGGGCACTGCAGGTTTGATGTTTGCTTACGGCCGCACGTTTTAAGTCACGACGTGAGGGCCTTGGGGCCGATGGGGTGAGGCATTCATGAGAAAATCAGAGTCTTTACAGATTCGGACACCAGAAGATCATGGACGCAGAACACATCAACCTCATCGGCACCACTTTGACAGACCTGACCGCTCGTACGCACGAGTTACGGGGGTATCTTTGACTACGATGCAAAGTCAGAACGGCTGAGAACCGTCAACGCATCCCTCGAAGATCCTGCAGTCTGGAACGACCCCAAAAAAGCCCAAGAACTGGGCAAAGAGAAAAAAACGCTCGATGGCGTGGTGCTGACCATCACCTCCTTGACCAGTGAGTTGACCGACAACTTGGAACTCTTTGAGATGAGCAAAGAGGAAGGCGATGACGCCGGTCTGCTGACCATCCAAGCCGAAGCCACCAAACTGACCCAATTGGTCGAAGACCTGGAATTTCGCCGCATGTTCCGTCATGAGGCCGATCCGCTCAACTGCTTTGTCGACATCCAAGCCGGCGCCGGTGGCACCGAAGCCTGCGACTGGGCCAGCATGCTGCTGCGCCAATACCTGCGTTACGCCGAGCGCAAAGGCTTTAAAACCACGGTGGAAGAAGAAACCCCGGGCGACACAGCCGGCATCAAAAGCGCCACGATCAAGATCGAGGGTGAGTACGCCTATGGTCTGCTGCGCACCGAAACCGGCGTGCACCGCCTGGTGCGCAAGAGCCCGTTCGACTCGTCGGGTGGCCGCCACACCTCGTTTGCCTCGCTGTTTGTCTACCCTGAGATCGACGACTCGATCCAGATTGACATCAACCCCGCCGACGTGCGCACCGACACCTACCGCGCCAGCGGTGCGGGCGGTCAGCACATCAACAAAACCGACTCGGCCGTGCGCCTTACCCACATGCCTACCGGCATTGTGGTGCAGTGCCAAGACGGCCGCAGCCAGCACGGCAACCGTGACATTGCTTGGCAGCGCCTGCGCTCACGCTTGTATGACTTTGAGATGCGCAAACGCCAGGAAGAGCAGCAAAAGCTGGAAGACACCAAAACCGATGTGGGCTGGGGTCACCAGATCCGCAGCTACGTGCTGGACAACAGCCGCATCAAAGACCTGCGCACCAACGTTGAAATTTCAGCCACCCAAAAAGTGCTGGACGGCGACCTGGATGCATTCATCGAAGCTTCACTGAAACAAGGCATCTGATCATGCGTGAAGGACAAGCTACGGCGATTCGCCGCGAAGACTACACCGCCCCTGCGTTCTGGATCGACACGGTCGACTTGACCTTTGATCTGGACCCGGCCAAAACCCGGGTGCTGAACAAAATGCGCGTTCGCCGCAACACCGACCTGCCCGAGCAAGCCCTGCGCTTGGACGGCGACGAGCTGAACCTGGCGCGCGTGCTGGTCAACGGCGCAGGCACGTCCTTCAAAATGGACGGCGCACAACTGGTGCTGGAAAACCTGCCCACCGGCCCCGAGCCGTTTGACTTGGAAATTTTCACCACCTGCAATCCAGTCAAGAACACCAAACTGATGGGCTTGTACGTTAGTAACGACTCCTTCTTCACCCAATGCGAGGCCGAAGGCTTTCGCCGCATCACCTACTTCTTGGACCGTCCGGATGTGATGGCCAGTTTCACCGTGACGCTGCGCGCCGACAAGCGCAAATACCCGGTGCTGTTGTCCAACGGCAATTTGGTCGAGCAAGGCGACTTGACAGGTGAGGGCAACGAAGCCCGTCACTTTGCCAAGTGGGTCGACCCACACAAAAAACCCTGCTACCTGTTCGCCTTGGTGGCCGGTCAGTTGGTGGCGCGCGAGCAGCGCATCTTGAGCCGCACCGGCACCGAGCATTTGCTGCAGGTGTTTGTGCGCCCAGGCGACCTGGATAAAACCGAACACGCGATGAACTCGCTGATGGCCAGCGTGGCCTGGGACGAAACACGCTTTGGCCTGCCGCTCGATCTGGAGCGCTTCATGATCGTCGCCACCAGCGACTTCAACATGGGCGCGATGGAAAACAAGGGCCTGAATATTTTCAACACCAAGCTGGTGCTGGCCAATCCGGCCACCGCCACCGATGTGGACTTTGGCAACATCGAGTCGGTGGTAGGCCATGAGTATTTCCACAACTGGACGGGCAACCGCATCACCTGCCGCGACTGGTTCCAGCTCTCGCTCAAAGAAGGCCTGACGGTGTTCCGCGACCAAGAGTTCAGCCAAGACATGGCCGGGAGCAGCAGCGCCCGCGCCGTCAAGCGCATTGAAGATGTGCGTTTGTTGCGCACCGTGCAGTTTGCCGAAGACGCAGGCCCCATGGCGCACCCGGTGCGGCCTGACAGCTATGTGGAGATCAACAACTTTTACTCGGTGACGATTTACGAAAAGGGCTCTGAAGTTGTGCGCATGATGCAAACCCTGGCGGGCTCGCCAGGGGTGTCAGGGCGCGACGGTTTTGCCCAAGGCATGAAGCTGTACTTTGCGCGGCACGACGGCCAGGCGGTGACATGCGATGATTTTGCCCAGGCCATTGCCGACGCCAACCCGCAGTCTGAATTGGCCCGGGTGCTGCCTCAGTTCAAGCACTGGTACTCGCAAGCCGGCACGCCGCGCTTGCTGGCGCAAGGCGAATACGACGCGCAGGCCCAGACCTACACCTTGACGCTGGCGCAAAGCTGCGCAGCCACACCCGGCCAAGCGGTGAAAGAGCCGTTTGTGATTCCGGTCAACATGGGCTTGCTGGACGCCCAAGGCCACGGCCTGCCTTTGCAGTTGCAAGGCGAACCTCTTGTTGAAGGGCAAAGCGCGGGCCACAACCGCACCCTGGTGCTGACGCAGGCCAACGAGACCTTTGTCTTCGTCAACGTACCGACCGCGCCTGTGCCCTCTTTGCTGCGTGAGTTCAGCGCCCCCGTGCTGCTGGAAGCGCACCTGAGCGATGCCGACCAATTGCTGCTGCTGGCACACGACAGCGACGCCTTCAACCGCTGGGAAGCCGGGCAACGCTTGGCACTGAACCGCGCTTTGGCTTTCATCCACTCGGGTGCCGATGCAGCGCAAACCCCGGTACTGGACGACGCCTTTATTCACGCCATGCGCGACGTGCTGCGCCACCCCGAGCTGGACGCGGCCTTCAAAGAGCTGGCCTTGACTTTGCCGTCGGAAAGCTACATCGCCGAACAACTCGACGTGGTGGACCCGCAGCAGATTCACGCCGTGCGTGAAGCCATGCGCAAGCAATTGGCCACAGCCTTGCAGGCCGACTGGCAATGGGCTTACGAGCAGCACCGCGTGCTGGGCGCCTACAGCCCTGACGCGGTCTCGGTCGGGCGCCGTGCCTTGAGCGGCATGGCCTTGACCATGCTGTGCATCGCCGCGCGCCATGAGGGTGACGTGGTGTGGCCCGGTAAGGCTTTCCAAGCCTTCAAAGACGCGCACAACATGACCGACCGCTTCAACGCCCTGAGCGCCTTGGTGGTCAGCGACCATGCTTTGGCCAAAGACGCGCTGGCGCAGTTCCATGCCTTGTTCAAAAACGAAGCCTTGGTGATCGACAAATGGTTTGCGCTGCAAGCCGGTGCACCCGACCATGGCGGCCAGGTCTTGCCCGCCGTGCGCTCACTCATGCAGCACCCTGACTTCACACTGCGCAACCCGAACCGGGCGCGCAGCCTGATCTTCAGCTACTGCAGCGCCAACCCCGGCGGCTTTCACCGCGCCGATGCGGCCGGCTACGTGTTCTGGAGTGAGCGCGTGATCGAGCTCGATGCCATCAACCCGCAAGTGGCCGCGCGCCTGGCGCGCGCCATGGACCGTTGGCGCAAGCTGGCTCCGGCTTACCGCGATGCGGCGCAACTGGCCATTCAGCGCGTGGCCGCCAAGGCCGACCTGTCCAACGACGTGCGCGAAGTGGTGACGCGTGCCTTGGCTGACTGATCTCATTCAAGCGAACAGCCCACCGACTTCAGAAAGAAAAACCATGACAAAACCCATATCCCTCTCGCGTTACTTGGTGGAAGAACAACGCGAACGCGGCAACATCCCGGCACAGCTGCGCTTGCTGCTCGAAGTGGTGGCGCGCGCTTGCAAAGGCATCAGCCACGCCGTCAACAAAGGCGCTTTGGGCGATGTGTTGGGCAGCGCCGGCAGTGAAAACGTGCAAGGTGAAGTGCAGAAAAAGCTCGACATCATTGCCAACGACGTGCTGATCGAAGCCAACGAATGGGGTGGCCATTTGGCGGCCATGGCCTCGGAAGAAATGGACAACATCTACGTGGTGCCCAACCGCTACCCGCAAGGTGAATACCTGCTGCTGTTTGACCCTTTGGACGGCTCCAGCAACATCGACGTGAACGTAAGCATCGGCACCATCTTCAGCGTATTGCAAAAGCCCGAAGGCAGCTCAGCCGTGAGCGAGCAAGACTTCTTGCAAGCCGGCGCCAAGCAAGTGGCCGCAGGTTACTGCGTCTACGGCCCGCAAACCATGCTGGTGCTCACGGTGGGTGACGGCGTCGTCATGTTCACGCTGGACCGCGAGCAAGGCTCGTTTGCGCTCACGCAACAGAACGTGAAAGTGCCTGAAGACACGCAAGAGTTTTCCATCAACATGAGCAATATGCGCCACTGGGCACCGCCTGTGAAGCGCTATGTGGACGAATGCCTGCAAGGCCAAGACGGCGTACGCGGCAAGAACTTCAATATGCGCTGGATCGCCAGCATGGTGGCCGATGTGCACCGCATCTTGATGCGCGGCGGCATCTTCATGTACCCCTGGGACCAACGTGAGCCGAACAAGCAAGGCAAGCTGCGCCTGATGTACGAAGCCAACCCGATGAGCTGGCTGATCGAGCAAGCCGGTGGCGCATCGACCAACGGTCATCAGCGGATTTTGGACATTCAGCCGACCCAATTGCACGAACGCGTGAGCGTGATTTTGGGCTCCAAAAACGAAGTTGAACGCGTGACCGCTTACCACGCCAAGGTGTAATTTTTCTAAAGCCGGATCAGCGGTTCGATTCCGGTCATCGGCACCACATGAAAAAGGGTTCGCAACCATGGGTTGCGAACCCTTTTTTCTTTGAACGCCGTTTGTGTTGACCTCATTGGTACTGACATTTGCCAAAACATACAAAATTTTGTATAGTCAAAACATGCTGAACCCAAAACCCGTGGAGTTCCGGGGAAGTTCCCTTGATGATTTGCGTGCCTTTCCGCTGTCTGGCCGGAGAGAGGCTGGCCATCAGCTCGATCAGGTGCAGCACGGACAGCAAGCGGACGACTGGAAGCCCATGAATACCGTGGGCCAAGGCGTGAAAGAAATTCGAATTAGAGATGCGGCCGGAGCTTTCAGAGTGATTTACATTGCCAAGTTCGCTGACGCCGTCTACGTGCTGCATTGCTTTCAGAAGAAAACAATGAAGACCCGTAAAGCTGATCTGGACCTGGCCTCCAAACGATACCGTGAACTGTTACTGGAGTTAGGACAATGAACAAACAACGATTTTCGAGTGTCTGGGATGCCATTGAGGACACCCCCGAAGAAGCTGAAAACATGAAACTGCGCTCCGTGCTGTTGACGGCACTGAAGAACCACCTCGCTCGAACTGAAATGAGCCAGGCGCAAGCGGCCAAACTCCTGGGGGTAACGCAGCCGCGCGTGTCTGACCTGATGCGCGGCAAAATCAATC
>CAIWWN010000119.1 GCA_903916355.1 uncultured Burkholderiales bacterium | reverse complement strand
TTCTCGCTCGCCGAATTCCATGAACGGCTGCAATCGGTGCCCCATCTGCAAAAAGGTCTGGTGCCCGATGCGGGTCACATGCTGCACCACGACCAACCTCAGGTGCTGGCCAACATGCTGGAAGCGTTTTTACAGTCCTGATGAGTACGGTCACGAATCCTGATGGCCCTTGGTGCCGTGGCGGTCAAGATTCGTGATGGGAATTGGGTGACCCCCCGCAAGAAACTTGATTAATAGTCAATTTTGGGGGAGTCTCTTGTTTACTACGACGAGAGACCATTCCAGTGTGCCATGCCCTGCTTCAAGACATCAAGTTTTTTCAACTTCTAGTGCGTATCGACGAGGAGTTTGCACAACAAACCCGCGCCGGCGGGTGCGCTTGTGGTGGCGCTCTTCATCAGGCCAACTACCCGCGCAAGCCCAGGGGCTGTCCAAGCGAGGTTCGTGCCGATTTCGAACAGCGGTTGAGCTTTTGCTGCAGCGAGTGCCGCAAACGCACCACCTGTATGTCTGTGCGTTTCCTGGGTCGACGTGTCTATCTCGGCCTGGCAGTAGTTCTGATGTCTGCGCGGTTGACACAATCGAGTGCCATCACCACACGCCTCTCACAAAGCCTGGGCGTGTCCTTACGCACCCTGCAGCGTTGGCGCCAGTGGTGGCAACTCCAATTCCCTCTTACTGGCCTTTGGCAGGCCATGTGTGCGCGCTTCATGCCACCGGTGCAAACACAGTTCCTACCAAGCAGCTTGATGCAACGTTTTGGTGAACGCAACGCACAGCCCATGACCCGACTATTGGTCTTTCTATCCCCGATCACGATCACACCTTTTTCCACCCAACGTGCGGGGCGTTGATCACACGCAGAGGATGCGCCTAGCCAAATTCAGCACGGCCTTTTAGCCTTGTCTCCTATGCATGGACAGCCGTTGTTGGCGCCGCATTACCCGGAGACTTGACTTGAGTTCTATTGTTCAAACCCCCAAACGCGATCGCTGGGCGCATCTGCGTTTTTCCATCATCGGCTCTTTGCTTGCCGCGCCCCCTGCACCAGGGGGCCTGATGGCCTCGCTGCAAGCGCTTGCCGCCAAACCCTGGCGTCACCCCGATACCGCACTGGATGTACGCTTCAGTACCACCACGCTGGAGCGCTGGTACTACGCCGCCCGGCGCAGCACTGATCCCGTCGCAGTCCTGCGCGACCGCAAGCGCGATAACGTGGGGCAATTTCCCAGCCTCAGCCCCCAACTCATTGAGGCCCTCACCACCCAGTACCGCGAGCACCCCGGCTGGACCATGCAGTTGCATTTCGACAACCTACAGTCCAAGCTCAAAGGCAGCGACATTGCGCTGGCGTCCTACCCTACGATCCGCCGCTACCTCAAGGCGCATGGCATGTTCCGTAAGACAGCCCCTAAGCGCGCAACGGCTGGGGCGCTCGCTGCCCGCGACCGCCTGGAGCAACTGGAGGTGCGCAGCTTTGAGCTCGAGCACGTCAACGCACTGTGGCACCTTGATTTCCACCACGGCTCGCGCAAGGTCCTCACCCGCAAAGGCCTGTGGGTCACCCCCATGCTTTTGGGCGTGATCGATGACCGCTCCCGCTTGGTGTGCCACCTGCAGTGGTACCTTGATGAGACCGCACAGAGTCTGATTCATGCCCTGTGCCAGGCCTTCATGAAGCGCGGCCTGCCTCGCGCCCTGATGACCGACAACGGCGCTGCCATGTTGGCCGAAGAGACCACCAGCGGCCTGGCGCGTCTGGGTGTTTTGCATCAGACAACGCTGCCTTATTCCCCTTACCAGTATGTGGCGCTTAAAAATATGTGGCCTCCAGCCTTGCAGTCAGGGTTGCTGGAGCCACTCCAGCGCCACATAAGGTTTCGGCTACAACTTGCGAAGAAAGTCCATCAGATCAGGCTGTTTACTCCACGGTACTCGGGACGCGTTTTGCGCCGGTGGTGCGCAAGTGGCCAGCGCGCGGGCTTTGGTCTCCAAGTCGGTCTCCGCGTAGATGTTTGTGGTGGTTAGCGAAACATGACCAAGCCATGCCCGTACCGTATTGATATCCACCCCAGCGCGAAGTAGCGTAGTTGCGGTCGTGTGCCGAATGACATGAGGACTGACGCGCTTTGAGCTGATGGATGGCGCTATCGCGGATGCCCTCTCCGCATGGCGTTCGACAAGTGTGTGGATGCCAAAACGCGTGACCGGTTGACCGTTGCGGTTGAGAAACAGGCGTTGCTGCGGATCGCGCTCCAACGTCATGGCATGCAACTGATCCATCGTTAATGTCCATAGCGGACACGCTCGCCACTTATTGCCTTTGCCAATTATCTTCACAGACTTGGCATGCCAGTCAACATCTTTGATTCGAAGGTCAGCAGCTTCACTGGCGCGCGCGCCGGAATTGTAGAGGAAAAGTAATAGTGCGTAGTCGCGTTGCCCCTGAGACGTGCTGCGATCCGGGGATTCCAGAATCGCGTCCATCTCCGCCTTGTCCAGGTAGGTAATGCATGGATGGGCTGTCCGCTTGAATGGGATCAGTCGAATTTGCGCGCACCAGGCAACATGCTCTGGACTGCTCTCGCCAATGAATCGAGCCAAGGCGTGAAGTCCCCCAAGACGTTGATTGCGGGTGGCAGGAATGCAGCCTCCCACATCCTCCAAATTGCAGAGAAATTCCCGAACCAAATCTGCAGACAAGTCTTCCACAGTCAGACGGTCGACCGATTTCTTGAGTTTGCTTCCAGCGTAAGGCAGGAGCTGTGTCAGCATGTCGCGGTAGCTTCTCTGGGTGTTGACTGAAAGGTTTCGTTCCCGCACCAGATATTCGAGGAGAAATCGCCGCACCCATGGACCCAGCAATGCATGATCATTCATGACGGTCCTCCAATGCATAGTGTTCAAAGCGCATGCTCGCCTCGTGCAACAGTTCTGGCGTCATTGTCAAATATCGCTGCGTCGCCGAGAGGTCCACATGCCCGAGATAGGTTGCCAACTTAGGCAGCAAATCATGCAGATCTTCGCCGTTGCGGTACCAGGCAATCAAACGATGAACGGCAGCCGAATGCCGCAAGTCATGAATTCGAGGCTGGTTCCTGGCTCCACCATCGCGAACGACGCCGGCCGCACTGCGCATGCGTCGGAAGGCGCTTCGAGCGATGGACTGACTCACAGGCTGTCCGTCACGCTGACAAAAGAATGATGCCTGCGCTTCGACAGAATGGCAGGCGTTTCGCTTACCTGAATACTCCGTCAACACTTTGGTCAGGTCCGTCCCCAGTGGAACGAATCTGGTCTTGTAGAACTTGGTCTCGCGAATGAGGAGGCACGACTGCTCTAGGTCAACATCGGCGACCTTCAGATGCAGTGACTCACCGATACGCAGACCCGCGCCGTACAGCAGCAATATCAAAGCTCGTAGTACATAGCCATCAACTGGTACTCGTTGGCCGCATGTGCCAGGTATGGCATCAAGTAGTTGCTTTAATTCCAATTGGGAATAGATGTAGGGAACGAATGCTGGAACACCACGCCTTGGGATGCTACGTGGCAAAGGCGAATACACAACCAAGCTTCGGGCCAGAGCGAATCTGTAAAAGCCGCTCAAAACATGGTACTTCTTTACCCAAGTATCGGTGACCGGTCCGACGCCATTGATAAAGGCGAGAACGGGTGCGGTCTCCATGTCTGCAATCCTCGGGTCGCCCAGCGACTTGGCAAACGCCTTGAGAATGAATTCTTCATTGTGAAATCGCATTCCAAGGGAACGCTTGTGAACAATGTACTGGGAGATGACTTCTGAGAGCTTCATAGTAGTGCCCCCATATCGATTTCGGCCACTTGACGTAGCCCTTTCATGTCGACCTTGGTGTAGCTCAATGTCGAATTCGCACTGCGATGCCCAAGATGATCGCCAATCTGTTTAAGCGAAAATCCCGAAGCTAGAAGGTGACTTGCACAGGCGTGACGAAGGCAATGTGCGCCTCCTGGCGAGAGCGTCAGACCTAGGCGACTCAGATGGAGGCGCGCGAGCGCCGTGATGCTCCCTGCTGACAGGGCTCGGAAGGGAGCATGAATGGTCAAAAAGAGTGCCCTATGGCTGCAGCACGGCCTCGCATAACGCAAGTAACGCAATATCGCTTCACCTACAACGGGCAACAATGGATAACGCTGACTGACACGTTGCTTTGGTCGGGTTACGTGGATCAGCTCTGCCTGCCAATCCACATCATTCAACTGCAGCGCAGCAACTTCACCTCGACGCAGTCCGTACAGTGCCAGTAGCGTCAGAATGGCATGGTCGCGGATGTCCGTCGAGCCGTCACCACTGGTGCTGACAAGCAGTCGCTGTACGTCCTCCCATCCTGGTCCTTGTGGTACTCTTTCGCGCATGTATATCCTAGGGGACTGGATGACAGCGGTGATGCCGCAACAACACCAGCCTCGTGCTTCAGCGAACTTAAAAAAGCTACGCAAGGAGCTGGCTAAGGCGGACATTGAAGCCCGTGTCCAACCGTCCTTGCCCTTGGACTCGATGAATGCATCGATATCAAGTGGCGTAATCGCATGCAATGTGTCGCGGCCTCGTGGTAGGCTCGAAAAAAACCAATTCAAACGTTCACAGCGAGTGAAAATTGTTACGGGTGACAAGCCACGCTCTTCGCGCATGTACTTGGAAAAAGCATTAACCTGCTCAGCAAACGTAACCGGCCCTGGCGGGATATCTTGTAGTTTGCCAAGCCAACGAACCCATAGCGTTACGAAATGGATCGCAAGCTCACGAGTGGACGACGCTGACTGTGTGGAATTCGTGATCTGGCGCTTGAATTGCTTGCGACCATCAACGGCCAGTTCGATATCTTGGATGGTCACAACGCCATCGCCAATACCAACGCGACTAGCCACGGATAGCAGGACCCATGCAATCTTGCGCAACATCGAGTGTGAGTAGCCTTGCGCTGCGCAGTGCTGAAGGTACGCTTCCCTCTCTAGCGCGTGGGGTCCTTCGCGATACCGCTTCAACACTGTAGTTCGTTTAAACAGGACTTCAATCATGATCAACTCCTTCAATAAGATGGAGGAGCATCATCAAGCCGGAACGGCGAAAATTATGTGTTGTTCGGATGGTTGCCACCCGCTGGCCATGGGGGTCGTCTGCCTGGAGGCCACATATTTTTAAGCGCCACATACTGGTAATTACGTGGTCAGCCACGTAATTATCAGAACGCCAAGCAGGAATCCTTTTGGGGACGGGTTGAAGGGCGATTGATGGCCATGCTAGAAGGCGATGCCTCCCTCACGCTGGACGCCCTGAACCTGGCCACTCAGGCCTGGGTGGAGCAGGAATACCACCGCGCTCACCACTCTGAGATCGGCACTACACCCTTGTGCCGCTACCTGGCAGGACCCAACGTACACCGCGAGTGTCCCACTGCCGATGCCCTGGTCAACGCGTTTCGCATCGAGGTCAAGCGCCGCCAGCGCCGCTCCGATGGAACGGTCAGCCTGGGGGGTGCGCGCTTTGAGATTCCAGCACGTTACCGCCACCTCCAGGAGGTCCACCTGCAGTACGCGCGCTGGGATTTGAGCCGCGTCGACTTGGTGGAGCCGCGCGCCGGCGTGATCCTGTGTGCAGTCAAGCCGCTGGACAAGTCCGTCAATGCTTCTGGCCAGCGCCGTCGCCTCAATCCTGCAGCCATCGATCTAAGCCCACTGCCGCCGTCGGGCATGGCTCCACTGCTCAGCCAGTTGCTGGCCGATTACTCAAGCAGCGGAATGCCTCCGGCCTTCCTGCCCACCGTTGAGGGTGACCTGGCATGAATCACAAACTGCTGGCCCTGTACGGGCTCAAATTCAACCCCTTCTCGCCTGAGTTGCCCACCAAGGCGATATTCGTGCCGCCAAAGGTCGAGAACTTCTGTTGGCGTATCGAACACGCGCAGGTCCGTGAAGGGGGCTTTGCCATGATCCACGGCGACCCCGGCACCGGCAAGAGCGTGGTGCTTCGCCTGCTCGCACAGCGCCTGTCAAACGTGCCCGACATCACCGTGGGCGCCATCAATCACCCACAGAGCAACCTGGCCGACTTTTACCGCGAGTTGGGTGACATCTTTGGCGTCGCACTGCGCCCCTCCAACCGCTGGGCAGGCTTTAAGGCTTTGCGCGAGCGCTGGCTCAGCCATCTGGAGTCCAGCCGCATTCGGGCCGTACTGCTCATTGACGAGGCGCAGGAGATGACGCCCCAAGCGCTGTCCGAGCTGCGCCTGCTGTCGAGCGCACGCTTTGATTCTCAGCCGCTTTTGTGTGTCGTGCTGGCCGGTGACGCCAGGCTCATAGAGAAGCTGCGCCATGACGACCTGGTGCCTCTGGGTTCACGCATCCGTACCCGTTTGACCACCGAGTTTGCCAGCCGCCAGGAACTGCTGGCTTGCCTGGAGCATCTGCTTGCGGATGCCGGCAATGCCAGCTTGATGACACCGCAGTTGCGCCATACCTTGTGCGATCACGCCGCCGGCAACTACCGCATCCTCACCACCATGGCCGCAGAACTACTGGCCGTGGGTGCCCAGCGTGAACTGCCTCAGCTCGATGAGAAGCTGTACCTGGATGTGTTTGCCCAACCCGACTCGGCGCCCAAGCGTCGCACCGCAGCCGCGCGCTGAAACTTTGAACGATTGCATCATGAAGAACATCGACCAACTTCCATTTGGATTTAGCCTGCCCGTACTCAGTGACGAGGTGGCCACACAAATCCACAACTTCCTGCAAATAGCCATTCAGATCTTTGAGGCCCGCTACGGTGAAGAGATCGACCGCTTCTACGAGGGGCAGTGCGAGGACTTCATTGCAGCCACCAACATCGTGACCACGCAAACTGATCCACCACGATGAGGCCATCACCAAGCTGACCAAAACGCCACCCGCACACAATGCTCGTGGCGTTTTTACTTGGCCCAGTCAGCCACTTGATGCCCATCACGAAACTTGACCAACAGCCCAGCAAATTTCTTGACCACACTCAGTAGCCGTCCACAACCAGATCCCTCAGATCATCCAGAACCTCAAATACCGCCAAGGCCTGGGCGGCCGTCCAATGTGTTGGCAACTCCCACATGGTGGAACTGTTGCCTTCTTCCTGTGATCGCTGGCCCATCACCAGTTTGCGCCGCGTCATACCTTCTTACCCCTGCTAGGTGCAGCGGCACGGCTTGCCGCCTTCTTCTCTGAACGCGCCTTGGCCTCCTTGAGCCGATATGACTCACCCTCAATGGCCACAATCTCGCAGCGGTGCACCAACCGGTCAATCAGCGACACCACACAAGCGGCATTGGGAAACACCTCGTGCCATTCCTTGAATGCCCGATTGGTGGTGATGACGGTGCTCTTGTGCTCGTAACGCCGACTGATCAGCTCGAACAGGGGTCGTTTTGTTTTTGTTGCCAAAAGTGACGGTAGGAAAGCTAGCACTGACGTAGGGGTAGTTTGCTAAGCCCTTGATTCCATTGGCTTTCCTGTTCACTTTTTTCGCAGGTATTGTGTCTGCCCCAATCACCGGAGACACAAGATGCAAAGCTGGCACAACACTTACCTTGGCCTGCATGAGCTGCCACGCGACATAAGCACCTTCGAGCTGCAGACGTTTTTCACCTACCGCGGTTCTGAGCGCAAGCTCATTGAGGCCCGCCGTGGCAATGCCCTCAAGTTGGGCCTTGCACTGCATATCGGCTTTCTGCGCTTGAGTGGGCGGTTGCTCAATTCTGTGAGGCTGGTCCCGTCCGCCTTGTGGCGCCATCTGGGCCAAGAACTCGGTGTCACCGCACCTGAACTGGCGTCGCTCAAGGCCCTGTATGGGCGTGGTCGGACTCTCTTTGACCACCAGCAATTGGCCTGTGAAGTCCTGCAGTTTCGATGGATGACGGAGTACCAGCGCCGGGCCTTGGTACGTGTTTTGCGCTATGAAGTGGCCCGCCGTGCTGATCGCGATCAGCTGCTGGTGTTCGCCAGGCGCTGGCTATACCAAAACAAGATTTTGATCCCGCGCGACCGTGACATCCGCGCCCTGGTCACCGCTGCGCTGGTACAGCTCGAAGAAGAAACCGCCAAAGCGATCACGACCGCCGTCCCGATGGAGCTGCTATCCCGGTGGCGATCTGCCATGCGTGCACTTCGTCCAGATGGGCAAACCCAACAAAGCTGGTTGTGGGCGGCCCCGGCCAAGCACTCAACCAAGCAAATTGCCGAGGTGTTCGAGCGAATCGAGTTTCTCTATGCCCTCAACGTCCATCAGTATTTGGAGATGTTGCCCAATCTTGTCGTGCGCCGCTACGCACGTCGGCTGGCCTCGCGTCCTCCGTCGGTGGGGGCCAGAATCAAAGAACCGGCTCGAACCGTGGAGGTCGCTTGTTTTCTGCGCTACTGCCTGTTCACCGCCACCGATCAGGCCATTTTGATGGTGCAGCGACGCGTTTCTGATCTTTGGCGCACGGTTGAGGCCGGCGTCACTGAAACAGTCAACTGGGCTGACATGTACAAAGCCCTGCTCGGCGAACTGGCAGGTTTGCTCGCCCAAGGCGAACTTCCTGATGCTGAGCTGCGATCTCGAATCATGGCCCTGGTCGATGCCAGTCAGGAAAAAAAGCCACCAAGTCGGGCGTCCGTGGTGCGCGCGCGCATGATTGACGCCATTCGCCCGGTGCGCGCCCTGCTGTTTGAGATCACCAAGCTGCCCTGGCAGGCCGATAGCGAGCACCCAGTAACCACCGCGTTAGCCCAGCTTGCCAAGCTGTACTGCGACAAGCGGCGTGAACTGCCCATTTAGATCGTGGCCCCACCCCTGGGGCCCGTCTGGAATGCTGCGATCGGAGGTCTTGATCGGGAGCGCGCCTTTCGCGCTTTGGAGGTGGCCACCCTTTTCTCCTTGCGCCGGGCTGTACGCAACGGCTCCATCTGGATCGAACACAGTCTGAGTTTTCGGGGCCGTGCGCGCCTATTCTTCACAGCCACCCAATGGCAGGAAGAATCCAAGCGTCACTATGCCCGATTGTCGCTGCCCGCCAATGCCGCCACGTTTTTAAAGCCATTGCTGGCTAAGGTACGCGCTGGCGTCGATGCAGTGGCCGCCGCCGCGCGCAGTGGCGTGCTGCGGGTGGACGATGAACTCCACCTCTCGGTGTTGCCGGCCGAGGACGAAGATCCTGAGGTCATTAAGCTGCGAACCAAACTGGACCTACGCATCGGAGAGGTCCAACTGCCGGAGGTGATTCTGGCCGTTGACGCCCAGGTCCGATTCAGCTGGATCATGCTGGGGCGCGAACCACGTTCAACTGAAGAACTGCTCATGGTCTACGCCGGCATCATGGCGCACGGCACCAGCCTCACTTCGGCGGAATGTGCCCGCATGATTCCACAGTTGTCCGCCACCAGCATCCGCCAAGCCATGCGTTGGGCCGGGGACGAACGACGCTTGAACCAGGCCTGCCAGGCCGTGCTGCAGTTCATGCAGCGTCACCCGATTGCCGCGACCTGGGGCCGAACCGACCTGGCATCATCCGACATGATGAGCATGGAGACCACCCAACGGGTGTGGCAAGCAAGACAGGATCCCCGGCGCAACACCTCGTCCATTGGCATCTACTCCCATGTGCGTGGTCGCTGGGGAATCTTTCATGCGCAGCCTTTCGTGCTCAATGAGCGCCAGGCCGGTGTGGCCATTGAAGGTGTGGTGCGCCAGGAGCCCATGGAGACCAGTCAGTTGGCGGTGGATACCCACGGCTACACCGACTTTGCGATGGCGCTAGCACGCTTGTTGGGGTTTGATTTGTGCCCTCGACTGAAGGAGTTGAAGCAGCGCCACCTGTTTGTGCCCCGTGGCACGGTCATCCCACCTGAGATTGCCGCAGTGTGCGAGGCCAACGTTGATACTGCATTGATTGAGAAGCACTGGGACACCTTGGTGCATTTGGCGGCCTCGGTGATGAGCGGCAACGCCAGTGCAGTGGCCGCCCTGGCCAGGTTTGGCTCAGCCGCGAGAGGTGACCCGATCTATGAAGCTGGCGTGCAGTTGGGGCGCTTGTTGAGGACGACGTTTCTGGCCGACTACTTTCTCAAAGACCCCTTTCGTAATGAACTGCGCCGGGTGCTCAACCGGGGTGAGGCAGTCAACGCGCTCAAGCGCGCGATTTACACCGGACGGGTTAGTCCGGCGCAGGCCAAACGGACTGAGGAAATGCAGGCGGTGGCCGATGCTTTGAGCCTCTTGGCCAACATCATCATGGCCTGGAATACCACCCAGATGCAGTCCGTTTTGGATCGCTGGGCCAATCGGCGCCAGGTGATCTCGGCTGAGCTCACCGGGAAAATCGCTCCCACGCGGTTGCAGGGCATCAATTTACGGGGCGTATTTCGCTTTCCAGTGGAGCGCTATGCCAATGAAATCCTGCCCTCGCAGGGCGTGGCGATAACTGGCAACAATGGATGAAACCGATCACGCTTTGGCGCCCTCAAACGGGAATTGAAAAGTCAACAGGAAAACCAATGGAATCATGGGCTTACGCAACCACCCCCACGCCAGTGCTAGCTTTCCTACCGTCACTTTTGGCAACGAAAACAAATCGACCCCAATATGCAGGACTCCCTCGCGCGTGTAAATTTTTATTTCGACTTCCTTTCGATTTATGGCTACTTTGCGAGCCTGCGAATTGAAGCTTTGGCAGCACGTCACGGACGAGAAGTATGTTGGCATAGCATGCTTTTGGGCGTATCAGTAATGAAGAAAATGGGACTAAAGCCATTGCTCGATACGCCTTTAAAGGGTGATTACGTCATCCACGATACAGCGCGTTATGTACGACGTTACAGCTTGGAGCTCAACCGAAAAGTGACTGATCCGATGATGGATCCTCGAGCCGCAGCCCGGGGTTTTTATTGGATACGTAGAAATCGCCCAGGACATGAGGCTGACTTCGCGCGTGCTGTCTTCGCAAGTCTTGGGCGAAAGCTTGCGCATACGCATATCCCCCTGATGGCCACCCAAATTCCCCCACCTTTGGCCACTTCAAAATCCCCCACCTGAATTGATCGGGGACAGGGGTTCAAAGCCGACACCGTCGGCACCTGTTGGCAGGACG
>CAIWWN010000118.1 GCA_903916355.1 uncultured Burkholderiales bacterium | reverse complement strand
GCTCTTGATGGTGCGCCTGCAATTGCGCAATTCGCGTGTGCAAGCCCTTGAACGGGCGCCCGTGGGACGGCAGCACCAAAGTGTCGTCTGGCAAGTCGCCAAAAGCCTCCAGCGAGCTCAAAAACTGTTGCAAGGCATTTCCTTCAGGCTCTTGGGCATGGACGCTCACATTGGTCGATATTTTGGGCAGCACCATGTCGCCACTGATCAGCACGCCCGTTGCTTCGCAGTACAGCGCCATGTGTTCGGGTGAGTGGCCGTAACCGGCAATGCAGCGCCAACTGTGGCCGCCCATGGTGAAGCTGTCCCCACCCATCAAGCGGTGGTAGCTGGCCGGCACCTGCGGCACCATGCCGCTGTAATAACCCATGCGGGCCTTCACATCGCGCATGTCGCTGGGGTCGGACCAGCCGTGGCGTGCAAAAAACGCTTGCGTGAAATCCCCGCCAAAGTTGGACAGGCCATGGGTGGCCATTTGGGCGGCTTGGTATTCGGTGCTGCTCATCCACAAGGGCGCTTGCCACTGCTCGCACATCCAGTGGGCCGAGCCCATGTGATCGGGGTGCATGTGCGTCACCAGCACACGAAAAATGGGCAGCCCTTGCAAGGCCGAGGCAAACACCTGATGCCAAGCTTGGTGCGTGGCGTCGTTGTGGATGCCGCAGTCCACCACCGTCCAGCCGGCGCGCGGGCCGTCGGGCCCCTCCATCTCGTCACGCACCAACCATAGGTTGATGTGGTCCAGTGCAAATGGCAGTGCCATGCGCACCCACAGCACGCCGGGCGCCACTTCGAGCACGCCGCCTGTGGCAGGCAATTGCTCGGCCAAAGGGAAGCTCAGTGCGGATTCAAGCGTGGCCGAGTGAGGCGGGGCAGAGCTCATGGTGTCCTTGGAGTTCAGGCTTTAATCGGTTAGCATTCAGATAGGATTGACGTTAACGTAAACGTCAATATTCATGCATTCTAGGCACACAGCGGTAACCCGCCTGTCGCCAGCGTGCGATGTCCAGATTCACCCAACCCCTTTATGGCCAACACCTATTCCATCAGTGACCTGTCCAAAGAGTTTGATCTGACCACCCGTGCGATCCGTTTTTATGAAGACATGGGTTTGTTAGAGCCCCTGCGATCAGGCCCGGGTGGGCGCATTCGCGTGTATTCGGCACGCGACCGCACGCGGCTCAAACTCACTTTGCGCGCCAAACGGCTGGGCCTGTCGCTGACCGAGGCCAAAGACCTGATCGACATGTACGACAGCCCGCGCGACACCGGGCCTCAATTGAAAAAATTCTTGGTGGTTCTGGCCGTCCACCGTCAGCAACTGGAGTCACAGTGGGCTGACCTGCAAGCCACCATTGACGAAGTCAAAACCCACGAGAAAGAAGCAAAGGCCATGCTGGCCCGAGCCGATAAAGCCATCGTCAAAAAATAAAGGCAACCGTCTTAAGCTGGGCGAACGGTTTTTGACGGATGAAATTGATTGACGTTTACGTAAACGTCAATTAAAGTCAGGGCTTCATGCTGACCGCCCTCCACCCGAAAATCACCCCATGAGCGCTTCCGCTGTCCCTTCCGCTTTGTTCGAGCGCATTGACCAGAGCTTTAAGCGCCAAGGCATGATGCAGCACCTGCAAGCAAGGCTGCTGCGCGTCGAGCCTGGTTGTGTGGCGTTGGCGCTGCCCTTCAGCGACAAAGTCACCCAGCAGCAAGGGGGCTTCCATGGCGGGGCCATAGGCGCGCTGGCCGACATTGCCGGTGGCTATGCCGCCTTGACCGTGCTGCCCGAGGGCATGGAGGTGGTGACGGTGGAGTACAAAATCAATTTTCTCAGCAGCTTCCAAGGCGGCGAGCTGCGCGCCACGGGCACAGTGCTCAAGGCGGGCAAACGCATCGTCGTGACCAGCGCTGAAGTGGTGCACATCGATGTGCAGGGCAAAACCTCACCATGCGCAGTGATGCAGCAAACCCTGATGCCCGTGCCGCAAACGTATTAAACCCAACGACCTGATTCAAGGAGTCCCCCATGAACAACTTACCCGGCCTGAACTTTCAATTGGGTGAAGACATCGACGCTCTGCGCGATGCGGTGCGCG
>CAIWWN010000117.1 GCA_903916355.1 uncultured Burkholderiales bacterium | reverse complement strand
GGATGAGGGGCCGCCCTCAGGCCGCAGCAGACTGCCCTGGAGCACACCGATGCAGGTGCGCCACAGTAACCACAGGATCAAGGCGGTGACCCCCAGCAACCAGGCCAAAGCCCAGGCGCCTTGTTCATGGGGCACCAGGCGAAGCGATAAGGCGGCGCTGGCCGCCAGCGGAAATGACAAACCCCAAAAGGCCATGCCAAAGGGCTGCTCCCAACATCGCCGCGCCACCCCCATGGACCAGAGCGTGAAAAAAAGCGCCAGCCCCCAGGCCATCTGCACCAGCCATTCGGGCGCGCCCAGATTGGCGCCTGACAAGCCCAGCACCGCAGGCGGTGCAATGGTGACAAAGGTGGCGGGCAACAACCGCTCAGGCCACAGGCCCACCATGCCAATGCGCATCCAAATCAAGGTGAGCGAAACCGGCCACAGCACAGCCGCCAAAGCGTATTGCAGACCCGCCCAGACCGGGTGACCCAAAGCCACACCGGCCAAAGCCGGCAACACATTGCCCACCACAGGAATGAACAGGGCGGGTGTCATGGCGGCCCAAAAATCGGCGGAGGTGAATCCCGGTCGCAACCAGCGTTGTGCCACCCACACGGTGGCCGCGAACAAGGTGGCCGAGCCGCCCATCCACAGCAGGTCCGCCCATGGGCTCGGGCCCTGCAGCGTGACCAACACGGTCGACAGCAAAATAAAGGAGGAAGGAACGGCGGCGACAAACACATGGCGCACCGGATGATCCCTGTCGGCTCGCCAGGCGGCTGGAAAGCGCCAGGCCTTGTACAGGCTCACCAGCAGCAGCAAGGTCAAGACCAGGGCTGCGATGCCGCCCAAGACCCACGATACAGCCAAAGCCCATGGCCCCCACCAGGGCACAGCGCGGTGCCAAGCCAAGGACAGGCCGCACAGCCCCATGACCATGGCAAACCAAGCCAGCGTCACATGCTGCACCGAAGAAACGCGACAGCGTGGGGTCATGGCCGTACCTTCAGCGCCAACGAGCGCTGCGAACGCTTGCCTGTGTTGTTGAGCACGCTGAGCGAAAAGTGAGCCGTCTTGCTCAAGGCCTTAAAGCACTTCGAAAAAGCGCATCACCACCCGATCCGGTTGGCGAGCCCCCGTGCCGATAAACAGGCGCTCACTGATCCATCCCAACGATGGACTTGCGGTCTCAAAACTGGGGCTGCAACGAAAGTAGACGTCCGCCGGATCCACGGGTTCGCCGCGTATCAAGCGCGCCATGACCTCCGGTGCAGCCGTGCGCACCGCCCTGTTTTGCACGTGGATCAAATCACCGCCATCGGTCTCGATCACATAGCGAGCGTCCAACTCGGCCATGCGGGGGTTCAAGATCAACTGAAAATCAGCACCGCCCGGTAAGACACGGCCCGACCAATCTTGGCCTTGGACTTCGCCACCCAGAATCGGAATTAATCGGCGCAGCCCATGCACTGTGGGGCCGACCTCTTGAGGCTGTCCAACAAGCACGGACAGATCGGCAAAATATTTCAATGGAGGTGGATCGAGATTTAGCATGTGGCCATCTTAAAGCCAAGAGCAGCGCCGGGCCTGTCGCACGGGCACAAGACAGGGCCCCTGCGCACACTCAAGACGTCTTCAATTCATGCAAGTGGATGATGCGCTGCACAAAGTGGCCCAGACCACCTTCTTCGTATTGCTTGCGGTCCAGTTCACTGGTGGCCGTCGCCAAATGTCGAAAGTCTCTGGCCGCGGTGCTGGTGGGCGCAAACTCGGTGACGGCCTTGTGATTTTCGGCCGCTTCCACCATCAATTCATCCTGAATCACGCTGCCTAAAAAGTGGAGTTGGCGATTCAAAAATTTGGTGGCCACGGTGTTGAGATGGTCAAATAATTTTTGCCCATCTTCCACCGTTTTTGCCCCATTGGCGATGACGTAAATACGATCTAAATTGAAGTCACTGCATAAAATTTTGATCATGGCATAGGCGTCGGCCAGTCCTTCTTTGTCGCCGCAGCGCACCACCACCAAGCGCCGGCCAGTAGCGGCCATGAAGGACAACACAGAGGGGTCCGTCCCAGGCGGTAAGTCGATGATCAAAAAATCCAATGTGTCTTCCAAGTCACTGAATTGCTTGAGCACCCGTGTCGCCTGCTCCGGATTGAGTTTCGTCATCTGACCGATGGTGTTCGCTCCATCAATCAACTGAATACCGTAATGCCGCTTATGGATGATGTCTGTCAGATTTTTGCCGCCGCTGACGAAATCGGCCAAGCTCAAAGGGCACTTGGAACCCAAAGCCACCTGCGCGTTCGAGGCACTGGTGTTGGCATCCAACAGCATCACGTCGTACCCCATGTCATGCAGTGCCACCGCCAGATTGACCGACACCGTGGTCTTGCCGACACCTGATTTACCACTGGTGATGCCAATGACTTGCGTATGAGTTGGCTTCTCCATATTGAATCTCCATTTATTTCAACAAACAAAAAATACCGAATCCAATTTTCATGCAGATCGGAAGAGCACACG
>CAIWWN010000116.1 GCA_903916355.1 uncultured Burkholderiales bacterium | reverse complement strand
TCGGTGGCAAACCAGTCCAGAAATTGATTCCAATTGGAGGGGTAATCTTGTTCAGCTTTTGGAGATAACATATGGGTATTTATCCAGCGCCATTAGTTCTGTGGAGCTAAGAGGATACCCCATTTAAAAACACAGTATTGCAAACGTCTACTCAAATGCCAGTGATTACCCCGAGCGTCAGTCCTTGACTTTGAACTATGGCACAGTGGAGCCCATGAATTTTCCAACCATTGAAGACGCGATCGGCCACACGCCGCTGGTCGCCTTGCAGCGACTCGGAGCGGCCGACGCCACCGCCCACGGCAACGTGATTTTGGGCAAGCTCGAAGGCAATAACCCGGCTGGCTCGGTCAAAGACCGGCCCGCCCTGTCCATGATCCAGCGTGCGCAGGAGCGCGGCGAAATCAAGCCGGGTGACACCTTGATCGAAGCCACCTCCGGCAACACCGGCATTGCCCTGGCCATGGCTGCCGCCATCAAGGGCTACCGCATGATTTTGATCATGCCCGAGGACTTGTCGATCGAGCGCGCCCAGACCATGAAAGCCTTTGGCGCCGAGTTGATCTTGACGCCCAAGAGCGGCGGCATGGAATACGCGCGCGACCTGGCCGACAGCATGGCCGCGCAGGGCAAGGGGCGGATTCTGGACCAGTTTTCCAACCCCGATAACCCGCGCATTCACTATGAAACCACCGGCCCCGAAATCTGGGCGCAGACCGGCGGCAAGATCACCCACTTTGTCAGCGCCATGGGCACCACAGGCACCATCACCGGTGTGTCGCGGTTTTTGAAAGAGAAGAACCCAGCCATCCGCATCATCGGTGCGCAGCCTAGCGAGGGCTCACGCATTCCCGGCATTCGCAAATGGCCCGAAGAGTATTTGCCCAAAATTTACGACCCTAAGGCCGTGGACGAGCTGGTCTTGGTGAGCCAGGGTGACGCCGAAGAAACCTGCCGCCAAATGGCCCGCACCGAAGGCATTTTCGCCGGTATCTCGGCCGCCGGTGCCTGCTGGGTGGCGCAGCAAATTTCTCGCACCGCGCGCGATGCGGTGATTGTGTTCATCGTCTGCGATCGCGGCGATCGTTATTTGTCGACCGGTGTGTTCCCCGCCTGAGCGGGCAGTGCGCACGGTTTCTTTTACAGAAAGTCCAACATGTCTGAATTTCGGTTTTGCCCGATGTGTGCCGAGCCCTTGGCTTGGATACCCCAAATGGAAGATGGCGGCGAAAAGCTGCGCCTGCGTTGCGGAGGCTGCAGCTACACGCACTGGAACAACCCGACCCCCGTGTTGGCCGGCATTGTGCAAGTGGGCGACGAGATTTTGTTGGCGCGCAACGCGGCCTGGCCGGGTCGCCGTTTTGCCTTGATCACTGGCTTTATGGAGGCCGGCGAGTCGCCCGAAGAAGGCATTGCACGTGAGATTGCCGAAGAAACCAATTTGAATGTCAGCGCCTTGAAGCTGGTGGGCGCTTACGAGTTCAAGCGCATGAACCAGATCATCATTGCCTACCATGCGGTGGCCGATGGCGAAGTGCGTTTGTCGCCCGAGTTGGCGGAGTACAAAATGTACAAACCCGAAGACATCATTTGCTGGCCCGCTGGTACCGGCTACGCTGTGGGCGACTGGTTGCGCAGCATCGGCATTGAGCCGCGCTTCATGAGCTGGGAAGAGCGTTACGGCAACCCGGAAAAGCCCGCATGAGCTTTGACAAAGAAATCGACACCTGCGGCCTGAACTGCCCGCTGCCTATTTTGAAGGCCAAAAAAGCGCTGACCGACATGACGTCAGGCCAGGTGCTGCAGGTGCGCGCCACCGACCCGGGTTCG
>CAIWWN010000115.1 GCA_903916355.1 uncultured Burkholderiales bacterium | reverse complement strand
TTTTTGCTTCACCCATTTGGTGACCTCGATAGAGTCGTTAAAACTGGCGTCCAGTCTAGCTTGCAGCCGGTTTACGCCCTGTCAACTGCCGGAAATAGGATAAATACATAAACCGTCTAAATTTAATACAACTGTATTTTATTCAGTCAAAAACCACATTCAAACTTTCCAGCCGTTCATAGAGTTTGGCGCGGGAAATGCCCAGCACTTGCGCGGCCGCAGCTTTGTTACCGCGCGTGGCGCTCAAGGCCTGGGCGATGGCGACTTTTTCCAGCTCGGCGATTTGCTGCGCCAGCGGCACCAGCGGGCCTTGGGCAGCGCGGGGTGCTGCCGTCAAGGGCTGCGCCCACTGCGCCATAGCCGCAGGCGAAATATCGGCCATGCCCGACTCGCGCAACACCTGCGCGACCAAGGACGCGCTGATGCGCGGCGTGTCGCTGCGCAGCATGATCTGCTCCAGCACATTGCGCAGCTCGCGCACATTGCCGCGCCAGGGCTGCGCCACCAACACATCCAAGGCCTGTGGGCTCAGATCGGGGGGCAGCACACCGGTCTTGATCGCCAGCTCCTCGCCCAGCACCTCGACCAGTCCCGGAATGTCGCTGGCCCGTTCGCGCAGCGCCGGCACGCGGATAGGCAACACATTCAACCGGTAAAACAAATCTTCACGGAACCGGCGCGCGTCAAGGTAGTTGTCGCCTAATTTACGCAGCCAGTGGCTGAATAAGCTTTTCCTGTACGTGCTCGGCAATGACTGAGTCACGTTCTGGGTTCAGAGTGACCGGACCCATGGGGCTCCAGTCCCGTGTATGGCGTGCCCAGCGGGCCGGGTTGCGCTCCTTCGCCTCGGTGTAAAGGGCATGGCGGGCGGCGAGAACGGCATGGTCCTCGCCGGTATGGCGCTGTTGCGGCGACACGTAGCGTATGCCACTGTGCTTGTGCTCCAGGTTGTACCAGTGCACGAATTGCGCACCCCACTCACGCGCAGCCGCCAGCGTCTCGAAGCCCTTCGCGGGGAACTCCGGGCGGTACTTGGCGGTGCGAAACAATGACTCGGCATACGCGTTGTCATCGCTCACCCGTGGCCGTGAATACGAGGGCTTCACGCCCAGCCAGTTGAGCATTGCCAGCACTGTGGTGGCTTTGAGCGTGGAGCCGTTGTCGCCATGCAATACCGGCTTGTCTGTCAGAGCGGCGATGCCCTCAGCCAACGCGGTACGGCGCACCAGATGCACAGCGTGGTCTGCCGAGTCATTGGCGTGCACCTCCCAGCCCACGATCTTGCGGCTGTACAGATCCAGAATCAGGTACAGGTGAAACCAGCGGCCAATCACCGTAGCGGGCAAATACGTCATGTCCCAGCACCAGACCTGGCGTGCGGCCGTGGCGATGTGGGTGGTCGGTGGTCGCCTGGTCTGGGGTGCCTTGGCTGGGCCCCGGTGGGCTGTTTGCCCGTGGTTACGCATCACCCGTGCGAACGTGGATTCGCTGGCCAGGTACACGCCCTCATCTGCCAGCATGGGCACGATGCGTGCGGGTGGCACTGCACAAAAGCGCGGCTCGTTGGCCACGCTCAAGAGCTTGGCACGTTCGTCAGCGTTCAGGGCATGACTGGATGGCGGGCGCAGCGCTGCGGGCCTGCCATCCCCCTTGGTCAGACCCTCATGCGCATTCCAGCGCTGCAGGGTGCGTGCGTCTATGCCGGCGATCTCACACACCTGCACCAGGCGCGCTCCTGCGTCTCTGGCAATCTGAATGTCCTGGGCCAAACTGCGGCGATCTGCGATGAGGATCATGCGTCCTCGCCCCAGTGGTAGATCGCCGCGACTTTTTTTGACAGCACCAGCAGTGCTGCAGTTTCAGCCAGAGCGCGGTCTTTACGCAGCAGCTCACGCTCGAGATCCTTGATGCGCTTGCGGTCCTTGCTAGTGACTTTTGGACTTGCTCGAGCATCCTGGGGCTCTGCCAGTGCTGTGGTGGCGCTGGAGCACCATTGCTCCAACTCAGCCGGATAGATGCCGTGTTCCCGACACCATGCGTTCTTGTCGACCTCTGACAGTGCTGCGGTGGTGATCACTGCCTGCAGTTTGGTCGGCGCAGTCCATGCCCGCCCTCGGGCGGGCATGGACTGGAGACTCTCTCTCCAACGTTCCAGCGTCTCCACCGTAATTCCCACTTCCTTGGATACCAACTCCAGTGTTGCGCTCTCAGGCGGCAACAGTCGAGCTACTGAACGGTCCTTGAATGATTGTCCAAAACGTGCCAATTGATTCCTTCATCGCCGCCCCCGTGTTCTTGAGTTCTAAGAAGGCGACATCTATTGTGACGCGGGGGG
>CAIWWN010000114.1 GCA_903916355.1 uncultured Burkholderiales bacterium | reverse complement strand
GCCCGCCCGAGGGCGGGCCTGGACCGCAGGTGCTCGACTTGAAGCGGTAGTCACCGCGGCGGCGATGGATGAAGTCGGCAAAGGTGCGTGGTGTCGCGAGCATGGTGTATACCCGGCCGATTTGGACCAGTGGCGACTGAGTGCCACGACCGCGTTGGCGGAGCCTGAGGAGGCCCGTGCCAGTCCGCAAGCCACGCGACAAGACAAGAAGCGTATCAAGGAGCTCGAACGCGAACTTCTGCGTAAAGACCGTGCGCTGGCCGAGACTGCAGCGTTGCTCGTGCTGTCAAAAAAAGTCGCGGCGATCTTCAACAAGGCAGAGGACGAATGATCGGCCTCGAAGATCGCCGGGCATTGGCCCGAGACATTCATTGCGCGCATACCGCGGGCGCGCGGCTCAAGCTGGCCTGCGCGACGGCGGGTATCGAAGTTCGTACCCTGCAACGCTGGAAGCTCGGCAAGGGTCTCGTTAGCGGTGACGCCCGGCCGCTGGCTACGCGACCGGTGCCGGGTCATGCATTGAGCGGGATCGAGCGAGCGCACCTGCTTGCTGTCGCCAATGAGCCACGCTTTGCCGCCGTGCCTCCGGCGCGTATTGTGCCCATGCTGGCCGACGATGGTGTCTACCTCGCTAGCGAATCCACGTTCAGTCGTGTGCTCAAGGCGCACGGGCAAATCAGTCACCGCGGACGCGCCAAGAGACCCAAAGCGATCAGACCGCCCACCACGCACATCGCCACCGAACCACGTCAGGTGTGGTGCTGGGACATGACTTACCTGCCCGCACAAGTGATGGGGCGGTGGTTTTACTTGTATCTGATCTTGGATTTGTACAGCCGCAAAATCGTGGGCTGGGAAGTTCATGATGTCGATCACGCCGATCATGCGGTGCACTTGGTGCGCCGCACTGCGCTGGCCGAGGGCATTGCCACCCTGGCTAACAAGCCCGTTCTGCATGGCGACAACGGTTCTACGCTCAAGGCCACGACCGTGTTGGCGATGCTCAACTGGCTGGGCGTCAAACCCTCTTACTCCAGGCCGCGCGTGAGCGACGACAACGCCTACGCAGAATCGTTGTTTCGTACCGCCAAGTACCGGCCGGAATTCCCCGCCAAGGGCTTTGCCGAGCTCGATCAAGCCCGCACCTGGGCGGCTGGCTTCGCGCAGTGGTACAACGTCGATCATCGTCACAGCGGAATTCGTTACGTTAGCCCGTCCCAGCGACACGCAGGCCCCCTCTGTCACGATAGTTGTCCGGTCTCTTGAAGAGACAAATCCAATCCACTGAGGGGGCGGGAAAGATGGAACTTATGCCAGTCTATGACCCGCAATTCAAAGAGCAGATCGTCAAAAAAATGATGCCGCCTCACAACCAAAGCGTTGCCAAAATCAGCCGCGACACCGGTGTGGCCGTGCCGACCTTGTATTCTTGGAAAAAACTCTTTTGCAACCAAGGATTCGTCGTGCCTGCAAAGTCTTCACGCCCAGATGACTGGGACTCCAAAGCCAAGTTGGCCGCCATCATTCAGACGGCCGCTCTGAACGAGGCCCAGCGCTCTGAGTACTGCCGCCAACACGGCCTGTACCCCGAACAACTGGACGCCTGGAAGGCCGCTTTTGAATCGCTTGAACCGGACTCAGATCAAGCCAGCAAGGCCGACATGGCCCAGCAACGCAAGAAGCTGCGGCACTTGGAAAAAGAGATCCTCAGAAAGGACAAGGCACTGGCCGAAGCGGCTGCCTTGCTGGTGCTGTCAAAAAAAGCCCAGGCCATCTGGGGCACCAAAGAGGAAGACTGATTCCTCTGGAGATGAAACAGATGGCCATCCAATTAATCACTGAGGCGCTCGCTTGTGGCGCACGCCGCCACAAAGCGTGTGGTGTGCTGGGCATCAGCTGCCGCACCTTGCGCCGCTGGAGCGAGCCCAGCCACGAGCTCAGTGACAGACGCGGCCAAGGCGCTCGTGGGCGCATTCACCCGCAGGCGCTCACGCCAGAAGAAAAGCAGGCGATTGTGCAGGCCTGCAACACGCCCGAGCACGCCAGCTTGCCGCCCTCGCAAATCGTGCCCCGCTTGGCAGACCAGGGGCAATACCTGGCCTCTGAGTCGAGCTTTTACAGGGTGCTCAAAGAGCACGGCCAAATTAACCGCAGAGGCAAAGCGCAGTTGCCCAAAAAGGTGGCCGCGCCCCAAGCGTGGGTGTCTTATGGGGCCAACCAGGTCTGGAGCTGGGACATCACGTACTTGCCCAGCACGGTGCGGGGGCAGTTCATGCGTTTGTACATGGTGCTGGACGTGTTCAGCCGAATGATTGTGGGCTGGGAGGTGCATTGGGAAGAGTCGGCTGAAAACGCTTCAACGTTGATTGGCAAAGCCTGCCTGAGCCAAGGCGTCAGGCCAGATCAATTGGCTCTGCACTCGGACAACGGCAGCCCGATGAAGGGGGCGACGATGCTCGCGACGCTACAAAAGCTGGGCGTGGTGCCCTCATTCAGCAGGCCCAGCGTGAGCGATGACAACCCGTACTCGGAGGCCTTGTTTCGCACGCTCAAGTACACGCCAGCGTATCCGCGCAAGCGGTTTGAAGATTTGGAACAAGCCAGGGCGTGGGTGCAAGGGTTTGTGACTTGGTACAACACGCAGCACCGGCACAGTGGGATTGGGTTTGTGACGCCCGAGCAAAGACATGCGGGCCATGACAAAGGGATTTTGCACAAGCGCAAAGAAGTTTATGAAGCGGCCAAGTGCGGCAAGCCAGGCCGATGGAAGTCAAGGCAGACGCGCAACTGGGAGCACATCAAAGAGGTGTGGCTAAACCCACCACGGGAGCATCTGAGGTCGCCAGAAAACGGGGCGTTAGCCGTTTAGAAAAGCGGACAACTTTCTTGACAAACACCGCGCCGAAGCACAGGATTTCGCCACTCGATGGATGTGGTCCTACAATTACGAACGCCCGAACATGGCCCTGGGCGGGCTCACCCCGAAGCAGCGGTTGGCCATGGCCGCTTGAGTCTACTTCTGACGACCCCGAAAAACGGG
>CAIWWN010000113.1 GCA_903916355.1 uncultured Burkholderiales bacterium | reverse complement strand
CCGATGCCGGGCTTCATCATTTTGTCGAGGGGGCCGCTTTCGGTGTGTTCCGGCGCGATCTTCAAATAGCCGCCCACATGGTGCGTCACCAGCTCTTTCACATACTCGGGCGACTGCACCGCCAGGTCATAGCGCAGTCCGGAGCCGATCAAGATTTTCTTCACACCTTTCAAGGCCCGCGCACGGCGGTACATCTTGATCAGCGGTGCGTGGTCGGTGGTCAGATTTTGACAAATACCCGGAAACACGCAGCTGGGCTTGCGGCAAGCCGCTTCAATGGCCGGTGTTTTGCAACCCAAGCGGTACATATTGGCCGTGGGCCCGCCCAGATCAGAGATGACACCGGTGAAGCCTTTGACCTTGTCGCGAATGTCTTCAATTTCTTTGATCACCGACTCTTCGCTGCGGCTTTGGATGATGCGGCCTTCGTGCTCGGTGATGGAGCAAAAAGTGCAGCCGCCAAAACAGCCCCGCATGATGTTGACCGAGAAGCGGATCATCTCCCAGGCCGGGATTTTGGTGGTGCCGTCATGGCTGCCGTTCTCGTCAGCGTACAGCGGGTGCGGGCTGCGGGCGTAGGGCAGATCGAACACATGGTCCATCTCGGCCGTGGTCAGTGGGATGGGCGGTGGATTGATCCATACATCGCGCGCCGTGGTGCCTGCACCGTGCGCTTGAACCAGACAACGGGCGTTGCCAGGGTTGGTCTCCAGATGCAAGACACGGTTGGCGTGGGCATACAACACCGCATCGCTTTTGACCTGTTCATAACTGGGCAGGCGAATCACACTCAGGTCGCGCGGCGGCACTTTGTGCATGCCTTTGCCGCGCAAACCGTCCCGCTCCGTGGTGGGTAAAGCAGGATTGGCAAAGAACTGCAGCGCTTGCACCTTGAGGCCGGGTTTTTCGTTGACGTTGTGCACATCGGCCACGGCCTGGGCTTCGTCTTCACGGGCGCAAGTGGCGCCCTGCTCCCGCGCTTGGTCCGAGATCATCAAATACGGGTTGACGTGGGCTTCCACATGGCCAGGGCTGTCCACCGTGGTGGAGTCAATTTCAAACCAGCCTGGCGGCGTTGCGCGGCGCACAAAAGCGGTACCGCGCACGTCGGTAATGTCCTGCACCGATTCGTTTGCCGCCAAGCGATGCGCGATTTCCACAATGGCGCGTTCGGCGTTGCCGTACAGCAGCAAATCACATTTGCTGTCCACCACCACGGAGCGGCGAACTTTGTCAGACCAATAGTCGTAGTGCGCGATGCGGCGCAACGAGCCTTCAATGCCGCCCAAGACAATAGGCACTTCGGGATAGGCTTCGCGGCAGCGCTGGCTGTAAACAAGCGCTGCGCGGTCGGGCCGCTTGCCACCCACATCGCCCGGGGTGTAGGCGTCGTCGGTGCGAATTTTCCGATCGGCCGTGTAGCGGTTGATCATCGAATCCATATTGCCAGCCGTCACGCCCCAAAACAAATTGGGTTTGCCCAAGGCTTTGAACGGGTCGGCGCTTTGCCAATCGGGTTGGGCAATGATGCCCACGCGAAAACCCTGGTTTTCCAGCATGCGGCCAATCACCGACATGCCAAAGCTGGGGTGGTCGACATAGGCGTCGCCGGTGACGATGATCACATCGCAGCTGTCCCAGCCGAGCTTGTCCATTTCTGCCCGGCTCATGGGCAGCATGGGCGCCGTGCCAAAGCGTGCCGCCCAGTACTTGCGGTAACTGGTCAGCGGTTTGGCATTGCGCGGAAAAAAGGAGACGTCGGCGAAGGCGTTCATGGCATCGAATCAGGGGATAACCCTGTAGTGTAGGGCTTGAGGGGTGGGCTTGCGACTGGCGCGGGTATTCCACTTTCAGCGATGCGCCGAGCGATCACGCCCCGCCACAAGCTCTGCGATATCCTCAGCGCATGTCCTTTTCACTCGCTGCACCCGCTCACTTTGAACTGGTCATTAAAAAAAGCCGGTTCATCGCCTGCGTCGAGCCCATGCCCGGGCGCGAACAGGCGCTGACGCGAGTGGCCCAGCTTAAAGCCACGCACCCGGATGCCGCGCACGTGTGCTGGGCCTTGCTGGCCGGTGGACAGTCCGCCGCCCACGACGATGGCGAGCCAGGCGGCACCGCCGGGCGCCCGATGCTGGAGGTGCTGCGCCACCAGGATCTGCAGGGCGTGATGGCTTCGGTGGTACGTTATTTTGGGGGCACCAAGCTTGGCGCCGGCGGCTTACTGCGCGCCTACACCGACGCTGTGGCACAGGCCTTGCTCAGCGTCGACAAAATGGAGCTCATTGCCAAAGTGCAATTGAGTTGCAGCGTGCCTTATGCGCTGGAAGGCATGGTGCGCCACGAGTTGGCGTTAGCGCAAGCGCAATTGATGCATGTGAGCCATGGCTCGGTCGTGACCTTGAGCCTGGAACTGCCGCAAACGGCCATGCCCGCTTTGGTGGCGCGCTTGAACGAAGCCGGCATGGGGCGCTTGGCTTGGATTGAGCCCCATGCCATGGATAATTAAGGCATGCCAGTGAACCCTAACCCCGACACCGTCGCCTCTGAGCCTTTGTCGCAACCGAAATCCAAAGCCGATTTATTCACAACCTTCTCGCACATGGCCCTGCAAGGCTTTGGCGGCGTCCTGACGGTGGTGCAGCGCGAACTGGTGGAGCGCAAACGGTGGATGACCTCAGCCCAGTTTGTTGAAGAATGGTCGGTCGCGCAAATCATGCCCGGCCCCAATGTGGTGAACCTGTCCTTGATGATCGGTGGTCGCTACTTTGGACTCCCTGGCGCCTTGGCGGCACTGGCGGGGCTGCTGCTGTTGCCCTTGATCTTGGTGCTGACCTTGGCCATGGTGTTCGGCGGCGTCTCTGATAACAGCTACGCCCAAGGCGCTTTGCGAGGCATGGGCGCTGTGGCGGCGGGCTTGATCATCGCAACCGGTCTGAAGTTGACACGCGCCTTGCTCGAGAACGTCATGGGTTGGACCGCTTGCTTGGTGTTGGCTGTGCTGACATTTGTGGGTGTAGGCTTGCTGCGCCTGCCTCTGGCCTGGGTGCTGTTGGGATTGGGGTTGCTGGCCTGCGCGTATGCCTATGTCAAGCTGGGCCCAAAGGGCAGCGACAAAGTCACGGGAGTCTCTCCATGAACATCGCGATGAGCACACCGGATTGGTGGGCCTTGTTTCAACATTTTTGTCTACTGTCTCTGCTTGGCGTGGGCGGTGCGATCACCACCGCCCCAGAAATGCACCGTTTTTTGGTGGACGAGCAGCATTGGCTGAACGACATGCAATTCACGTCCTCGATGGCTTTGGCGCAAGCTTCACCAGGACCGAATGTATTGTTTGTGGCCGTGATGGGCTGGAACGTAGGCTTGAATGCCGGAGGCGGGCTAGGGGCTGGTAGCAGGGCTTGGACCCTGGGGATTTTGGGCGTTCTGGTCATGATGCTGGGCATCATGCTGCCTTCCTCGGTGTTGACTTACACCGCCACCCGATGGGCACACCGCAACCGCGACATGCGCGGGGTGAAGGCTTTTAAAGCCGGCATGGCGCCGATCGTGGTGGCCTTGTTGGTCTGTACCGGTTGGTTGCTCACCGCCGCCCACAGTCAGCCCGCAAGAGACTGGCCTTTGTGGGTGTTGACCACGGTCACTGCGCTGGTGGTCTGGCGTACCCGCATTCACCTGTTGTGGTTGCTGGCTGCGGGTGCCGTTTTGGGCGCGATGGGATTGATCTAGCGCCAACCCGAGTCAGGTGAGTTGCCTGACTCTCGTGCTCAGCGGGGGTTTTCGAAGAAGACGATGTTCGAGTAATCACTGAACTCGAAGTAGACCTTCTTTTCTGTTGGGTCCACTTGCATGTTCAGGTTTTCATCCAACACACCGTAACCGTAGCGGTAATTGCGCGGCTTGCCATCTTCCGTACCCAAGGCGGTACTGAGTTTGTCGACTTTCAGGAAACGGCGCACCACTTTGTCGCCCGCATAGACTTCCAGCACGCCGTTGGTGCCGGTCCAGTTCTGAATGTCGCGGCTGATTTTGTTTTGCTGCTCTTGGGTACAACCCGCCAGCAAGAAGGCAGGCAAGGCCAAAGCGGCGGCGGTTAATTTCAAGAATGTTTTCATTTTGAGCTCCCTTAATTGGATCAAATCTTGATCACAAGATGCGCTGGCGCAGCGCTTCGTACAAACACACCCCACTGGCCACCGAGACATTCAGGCTCTCGACCGCACCATGCATGGGGATACTCACCAATTCATCGCAGTTTTTACGCGTCAGCTGGCGCATGCCCGTCCCTTCGGCCCCCAACACAATGGCGGTCGGGCCCTTCAAATCCACTTGGTACAGGGTTTTGGGGGCGTCATCACTGGTGCCGGTGATCCAAATGCTGCGTTCCTTGAGCTCACCCAAGGTGCGTGCCAAATTGGTAACCATGAAATAAGGCATGGTCTCGGCAGCGCCACTGGCCACCTTGGCCACGGTGGCGTTGATGCCGGCCGCATGGTCTTTGGGCGCAATCACGGCATGCGCACCCGCCCCATCGGCCACGCGCAAGCAAGCGCCCAGGTTGTGTGGATCGGTGATGCCATCGAGCACCAACAGCAAGGGCGGTCCGACGACCGTGTCCAGCAAATCGTCCAGCGAATGGATTTGCGCCACGGGCTCAACCCTGGCCGCCACGCCTTGGTGGCCATGACTGCCGCACAGCTTGGCCAAACGCAGATTGTCAGCCTCGATCAGACGGGCGCCTGCTTCGTTGGCGCGCTCCAAAAACTGGCGCATGCGCGCGTCGCGCCGCGTCGCTTCGTAATAAATCTCGATGATGGATTGCGGCGCGGTCTTTAAACGCACGCCCACGGCATGGAAGCCGAATAAAACTTTGGGTGATGACATACCCTGATTATCGGTCCTGCTCGGAACTGAGCTGCGTAACCGCCTCCGTGGGGTTGATCTGCCTCCCGGCTTCGATCAGCAAACGCCGCTGGCAACGGGCCGCCACGCGTTCATCGTGGGTGACCAACACCAGGGTGGTGCCCAGCTCCTGGTTCAGCTCGAACATCAAATTCAAGATGGTCTCACCCGTGGCGTGGTCCAGGCTGCCGGTGGGTTCATCGGCCAGCAAAATTTGCGGCTGCATCACAAATGCGCGTGCCAACGCCACGCGCTGCTGCTCGCCGCCGCTCAGCACCTTGGGGTAATGCTTGAGCCGTTCGCTCAAGCCCACGCGCGCAAGCATGGCTGTGGCTGTGGCCACAATGCCGCTGCGACCTGCCAGTTCCAAGGGCAGCATCACATTTTCCAGGGCCGTTAAATTGGCCATCAGTTGAAAGCTTTGAAACACAAAACCCATGTGCTGCGCCCGCACAAGGGCTCGCTCGTCTTCACTCAGACTGAACAGATCCTGTCCCGCCACATGCACCGAGCCTTGGCTGGGCGTATCCAGGCCGGCCATGAGGGACAGCAAGGTGCTTTTACCCGAGCCCGAGGCGCCGACGATGGCCAATGTTTCCCCTGCGGCCATGAAGAAATCGATATCACGCAAAATAGTCAAGGTACCGCTCGAATCGGTGACCGACTTGAACACATGGGCGACAGAAATAAGGGGATCCAGCATGCACAAACCTTTTTGGAAGCGTCGACACTTTAACGCGATGGCGCTTTCCGTTGGGCTGGCAGGCTATTGCGCGCAAGCCATGTCCAAGCAGGCCCCTGTGTTGCTGGTGGTAGGCGACTCGATCAGCGCCGAGTATGGTTTGCAACGCGGTCAAGGCTGGGTGGCATTGCTCAGCGCTCAGTTGGCGACTCAACAAAGCCAGGTTCAGGTGATCAACGCCAGCTTGAGCGGTGAAACCACGGCGGGTGGGCGTTCTCGCTTGCCTGCGCTGCTGGCGCAGCATCACCCACAGGTGGTGATCATTGAATTGGGTGGCAACGACGCCTTGCGCGGCCTGGCTTTGGCTCAGACCCAAGACAATTTGCTGACCATGGCGAAAGCCGCCAAAGGCTCAGGCGCCAAGGTGTTGCTGCTGGGTATGCAAATGCCGCCCAACTATGGCGCAGACTACGCGCAGCAATTTGCGGCCGTTTACGCCCAAGCGGCACGCCAAGGACAGGCACGGCTGATGCCGTTTTTTCTCAAAGGGGTTGGCGACGATGCCGATCCACTCAAATGGTTTCAAGCCGACCGCATCCACCCGAATGCGGCCGCGCAGCCCCAGTTACTCAAAAATGTATGGCCGGAGCTGAAACCCCTGTTGCCGTAAAAAAACCGGCCTAAGCCGGTTTTTGAGGTGGACGCAAGGCAGGTGCAAAGGATGTGCAGCAGCTCTTGTTCAGTCTTAAACCGCAGGCGGCTCGCTTGCAGCAGTCGCACCTTGTCCGCCAACTTGCACGTCCGAAGAAGGCGCGCCCTCTTCGCCTTCCTGCTCAAGCTCCTCGCCATTGTCGCCCAGCTTGCGCTCGGACTTGGCTTTGAGCTTGTCTTCTTTTTTACGTTTTTTGGCCAGTTCTTTCTGGCGTTTTTCGTATCCGTAGTTGGGTGTTGCCAAAATAATTCTCTCTTTAGATAGGGTTCGACTGTATCAGCTTGGCTGAACCCTCTGGCCAATGGACGCATTCTCGGTAGGCGTGCCAACTCGCATGACCCAGCCAAGGGCCGATCAGCAGCAAGCCCAGAGCACCTGGCCACAGGGCCAACGCGATCAACAAACAAATCAAGGAACCCCAAAACAGCATCACCATGGGGTTGGCATAAACCACGCACACGCTGGTGATGGCGGCTGAAATTGCATCGGTGTCACGGTCCAAAATCATCGGGATCGAGACCACTGCCAAGGCATAGACCAGCGCCGCAAAGCCGCTGCCAATCACCAAGTACACCAAAATAAATTCTAAATTTTCGGGATTGAAAATAGCCTCCACCACGCCCGTGGTCGACGGCATGCCGGTGTTGAAAAACACCGCAAAAACCACCAAAGAAGCCCGGCCCCAAAGCAACTCCAGCACCATGAGCACCAAGATCAGCATCGCCATGCTGCGAATGTGGCTGTCCCAGCAAGTCAATGAATCGCTCAATTCACAGGCCTCGTCCTGCTCTTTGCGTCGGCTCACCTCGTACAGCCCCATGGCCATGAAGGGGCCGACCAACAAACAACCCGAGATCATGGTCAGCATGTACTCGGGGGCACGCCTGAATACATAGCCCAAGACCTGCGCCATCAACATGAAGCTGATGCCATAAAAAGCAGCGATCCACGGATGGCTGCGCATGTCCTCGAATCCTTTGCCCAGCCAAGTCAGTGGGGCGAACCAGTTCAGGGGAGGCATCTCAGGCCGGATGCCGCTTTCTTGTGGTGGCTCGTAGGGCGCCGCCATCACGGGCAGCGCACTTTTTGATTTTTCTTGTTCCATCGATCTCCCTCTCTCTTTATCGTTTTCAGTCTGGCAAGGCCTCCGTCAGCGCCTGTTGCAGGTCTTGCTGCAGCTCTTGGGCGGACTCCAAGCCCATCGAAAACCGCACCAAAGTGCCTGGTTTCAAATGCGCAGGCCAGCTTTGGCGCATGGCACCAATGTCATAGGGCACCACCAGCGAGACAGGCCCACCCCAGCTGTAGCCGATTTTGAACAACTTTAAGCAGTCACAAAACGCGTCCACTTGGGCCGAGGTATAGCGCTCAGAGAGCATGACACTGAACAGGCCCGCAGCCCATCCGGGTCGACCCTGACGGGCGCACACGGCTTGCCAATGGGCATGGCCAGGCGAACCCGGCCAGGCCGGGTGTAAAACTTGTGCGCACTGCGGCTGCGCAGCAAACCAAGTGGCCAGCGCTCGGGCCGTATCGTCTTGCGCCTTGTAACGGATGCCGATGCTGGGCAAGGAGCGCAACACCATTTCAACATCGTTCGCCCCCACGCCGAGTCCTAAGCGCATATGGCAGAGTTTGATTTGAATATGAAGCGCCTTGTCGCGGGTCATGATGCTGCCCATGAGGACATCACCGCCGCCGCTGGGGTATTTGGTGAGCGCGTGGGCGCTGATGTCCACGCCCCATTGGCCATCGCCCAGCAAATCAAAGGGCTGAAAAGCCAAACCCGCACCCCAGGTGTTGTCCAGTGCGCACAGCACACGGCGTTCGCGGCAAATGCGCACCAGAGTCAGCAGATCCGGAAACTCCATGCTGACCGAGCCCGGCGCTTCCAACCACACCAAGCGGGTGCGGGGCGTGATGCGCGCAGCCAGATCAGCGGGGCTCAGGGGGTCATAAAACTGGTGCGTGATGCCAAATGCTTTGAGCTCTCCTTCGGCCAAGGCTTTGTTGGGACCGTAGGCGTTGTCGGGCAAGAGCACTTCATCGCCGGTTTTCAAGGTCGCCAAGGCCACGGTGGACAAGGCCGCCAAACCGCTGGGCACCAAAACACATTGCGCACCGCCCTCTAAGGCGCACAGACGCTCTTCGAGTAAGTAAGTGGTGGGCGTGCCGTGCAGGCCATAGGTGTAGCTGGATTTGTCTTTCCACTCGCGCTGGCGCATCGCGGCCACGCTCGGGAAATACACCGTGGATGCTTTGAAAATCCCAGGTTGCGGGGCTTCAAAATCAGCCGGCGGTGTGTAAGGGTGATGGATCAGGTGAGTGACGTCGGGGGCAGCAGAATCGTTCTTCATGCCGCCATCGTAGCGTCAGACCTTCCACTTCTCCAGCAATTTTTCGGGCCTTGTTGAATCGTAGCTTTCAAAGGGCTGGTGAATCCAAGGATTGGTGGGCAAAAAGTCCACAGAGTAGTCTGCTTTAAAGTCCGAAACACCCTTGGTCCACAGCACTGCGGTACGCAGCTCGGTGATCGGGGCGTAATTGGTTTTCAGCATGTTGACCACGGCTTTGAGTGTGTGGCCGGTGTCGGCCAGATCATCCACCAGCAAAACGCGACCAGCGATTTCGCCCTTCGGGGTGGTGATGAAACGGGCAATGTCCAAGTGACCTTGCACAGTGCCTTCGTCAGCGCGGTAGGAACTGGTGGACATGATGGCCAAAGGCTTGTCAAAAATACGCGACAAGATATCGCCAGGGCGCATGCCGCCGCGGGCCAGGCACAAAATGGTGTCGAATTTCCAGTCCGACTGGTGGATTTTGATGGCGAGTTTTTCAACCAGGTTGTGGTACTCGTCATAGCTCACGTACAGGTGCTTGCCGTCTTCTGTCAACATGGGGTGTTCTCCAAAAAATAGATCTGTGCAGCCCTTACCGGGCGCACTTTCAGGGTTCAAACGAATGGGGTTCAGTCGGCCAAAAAGGGATGGCGCATCATGATGGTGTGATCACGATCGGGGCTGGTGGACACCACATGGATCGGCACGCCCGTGACTTGCTCGATGCGCTGTAAATACAAGCGTGCATTCACCGGCAGTTGCTCGTAGTCGGTCACACCCACGGTGTTATCGGTCCAACCTTCAATGGATTCGTAAATCGGCTTGCAACGCGCAATGTCGTCAGCGCCCATGGGCAAGATGTCGATGATCTCGCCATCCAGTTCATACCCGGTGCACAGCAACAGCTCTTTCAGGCCGTCGAGCACATCGAGCTTGGTGATGCACAAGCCGGTCAGGCCATTGACCTGTGCGCTGCGCTTGAGTAACGCCGCATCAAACCAACCACAGCGGCGGCTGCGTCCCGTGGTCACGCCTTTTTCAGCGCCCACGGTGCTCATGTGCCAACCGGGCGTGCCTTCTTTTTCCCAGTCCAGCTCGGTGGGGAAAGGACCGCCCCCCACGCGGGTGCAATACGCTTTGGTAATGCCCAGCACGTAATGCAACAGGCCAGGGCCCACGCCCGCACCGGCGGCGGCATTGCCAGCCACGCAATTGCTCGACGTCACATAGGGGTAAGTGCCGTGGTCCACGTCCAGCAAGGTGCCTTGCGCGCCTTCGAACAACAGGTTGGCGCCGTCACGGTGCGCGTCGTTGAGTTCGCGTGACACATCGGCCATCATGGGCTTGAGCAATTGCGCATGATGCATGGCTTCGTTGTACACCGCATCGAACTGCACTTGGCCGTCCACGATGTAGGGCGACAAAGTGGGACCAAAATTGAACTGGGTCGAACCCAAGTAAGTGGTCAACACATGGTTGTGCAGGTCGAGCAATTCGCGCAACTTGTGGGCAAAACGCTCGGGATATTTCAGGTCTTGCACGCGCAAGGCACGACGGGCAATTTTGTCTTCGTAGGCGGGGCCAATGCCGCGACCGGTGGTACCTATTTTTTCAGTCCCGCCCTGCTCGCGTGCCGCTTCGCGGGCCACATCGAGTGCGGCGTGGAATGGCAAAATCAAAGGGCAAGCTTCGCTGATGCGCAGGCGCGATCGCACCTCCACACCGGCTTTTTCCAGGCCTTCAATTTCTTCAAACAATTTACCGGCAGACAGCACCACGCCGTTGCCGATGTAGCATTTCACACCAGGGCGCATGATGCCGCTGGGGATCAGGTGCAAAGCGGTTTTCACGCCGTTGATCACCAAGGTATGGCCTGCGTTGTGTCCGCCCTGAAAGCGCACCACGCCTTGGGCGCTTTCGGTGAGCCAGTCGACCAGTTTGCCTTTACCTTCGTCACCCCACTGGGTGCCAACGACGACGACGTTGCGTCCTTTAGTCATGTTCATGCTGATCTATCTATTTCAAAGAGCTTGTACCACCCACTGCCCTGCCGCTTGAACAAGCATGCGGTCGCAATGGAATTCATCAACTTCACTTTCGTGACCTGGCAAGATGCAAACCACGGTTTCACCTTGCGCGCGCAAACGGGCAATGGCGGCACGTAAATCGGCGGCATCGCTCCACGGTGCGCGAATGGCCGCCCTGAGCGGCAAGGCCGGCACGGCGCTGACCCACTGTTTCAAATCAAGGCTGAAACCCACGGCGGGCCGTTCACGGTCAATCTGATGCCCAAAAACGTTACCCACGCCGTCATAGCGGCCACCGCGCACCATCGCGTCGGAGGCGTTGGCGGCGTAAATGGCAAAGCGCAAACCACTGTAATAGGCGTAACCGCGGGCATCGGCCAAATCAAAACTCACTTTGACGTGACCGATGTGGCTGGCCAACCAGCGCAATTGCGCCAGCGCTTGCTGGATGGCGGGCGTCGCAGGCAGCACCTGAGACGCTTGGTCCAGCACTGATGCATCGCCATACAAATCGACCAAGGTCAGCAAGGCACGTTGGATCGTGGGTTCAAAGGCCTGCGTCAGTTGCGCCAACTCACTGCTGTTTTTAGACGCCAAGGCGCTGTGAATTTGCAAGCGCACTTCGTCACTAAGCTGCAGGCCTTCGAGCAGACTGGCGACGATGCGCGCATCGGCCAAGTCAACTTGCAGATCCTGAACCTGGGCGATTTGCAGCTGATCCAAGGCCAGTTGCAAAATTTCCAAATCGGCTTCCAAGCCAGCATGCCCATAGATCTCAGCACCCAGCTGCAAAGGCTCGCGCGTGGCGTGGGGGCGATCGGGTTGTGTGTGCAGTACGGGGCCGCAATAGCAAAGACGGGTGACGCCAGCACGGTTGAGCAAATGGGCGTCGATACGGGCCACTTGCGGCGTGGTATCGGCACGCAGCCCCATCATGCGACCTGACAACTGATCGACCAGCTTGAAGGTTTGCAAATCGAGCGCCTGACCCGTGCCCGTGAGCAAGGACTCCAAGTGCTCTAACAACGGCGGCATCACCAGCTCATAGCCATAGCCACGGGCGGTGTCGAGTAACAAGCGTCGGAGTTCTTCAATGTGCCGGGCCTCGGAAGGCAAGACATCGGCGATGTGATCCGGGAGAACCCAGGCAGACATAGGATAGGAGGGGCTGTAAAAACCGTGATTTTACCTTTTGAAAAGGCGGTTCACGACACCCAGACCAAGAGAATCAAGCCGAGTACAGCACTGCACAGCCCGAAAAAGCGAATTTGGCCATTTTCCAGCTGCAAAAGCTGCTCGAACATCTTGCGCCAACGCTCGGGACTGGCCATAGGTAAAAGGCCCTCAATGATCAACATGAGGGCCAGTGCGAGAAGGAAATGCTCAAGCACAAATTACTTTTTGACGCTGGCCGCGGGCGTGTTGCCCCTCATGTTTTTGAAGAACTCCGAAGACCCAGGATCGAGCACCATCACATCCGACTTTTTCGCAAAAGTGGCTTTGTAGGCGTCCAGGCTGCGGTAGAACTGCGCAAACTGAGGGTCTTTGCCAAAGGCTTCAGCGTAAATGCGGGCCGCCTGTGCGTCGCCCGCACCTTTGATCTTTTGCGCTTCGCGGTAGGCGTTGGCAATGGTCACCTCGCGTTGGCGAT
>CAIWWN010000112.1 GCA_903916355.1 uncultured Burkholderiales bacterium | reverse complement strand
CAGAGGATCCACCCCGATTACTCGAAGTCTCTCGTCCTGACAGGCGGCAGCTCATGCCATCAGCATTCAGCAGTCTTGTTTCCGTGCCCGTAGGCAGGGAGGCATCCATAGCATCTCCAATTCGAATCGATAATCAAGGTCTTGAACGCAGGCACCGACAGGTCGTGGGCCTGTCGTCCGTTGGATCGATTTGAAAAGTATTTTGGAGCGTAAGCAATTGGCACTTCCACCCCCCTCCCCCCGAAAACTGTCACATACGCGAACCGTGGTGTACCAAGGCTTTGACCGTGAAGACGGCCTGTGGGACATTGAAGCCGAGCTGACCGACGTCAAGAGCTTCACTTTCAAAGTACCCAATGAACGCGCGTTTCCAGCCGACGAGCCGATTCACGGCTTGAAGATCCGCGTGACGCTGGACGACAAAATGGTGATTCAGGACATTGCCACCTCCATGGACAACATCCCCCACGCCGAATGCACAGGCGCACCGCACGGCATGCACAAACTCATTGGTTGCACCATGGGCCCAGGCTGGCGCAAAGTGATCAACCAACATGTGGGCGGCACCGACGGCTGCACGCATTTGCGCGAAATGCTGTCCAACATGGCGACAGCCGCCTACCAAACCCTGCCTGCAGGGCAATGGATGCGGCGCGAAGTCGCGGGGGTCGCGCAACCCGAAATCACCAAGCAACCTTTTTTCCTGGGGCAATGCCACAGTTGGGCCCTGAACAGCCCGACCGTGCAGCGGGCGTTTCCGATGTTTTACAAACCGAAGGTCACCGGTTTGGCGTGATTCGGTTTTGCACACAGGCCATGCAAGGTGCAGACCCCTGCGATAATCAGGGCCGTCTCAAAGCGCCTCGGCGCTTTTTCCCTTTTCACAGCCTCTGGACATAAACCATGAACCGCTGCACTTTGGCCCCCACGGGGCGTGCTTTGCTTTGCTTTGATCTCATCACCTTGTTGGAGGCCGCATGAGCAAAAAAGTCTTTATCAAAACCTTTGGTTGCCAGATGAACGAGTACGACTCGGACAAGATGGCCGATGTCATGCACGCCGCCGAGGGCTATGAGCCGACGCAGAACGTGGACGAAGCCGATTTGATTTTGTTCAACACCTGCTCGGTGCGCGAGCGGGCGCAAGAAAAAGTGTTCAGTGATCTGGGCCGCATCAAACACCTGAAAGCCAAGGGTGTGTTGATTGGCGTGGGCGGCTGTGTGGCCAGCCAAGAAGGCGCGGAGATCATCAAGCGTGCGCCTTATGTGGATGTGGTGTTTGGCCCGCAAACCCTGCACCGCCTGCCTGATCTGCTGAACGAGCGCGCTCGGGCGAACCGCCCACAGGTAGACATCAGTTTTCCGGAAATTGAAAAGTTCGATCACATGCCCCCCGCCAAGGTGGACGGGGCCACCGCCTATGTGTCGATCATGGAAGGCTGCAGCAAATACTGCAGCTACTGTGTGGTGCCTTACACCCGCGGCGAAGAAGTCAGCCGCCCGTTTGAAGACGTGTTGGTGGAGATTGCCGGCCTGGCCGAGCAAGGCGTGCGCGAGATCACCATGCTGGGACAAAACGTCAACGCCTACCGCGCGCCCATGGGCGGCACGTCCGAAATCGCCGACCTGGCCACGCTGATCGAGTACGTGGCCGACATGCCGGGCATTGAGCGCATCCGCTTCATGACCAGCCACCCCAACGAGTTCACCCAGCGCTTGATTGATGTTTATGACAAAGTGCCCAAGCTGGTGAGCCACCTGCACCTGCCGGTGCAACACGGCTCAGACCGGATTTTGATGGCCATGAAACGCGGCTACACCGCCATGGAGTACAAGAGCACGATCCGCAAGTTGCGCGCCATACGACCTGATTTGGCGATGAGCAGCGACTTCATTGTGGGCTTCCCGGGCGAGACGGACGAGGACTTTGCCAAGTTGATGAAGTTGATTGACGATGTGGGCTTCGACACCAGTTTCAGCTTTATCTTCAGTCCGCGTCCGGGCACGCCGGCGGCCAATTTGCACGACGACACGCCGCATGCGGTCAAACTCAAACGCCTGCAACACCTGCAAGCCACGATCGAAGCCAATGTGCAACGCATCAGCCAGAACATGGTCGGCTCGACACAACGCATTTTGGTGGAGCGCCCATCGCGCAAAGATGCCAGCGAATTGGCCGGTCGTACCGAATGCAACCGGGTGGTGAACTTTCCCGCAGGTCCGAATGCTGCGCGTTTGATCGGTCAGATGATCGACGTGCGCGTGACCGAGCCGCTGGGGCACTCGCTGCGCGGTGAGTTGATCTTGAAATAAAGGCGTTTTAAGTCAAAGCGGGGCGGGCCCGGGGTCCGCCCCCCCCCTTTAGGCGCTCTTTCGGCTCAGCGCATGCCCGGAAAGCCGCCACCGCCCATGCCCTTCATACCGCCCAGGCGCTTCATCATTTTCATGAGGCCGCCGCCCTGCATTTTTTTCATCATGTCCTGCATCTGTTCAAACTCTTTGAGCATGCGGTTGACGTCTTGCACCTGTACCCCCGCACCGGCCGCGATGCGGCGCTTGCGCGTGGCTTTGATCAGCTCCGGTTTGGCGCGCTCTTTGGGCGTCATGCTGTGGATGATGCCTTGCTTGCGGCCAATGTCTTTCTCGGCTTTGCCCAAATCCATGCCGGCCGCCTTGGCCGTGAGTTGACTGGGCAATTTGTCCATCAAGCTCGACAGACCGCCCATTTGCTTCATCTGCTGGATTTGCGACAAGAAGTCGTTCAAATCAAAGCCGCCACCGCTTTTGACTTTGGCGGCCAGCTTTTGCGCCGCCTCCATGTCCACACCGGCGGTAACCTGCTCGACCAGCGCCACAATGTCGCCCATGCCCAAAATGCGCCCGGCATGGCGCTGTGCATCAAAGACCTCCAGGCCGTCGAGCTTTTCGCTGGTGCCGGCAAACTTGATCGGGGCGCCGGTGATTTGCCGCACCGACAGGGCTGCGCCACCGCGTGAGTCGCCATCGGTCTTGGTCAAGATGATGCCGGTCAGCGGCAACGCGTCTTTGAACGCCTTGGCGGTGTTGGCCGCATCCTGGCCTTGCATGGCATCCACCACAAACAAGGTTTCCACCGGATGGATGGCTTGGTGCAGCGCGCTGATTTCGGCCATCAAGGCCTCATCGATCGCCAAACGACCAGCCGTGTCCACCAGCAACACATCAAAGAAATGCTTGCGGGCATAGTCCAGTGCGGCCAGGGCGATGTCCAGCGGCTTTTGATCGGGCGAGCTGGGGAACCATTCGGCCCCGGCTTGCGCAGTCACGGTTTTGAGCTGCTCGATCGCCGCCGGGCGGTACACGTCGGCCGAGACCGTGAGGACTTTTTTCTTGCGCTTTTCAATCAGGTGCTTGGCCAGTTTGGCCGTGGTGGTGGTTTTACCCGCACCCTGCAAGCCGGCCATCAAAATCACCGCAGGCGGTTGCGCGGCCAAGTTGATGTCGGCCACGCCCTCGCCCATGGTGGCGGCCAACTCTTGGCTGACGATGCCCACCAGGGTCTGACCCGGCTTGAGCGAACCCATGACCTCTTGGCCCAAGGCTTTGTCTTTCACACGGGCGATGAAGTCGCGCACCACAGGCAGCGCCACGTCGGCTTCCAGCAAGGCCATGCGCACCTCGCGCAGCATGTCGGCCACGTTGGCTTCGGTGATGCGAGCCTGACCACTGATCTGCTTGACGAGTCGTGAAAGTTTGTCGGTAAGGGCGGAAGCCATGGTCAAAATCTTCAAAAAAGCAACGCCATACAGACCGCATCCCTGCGACAGGATCTGAAACGCTAAACTTGGGTTCTATGATTTTAGCCAGTACCTCCACTTGGACCTTGCTTTTGACGGTGTTAACCGCCTGTGGCTATGCCTTTCTCGCTTTGGCGGCTTCGCGTTGGGGGGAACACAGAGCCCATCAAAGCCTGATGCTGACCGGCTTGCTGCACCTGTTGACGCTGTCTTGGGGCCTGTGGGGCGATGCGCCTCGGTTTGGCTTTGCACCGGCACTGTCGGTCACCGCTTGGCTGGTGCTGGCCACCTATGTGGTGGAAAGCCAGTTCTTTCCCCAATTGAAGGCGCGCTGGGCACTGGCCAGTTTGGGGGCCTTGGCGGTGCTGGCGGCATGGTTCTTCCCCGGTAAACCTTTGCACGCCGAGGCTTCCGCCTGGTTGCCGCTGCATTGGGCTTTGGGCATTGCCTCGTATGGCATGTTTGCCGCAGCGGTTGTGCACGCCGGCTTGATGAGCCACGCCGAAAGGCAGATTCGCCTGGCCCATGAGGGCGCCAGTGGCCTGCCCTTGTTGACCCTGGAACGCCTGACCTTCAGGTTTGTGAATGTAGGCTTCATCTTGTTGTCTGCCACCTTGCTGGCGGGGTTTTTCTTTGGCGAAACCCTGTATGGCAGCACGGGTGCCAACTGGAAGTGGGACCATAAAACTGTTTTCTCACTCATGGCCTGGTTGACTTTTGCCATGCTCCTGATCGGTCGCTCGCGTTTGGGTTGGCGCGGCAAACGGGCGGTGCGCATGCTCTACATCGGCTCCGGCTTGTTGTTGCTGGCCTATGTCGGCTCTCGCTTTGTGGTGGAAGTTTTGCTCGGACGCAGCAGCGGATGAAACTGCTGCTGCTCTTGCTGGTCTTGTTGTTTGCCCTGTGGCTGTGGCGTCGTGGCCGCAGCGGAGCGCCCAAACCGCAGCCGCAGCAGCCGCCCTCTGCACCGCAAATTCCCCAGATGGTCCAGTGCCTGCATTGCCAGCTGCATTTGCCGCTCGAGGAGGCGGTCCAGGGTGCATTGGGCTGTTATTGCAGTGCGGCCCATTGCAGCGCCGCAGGGGACCGACCACCGAATCCTTGATCTGTTGAGTCTTCTTGATTTCGAAATTAATTTTTTTCAAAATAAAAATTTCAGAAAAAACAACATATTTCACAAGGGTTTTCCCGCATTCTGGCCGCGCCTCATTAAGGTGCATCGAAATATTATTCACTCCTTGCTACCCGCCATGTTGCGCCAGTCCTCGATCTTGGCCACATCAAAAATCCAGGAATGACGAGCCTTTCAAGGGATAAACCTGCTGCGAAGCTTAATTTTGGCCTTGAAATCAAAAAGAATGTCGATTTCACAAGCCCCAGAACCGCCCCTGTTCGGTCACCGAAAAATTCCGCCTCAGTGACCAAAATTGTGCGCGCTTTGAAAAGTCGCAAATTTGAGCGGATACACTACCTGTAGTGGCTTGTAATCGAACTAGACCCCATATATAGTGTCTCCTCAGAATTCAATTTTCCACGAACGACCCCCATTAAAGAGCGATTTCCTGCTTCCTAACGCCCTGTGTATTCGCCGCTAAACCCAATCAAAAATTAACAAAAACATCAAAATGCAAATCAACATCGCTACCTCCTCCAGCCCCTCGAATGTGATGGCCCCTGCGGCAGAAGACACTGTTCACACTAGCCCTTCGAGCACCTTGGCGCATTACCAAATCATTCGCCGTAACGGTGCCGTCGTGCCGTTTGAGCCGAACAAAATCGCCGTTGCCCTGATGAAAGCCTTTTTGGCGGTGCATGGCACCCAAGGCGCAGCCTCAGCCAGCGTGCGCGAGGTGGTCGACAGCCTGACCCAGGCTGTGGTCAAAGCACTGGTCCGCTCGCGCCCGGGTGGCGGCACCTTCCATATTGAAGACGTGCAAGACCAAGTGGAACTGGGCCTGATGCGCAGCAGCAACCATGAAGTGGCCCGCGCCTACGTGCTCTACCGTGAGCGTCGCACCCAAGAGCGCGCCCAGATCAAGGTCGAAAAAGCCCCGACCGCGCCGGTGTTGCATGTGATCGATGGCGGCCAACGCGTCGCCCTGGACATTCCGTATTTGCAAAAGCTGATCGAAAACGCCTGCGCCGGCTTGGGCGCTGACGTCAAACCCGATCCGATCGTGGCCGAAACCATGCGCAACCTCTACGACGGTGTGCCCATGGAAGAGGTGTACAAGGCGTCCATCCTGGCTTCGCGCACTTTGCTCGAAAAAGACCCGGACTATACCTACGCCACCGCGCGTTTGTTGATGCACACCATTGCCAAAGAAGTCTTGGGCAAAGAGGTGACTCAGGCTGAAATGGCCGAAGAATATGTCAACAATTTCCCTTTGTTCATCCAAAAAGGGGTGGAAAACCAGCTGCTCGACGAAAAGCTGCTGCAGTTCGACCTGAAACAACTGGCCCAGGCCCTCAAAGCCGACCGCGATTTACAGTTTGACTTCATCGGTCTGCAGACGCTGTATGACCGCTACTTCTTGCACGTGCGCAAAACCCGCATCGAGTTGCCACAAACTTTCTTCATGCGCGTGGCCATGGGCCTGGCGCTGAACGAAGCGGACCGTGAAACCCGCGCCATCGAGTTCTACGAAATCCTCTCGTCGTTCGACTTCATGTCGAGCACGCCCACCCTGTTCAACAGCGGCACTTTGCGCTCACAGCTCTCCAGCTGCTACCTGACCACCGTGCCTGACGATCTGGGCGGCATCTATGACGGCATCAAGGAAAACGCCTTGCTTTCCAAATTTGCGGGTGGTTTGGGCAATGACTGGACCCGTGTGCGCGCCTTGGGTGCCCACATCAAAGGCACCAACGGCGAATCCCAAGGCGTGGTGCCGTTCCTGAAGGTGGTCAACGACACCGCCGTGGCGGTCAACCAGGGCGGCAAGCGCAAGGGCGCGGTCTGCGCCTACCTGGAAACCTGGCACCTGGACATTGAAGAATTCTTGGAGCTGCGCAAGAACACCGGTGACGACCGCCGCCGCACCCACGACATGAACACCGCCAACTGGATCCCCGATCTGTTCATGCGCCGTGTGATGGAAAAAGGCAGCTGGACTTTGTTCTCGCCCTCCGATGTACCCGATCTGCATGACCTGTACGGCACCGCCTTTGAAAAAGCCTATGTGGCTTACGAACAAAAAGCCGAGCGCGGCGAAATCAAGCCCAGCAAAAAAGTGGCAGCTACCGATATGTGGCGCAAGATGCTGTCCATGCTGTTTGAAACCGGCCACCCTTGGATCACATTCAAAGACCCTTGCAACATCCGCTCGCCACAGCAACACGCCGGCGTGGTGCACTCGTCCAACCTGTGCACCGAGATCACACTCAACACCAGCGACACCGAAACTGCAGTCTGCAATCTGGGCTCAGTCAACCTGCCCCAGCACTTGAAAGACGGCCCCAACGGCAAAGTCATCGATCACGAGAAACTCAAGCGCACCATCCGCACGGCCATGCGCATGCTGGACAACGTCATCGACATCAACTATTACGCGGTGAAAAAAGCGCGTGACTCCAATATGCGTCACCGCCCGGTCGGCCTGGGCTTGATGGGTTTCCAAGACGCGCTGTACGAAATGCGCGTGCCCTACGCCTCTCAAGAAGCGGTGGAGTTCGCCGATCAATCGATGGAAGCCATTTGCTACTACGCCTACTGGGCCTCCACCGAACTGGCCGCAGAGCGTGGCAAGTACACCAGCTACAAAGGCTCGTTGTGGGATCAGGGCATCATGCCCCTGGACACCCTGGACATGCTGGAGCGCGAACGCGGCGGCTATGTCGAAGTGGACCGCTCCATGACCTTGGACTGGGACACATTGCGCAACAAAATCGCCAAGGATGGCATGCGCAATTCCAACTGCGTGGCCATTGCGCCTACCGCCACCATTTCCAACATCATTGGCGTGGACGCTTGTATAGAGCCCTGCTTTGGCAACTTGTCGGTCAAGTCCAACCTGTCTGGCGAGTTCACCATCATCAACAGCTACTTGGTGCGCGACTTGAAACGCCTGGGTCTGTGGGACGATGTGATGGTGATGGACCTGAAACACTTTGACGGCTCACTGCGCCCCATCGACCGCATTCCACAAGAAATCAAAGCCTTGTACGCCACGGCTTTTGAAGTGGAAACGACTTGGTTGGTCGAAGCAGCGGCGCGTCGCCAAAAGTGGATCGACCAAGCCCAGTCGCTGAACATTTACATGGCTGGCGCTTCGGGCAAAAAACTCGACGACACCTACAAACTGGCGTGGCTGCGCGGTTTGAAGACCACTTACTATTTGCGCACCACCAGCGCCACACACGCCGAAAAATCCACTGTGCAGTCGAGCAAGATGAATGCCGTGTCTTCGGGTCAAGCAGCCAGTGGCATGAGTGCCCTTGATGCCGCAGCCGCTGCGGCACAAGCACAAATGAATGCCGCGCCAGCCACCGACATCAAGTTCTGTGCGATCGATGATCCCGGTTGCGAGGCTTGCCAATAAATTTCCTCTTGCGGCGACGTCATTCAATGACGTCGCCATCACGCACTCACAGCATCAAGGCGATGCAATTGCACAACACTTAGGCTTTGCTCGAAGCGTGAATGTCAATGAATTCTTTTCTTTTCATTCACATGCTTTCATAATTTGCGAATTGGAATATTTATGTT
>CAIWWN010000111.1 GCA_903916355.1 uncultured Burkholderiales bacterium | reverse complement strand
GTAAATCAAAAAAATCAAGGCCGTGACCGACATGGCCAGGGTCAGCACGCGGTACTCCTCCAAATGCTTGACCACGGAGGGCAAGGCAATACGAACCAAGGCGGCAGCCACCGCAAACGCCCCCAGAATAAAACCGATCACCGAGGCGCTGAGACCTCGCTCGTGGCCCAGGATGGGCACGACGAAGGTGTGCACGTCCCAGCACGACGAGAGCATCCAATTGACCAGCAGCAAGCGTTGCATCAGCGGCTCGCGCAGCAGGTCAAATGCGCCATGCCGGCCGGCATCAGGGTGCGGCGTCTCCAGCGGCAACTCCTGCACCTTGCGAATGCACAGCCAAGTCGCCAAAGGCAGCAAGCACATCAAGGCAAAGGCGGCGCGAAAGCCGGTGGTGTCGGCCGCCACGCTGCCCGCGTGGTCGATCAACAAGCCTGCGGCCATGGGACCCATGAAGTTAGATACGGCCGGCCCGATCGACAACCAACTGAAGGCCTCTTTCAACTGCGCCGGATCGCGCACGGAACGACCCACATGGCGTTGCAAGGCAATCACGGCCAAGCCCGTGGCGCCGCCGGTCATCAAGGCGCTCACGCACAACATGGGAAAACTTGGCCACCGCGCTGACAGCCCGGCGCCTATGAAGGCAATGGCAATGCTCAGACGCATCGGTTTTTTCAAGCCATGGCGATCGGTGTAGCGCCCTGACGGAATCGCCATAAAGACCTGCGTCAAGGCAAATAACGCCAGCAGCACGCCGACCGACCAAGCGCTGTGGCCGTCGCGCAGCGCCAAGAGCGGCGTGGCCATGCGCATGCCGGTCATGCACGCGTGCAAAAATATTTGCCCAGCGATCAGGCGAAACAGATTGGACTTCATTCCTCGCGTTCGGCCGCGTCCAGCGCCGCATCCACCGCAGAGGTGGGCAGCAAGACCCCGGCTTGGGCTTCAGGCAAAGCGTCCACGGTGCGCAGCGCACGGTGCATCACATTGCTGCGGGTTTGCGCTTTGTCCAGGGTGTTGAGCACGGTTTGGGTTTGCTCTTTGACTTTGGCCAGCACATCGCCAAACTTGCCGAACTCGGTTTTGACCGCACCCAACACTTGCCACACTTCGCTGGAACGTTTTTCGAGGGCCAAGGTACGAAACCCCATTTGCAAGGAGTTGAGCATGGCCATCAAAGTGGTGGGGCCGGAGAGGGTGATGCGGTAGTCGCGCTGCAGTGACTCCATCAAACCAGGGCGGCGCAAGACCTCGGCATACAAACCCTCGGTAGGCAAAAACATGACCGCAAAGTCGGTGGTGTACGGTGGCTCCAGGTATTTTTCAGCAATGGATTTGGCCTCCAAGCGCACCCGCGCCTCCAAGGCTTTGCTGCACAGATCGGCCTGCACCGCATCGGCGCGGCTTTGAGCGTCGAGCAAACGCTCGTAGTCTTCGTTGGGAAACTTCGCATCGATCGGCAACCACACGGGCTGCCCATCGTCAGAGCGACCGGGCAAACGGATGGCAAAGTCCACCCGGTTCTTACTGCCCGGAACCGTGGGGTGCTGGGCCGCGAACTGATCGGGCGCGAGCACTTGCTCCAGCAAGGACGCCAATTGCGCCTCGCCAAACATGCCGCGGGTTTTGACGTTGGTCAGCAGGTGCTTGAGATCACCCACACCCTGGGCCAGGGTGTTCATCTCGCCCAAGCCTTTGTGCACTTGCTCTAAGCGGTCCGCCACTTGTTTGAAGCTCTCGCCCAAGCGCGCTTGCAAGGTGGCTTGCAGTTTTTCATCCACCGTCTGGCGCATTTCGTCGAGCTTGCTGGTGTTGCTTTGTTGCAGTTGGGCCAACTGGGCTTCAAGGGTGCCGCGCATCTCGCTCAAGCGACGCGCGTTGGACTCGGACAGCATCTGCACCTGCTGGGTCAGCGTGTCAGACAGTGTTTTTTGCAGCAAGCCGAGTTGCTGGGCAAAGGCATCCATCTGGCTGTTTTGCGTGCGTGTGGCCTCGGCGCTTTGCTGCACCAGGGTTTGCTGAAACGTTGCCAAGGTCTGCATGATCTCTTGTCGTCCACCACGCGCTGACTCTTGGATCTCGGTGCGCAGTTCACGCTCCAACCGCTCGCTGCTGCTGGCAATGGCTTGCTGCAATTGCTGAGTTTGTTGCTGGGCTTGTTGAATTTGCGCCGCGCTGTGGTCACCCTTTTGGCGTGTGAGCCACAAAACAAACAGCAGCACCAAATTGAGGCCACCCAAGACCAACATCAGCCCAATCGTCCATTCGGCCATCAGCGGCTGCCGGCCAAGGTGTTGAGCGGCGTCAGCGCTTTGCCTTGCGTGAGGTAGGCGATCAGGTTGTCCGCCGCCAACTGGGCCATGGCCTTGCGGGTCTTGATCGTGGCACTGGCGATGTGCGGGGTCAACACCACATTGGGCACGGTGAGCAGTGCAGGATTCAAAGCAGGCTCGCCTTCATACACATCCAGACCCGCCCCAGCAATGCGCCGGTCTTTCAGGGCTTGGGCCAAGGCAGCATCGTCCACAATGCCGCCACGCGCAATGTTCACCAAGGTGGCGGTCGGCTTCATCAGGGCCAGCTCGGCCGCGCCAATGGTGTGGTGCGACTCGGCGCTGTAGGGCACGACCAGCATCACATGGTCAGCCGTTTGCAGCAGCTCTAGTTTGGACACATAGCGGGCGCCGCATTGTGCCTCCAGCTCAGGGCTCAAATGCGAGCGGTTGTGGTAGATCACCTGCATGCCAAAGCCATGCGCGGCGCGGCGCGCGATGCCTTGGCCAATGCGGCCCATGCCGATGATGCCCAGCGTGGAGCCATGCACCTCAGCGCCCGCGAACATGTCATAGCGCCAGTTCTTCCACAAGCCGGCGCGCAGATAGTGCTCGCTCTCGGTGATGCGCCGAGCGGTGGCCATGAGCAAGGCAAAGCCAAAATCGGCGGTGGTCTCCGTCAGCACGTCAGGCGTGTTGGTGGCCTGCACCCCGGCGGCGGTCATGGCAGGCACATCAAAGTTGTTGTAGCCCACGGCCATATTGGCCACCACTTTCAAATCGGGGCAAGCAGCCAGCAAGGCCGCGTCAATGCGCTCGGTGCCGGTGGTGATGGCGCCCGTCTGGCCCTGCAACTTGGCCACCAACTCGGCAGGCGTGAACAAGGCATCGGCTTGGTTGTCGATCACTTCAAAATGCGGGCGCAGGCTGTCCAAGACTTCTTCAAACACAGGGCGGCCTACAAAAACAGAGGGCTTCATTGCAATTCTCTTTCCAATTAATCAGTTGACCATTTGCAGTTGGCGTGCCCACCAAGGGGTCAGGGCCGGCAGCAGAGTCAAGGTCCAAATCACCACCCATGCCGTCAACGACATGAGTTGGGTCATTTCGGGGAACTGCGCCACGGTGATCACGGCCAACACGACAGGGATCACCCCGGTTTCACGCACAGCGCACAGGAACAGTTTTTCTTTCAAACTCACCCCTGTGAGCGCCAACGACAGCATCACCGCCAGCGGCCTGGCCAGCAAAATAAACACAGCCGAAATCGCCAAGCCCAAGCCCAGGGTGTTCGACAAATCCGACAAAGAAACGAAGGGCCCGACCATCATGAAAATCGTGGGTTTGGCCACGCTCTCGATCTTGGACTCCATGTTGTGCAACAGGGTTTTGAACTCGGGCGAGCCGTGGTTGAAGTTACCCAACAGACCCACCACGAAGGCAGCCAAAAAACCATTGCCGTGCATGGCCTGTGCCAGCACAAAGGTCATCAAGGGCACGACCAAGACCACGGCAAAGTCATAACTGTGTTCGGCTTGTTCATTGGCAAAACGCTGCGCTTTGTAGCGCTCAAATACCGCGACGCCCAACCAGCCGATCACCCCTGCCAACGTGCCAAAGAAAAATTGCTGGCCCAGCATGAGCAAGTTGTCGGCACTGAGCAAACCCTCGGCCATTCCCGCCAAGTTGTTCAATGGGGCGCCGGCCAGTACCATGGCCACCACAGCGGCGGTAAAAATCGCGCCCACCGCGTCATTCAGCGCGCTTTCAGCCACCGCCAGGTCAGCGACGCGTTTGTATTCGGGCTTGAACATCAACTGCTTCAAAGTCGGAATCAAAGCGGCGGGATCGGTAGAGCCCAAAATGGCGGCAAGCAATGCCGCCGTTTTGCCATCCAGCCCCAAGGCCATCAACAACGGGAACATGACGATGAAGGTGAGCAAATACCCCAGCACGGCAATCATCAAGGTGGGGTAGGCAATTTTCAAAAAGTCTTTGCGCTCGATCTCATCGCCACCAGACTTGAGAATGATGGCGGCCAAAGCCGTGCACACCACCACCGACAAAGTCAACGCCACAGACAAAGGCGCCAAGGCATCGTGCAACACAATGCCCACCAACAACTGCAAGGTGAAGCTGGGGAATACCGTGCCCTCGGCCGCCTTGCTGCTGGCCCAGCCAAACACCAAAAATAAACTCAAGCACCACAACGAAGTGGCGATGGCCGACTCAGCCCCGCCGGCATGCGACAAGTGTTGCAACAGCGCAGGAGAGAAGGCGTTGACCAGTGCGGCCAGGCCCAGCAGGAATCCAATTTTCAAATAATTCGTCATCAGGCGGGCTGTTCGATCTCAAACACCTGGCGCAAATAGGCCAAATATTTTTCGTCATCGCACATGCCCTTGCCAGGCGAGTCTGACAACTTGGCCACGGGCTGGCCATTGCAGCGGGTCATTTTGATGACGATTTGCAGCGGCTCATAACCCACATCGTTGGTCAGGTTGGTGCCAATGCCAAAGGCCAATTGGCAACGGCCGTTGAATTGACGGAACAATTCAATCGTGCGCGGCACGGTCAATCCGTCGCTGAAGATCAGCGTTTTGGTGCGAGGGTCGACCCGATTGCTGCTGTAGTGCGCAATCATGCGTTCGCCCCAGGCAAACGGGTCGCCACTGTCGTGGCGGGCGCCATCAAACAGCTTGCAAAAATACAAATCAAAGTCGCGCAGAAAGGCGTTAAAGCCGTACACGTCACTCAGCGCGATCCCCAAGTCACCGCGGTATTCACGCGCCCAAGATTCAAACGCAAACACCTGGCTGTCGCGCAAGCGTGGCCCCAGCGCTTGCGCCGCTTGCAAATACTCATGCGCCATGGTCCCGAGCGGCGTCAGGCCCAGCAGGTAGGCGAAATACACATTGCTGGTGCCGGCCAATTGGCCGGTGGGGCCGGTGCCCAATCGGCCCGCCAAGACCCGCAAAATTTCTTCATGCCAGGCGCGTGAGAAGCGACGACGGGTGCCGTAGTCGGCAATTTTGAGCGCCTCCAGGCCTTCAACCTGCAGCTGTGCAATTTTGGTGTCCAGGCGCTGGCGCCCGCCCAGCAAATCAGGCACCTTTTGCGTGTTGCGAAAGTAGACTTCATTGACGATGGCCAGAACCGGAATTTCAAACAAGATGGTGTGCAGCCAAGGCCCTTGGATGATGATTTCCAACTCACCCGAAGCCTGTGGCGTGATCTGCACACATTTTTCGTTGAGCTTAAAGATCCCCAAAAAATCGACAAAGTCGCTCTTGATAAAGCGCAGCGAGCGCAGGTAGTTCAGCTCGGCTTCTTTGAAACTCAGGCTACACAGCGATTTGATTTCGTCGCGAATTTCCTCGGCATAGGGTGCCAAATTGACACCGGGGTTGCGGCACCTGAAACGGTACTCGACTTGCGCTCCCGGAAATTGATGCAAGACCACCTGCATCATGGTGAACTTGTAGAGGTCGGTGTCCAGCAAACTGGTGATGATCATGGGCTGTAGAGGGGGCAGTTTGATCGAGTGTAAGGCAAGACCCCGCCCCTGATCCCAAGGGTTTTCAGCCAGTGGCGCAGGTGCGGATCATTCCACCCAGTGGGTGAAACTGGCGGCGTCCACCCGGGTGGTTTGAAAGGTGTTGACCAACGCCGACTCGTCGGCGTAGCCCAGGGACATGCCACACACCAGCATGTCGTTCTGACCCGCGCCGATGTGCGGCAGAATAATTTTGGAAAAATGATTCCATGCCGCCTGAGGGCAGGTGTGCAGGCCACGCGCCCGCGCCGCCAACATGATGCTTTGCAAAAACATGCCAAAGTCGAGCAAGCTGCCCCGGCCCATGACGCGGTCGATGGTGAACATCAAGCCCACCGGGGCGTCAAAAAACTTGAAGTTGCGTTGGTGCTGGGCGTGCATCTTGTCTTTGTCGCCCTTGCCAATGCCCAACACGCCATACAACCCAAAACCACATTCGCGGCGCCGGTCAATGTAGGGGCTGACCCATTGTGTGGGGTAGTAATCGTAGGACTCGGCGTACTCGGAAGCCAGGGCCGGGTTGGCGGACAGCGCGTCATGCGCAGCACACACTTGGCTCACCAGCGCATCACGGGACTGACCTTGCAGCACATACACATTCCAGGGCTGGGTGTTGGTGCCACTGGGGGCGCGAGCGGCAACGTGCAACAGGTCTTCGAGCACAGCGCGCTCCACGGCGCGAGGCAAGTAAGCCCGGGCGGAAAAACGGCTTTCAATGGCGGCGTCCACGCTGGCCGGATCGGCAATGCGGGTACTGACTTGGGGAGTTTTCAGAGCTGTATTCATGGAGTTGTGGCTTGGAGTGTGGCTAAAACGGTTTGAAATTCGCCCGACAAGGGCACGGGGCGGCGACTGTGGCGGTCCACATAGACATGCACAAAGTGGCCGCGCGCCGCCGTCATGGGCTCGCCATGGGCAAACAAGCCCACCTCGTAGCGCACGCTGGACGTGCCTTGGTGCGCCACGCGAATGCCCGCCTCAATGGTCTGCGGAAAAGCCAGCGGCGCAAAGTAATTGCACTGCGTCTCGACCACCAGGCCAATGGAGGCGCCGTGGTGAATGTCGAGGACCCCTTGCTCAATCAGGTAGGCATTGACGGCGGTGTCAAACCAGCTGTAGTAAACGACATTGTTCACGTGGCCGTAGGCATCGTTGTCCATCCATCGGGTGGTGATGGTGCGAAACACCGGATACGCCGAACGCGGCAAGGCTTGGGGTTTGGGCAGGGGTTGAATGGGGGGCATGGGCGCAGTCATGGGGTCTGATTTTGCCAGCGTTGCCAATAGGTCTGCGCCACAGCCCAGGTATTGACCTGAACTTGCACCGTGGTCTCGATGTCGTGGCCATAGCCGCCGGCCATGCACATGACCAAGGGAATGCGACGCTGCCAGGCCCAATCCATCACCGCCCGGTCGCGGGCCATCAACCCGTCAAAGGTCAATTTCAGGCGACCCAAGCGGTCCCCTTCATGGGGGTCGGCACCCGCCAAATAGATGATCAACTCGGCGTCGAAGCGGTGCTCCAGCGTTTCCAGCGCCAGGTGCAAGGCCTGTAAATAGGGCTCGTCGCTGGTGCCGTCGGGCAAATCCACATCCCAATCGCCCTGCACCTTGCGAAAAGGAAAGTTCTTTTCCCCGTGCAAAGACAGGGTGAACACGCTGGGGTCGTGCGCAAATATCTTTGCCGTGCCATTGCCCTGGTGCACATCCAAATCGACCACCGCAACCTGCAACACGCGTTTGGTTTGCCGAAAACGCTCGGCCTGCATCAAGCGGGCAGCCACGGCGGCATCGTTGAAAACACAAAACCCACCGCCCTGCTCGCTGGACGCATGGTGGGTGCCGCCGGCCAAGTTGCCGGCCAGGCCTTCGCGAAGCGCCACCCGGGCGGCGGCGATGGTGGCCCCCGCCGAGCGCCGCGAGCGCTCCACCATGCCCTCACTCCACGGAAAACCAATCTCCCGTTGCATCTGCGGCGGCAAACTGCCGGTCCGCACCGCCTGAATGTAGGCAGGCGCGTGGGCCAAGGCCAATTCACCGTCAGTGGCGGCGGGTGCTTGCTGCATGAGTAATCTAGGCAACTCTTGCCCTAAGCGCTCACGCAATCGGCTGTACGTGCG
>CAIWWN010000110.1 GCA_903916355.1 uncultured Burkholderiales bacterium | reverse complement strand
TGGCCGCCACCCGGGCGCAACTGCAAATCACCAGCGCTTTGCAATTGCTGGGCATGCATGCGTCATCAGGCCATATGCATGGCGACGACAGCGTGTGGCACCCCCAGGTGGTTCAGATCAGCGCCTTGCTCAATCAGGGCGTAGACAGCTTTTGGGCTGCGGTCAGCGAATTCCGACATCTGCAAACCCGCAACGGCCGCTTCGCCATGCGTCGCCAACAACAGGCCCTGTCTTGGATGTGGGAACGCATCGACGCCGGACTGAAACAAAACTTTCGGGCGCAGCCGCGTGTCCGCGCCTTGCTGCCCGAACTCAGTCAACAAGTTGCAGCAGGCCAATTGGCCGCCTCGACTGCGGCCCGTCAACTGCTCAGCGCCTATCAGGCGCAGAGTTAATTTGAAATTTTCCTGGAGAAAAGAGACCCCACATGCAAGACATCAACGAACAACTGGAACAAAAGCGCGCTGCGGCCCGCATGGGTGGCGGGCAAAAGCGAATTGATGCGCAGCACGCCAAAGGCAAACTCACAGCGCGCGAGCGTATTGAGGTGTTGCTGGACGAAGGCACTTTTGAAGAGTGGGACATGTTTGTCGAACACCGTTGCACCGACTTCGGTATGGAAGACAACAAAATTCCAGGCGACGGCGTGGTCACTGGCTACGGCATGATCAATGGCCGATTGGTCTTCGTTTTCAGTCAAGACTTCACCGTCTACGGTGGCGCTTTGTCTGAAACGCACGCCGAGAAAATCTGCAAGATCATGGACCAGGCGATGAAGGTGGGCGCCCCCGTGATTGGCCTGAACGACTCGGGTGGTGCACGGATTCAAGAAGGTGTGGCCTCGCTTGGCGGTTACGCCGATGTTTTCCAGCGCAACGTCATGGCCTCGGGCGTGGTGCCGCAGATCAGCATGATCATGGGGCCATCGGCTGGCGGTGCGGTGTATTCGCCTGCCTTGACCGATTTCATCTTCATGGTCAAAGACACGTCGTACATGTTTGTGACTGGGCCTGAAGTGGTCAAGACCGTGACGCACGAAGAAGTCACGGCTGAGGAGTTGGGCGGCGCCCTGACCCACACCACCAAGAGTGGTGTCGCCGACATGGCGTTTGAGAACGATGTGGAAGCGCTCTTGATGCTGCGCCGCCTCTACAACTACCTGCCCCTGAACAACCGGGAAAAAGCGCCTGTGCGCCCCAGCGGCGATCCGTCTGGCCGCATGGACATGAGCTTGGACACTTTGGTGCCCGAGAACGCCAACAAGGCGTATGACATGAAAGAACTCATCGTCAAAACTGTGGACGATGGCGACTTCTTTGAACTGCAACCCGACTACGCGAAAAACATCTTGATCGGCTTTGCCCGCATGGAAGGTCAAACCGTGGGCATCGTGGCCAACCAACCCCTGGTGCTGGCCGGTTGCTTGGACATCAAGAGCTCTATCAAGGCGGCGCGATTTGTGCGCTTTTGCGATGCGTTCAACATTCCCGTCATCACCTTTGTGGATGTGCCCGGGTTCATGCCCGGGACCTCGCAAGAGTTCGGCGGCATCATCAAGCACGGCGCCAAATAGCTCTACGCCTACGCCGAGTGCACCGTGCCGAAGATCACCGTCATCACGCGCAAGGCCTACGGCGGCGCGTATGACGTGATGGCCTCCAAGCATTTGCGCGGCGACGTGAACTTTGCCTGGCCCAACGCCGAGATTGCGGTGATGGGTGCCAAAGGCGCGGTGGAAATTATCTTCCGCGAAGACAAGGGCGATCCTGAAAAACTTGCCGCCAAAGAAGCCGAATACAAAGCCCGTTTTGCCAACCCCTTTGTGGCGGGCGCTCGCGGCTTCATTGACGACGTGATCCAGCCGCACGAAACCCGCAAACGCATTTGCCGCTCGTTGGTCATGCTCAAAGACAAGAAGCTCGACAACCCCTGGCGCAAGCACGGGAACATTCCGCTTTGAGTGCCTGTATGGATCTCATAT
>CAIWWN010000109.1 GCA_903916355.1 uncultured Burkholderiales bacterium | reverse complement strand
CCTTAAGCTCCGCATATTTCTTTGCGTACTTTGCAACCAACTTATCTCTTTTGAGCTCACGCTCGATTAATGCTACTTTAGCCACGTACCACCTCAGTTCTTAAACGGGAAACGGAAAGCTGATAAAAGCGCTTTGCACTCATCATCTGATTTAGCCGTTGTGGTGATGCTGATATTGAGACCGCGCAAGGCATCCACCTTGTCATACTCAATTTCAGGAAAGATGATCTGCTCTTTCACGCCGACGTTGTAGTTACCGCGGCCATCGAAAGCACGACCCGAAATACCGCGGAAGTCACGAACGCGGGGCAAAGCCACGGTCACGAAACGGTCCAAGAATTCATACATCTGCACGCCACGCAAGGTCACCATGCAACCAATAGGCTGTTGCTCACGGATTTTAAAACCCGCAATCGCCTTCTTGGCCTTGGTCACCACAGGACGTTGGCCTGCAATCTTGGTCAGGTCACTGACAGCGTGGTCCATGACTTTTTTGTCGGCAACGGCTTCAGAAACACCCATGTTCAAGGTGATCTTGGTGATGCGAGGCACCTGCATTGGAGACTTATAGCCAAATTTGGCCATCATCTCTGGGGCCACTTTTTCGCGAAAGAGTTGTTGGAGTCGTGCCATGCTCATGCCACCTTGATTTCTTCGCCGCTGGACTTGTAAACGCGAACGCGTTTGCCTGTTTCCAGCAGCTTGATGCCCACGCGATCAGCCTTACCTGTTGCGGCATTGAAAATGGCCACATTGGATTGGTGAATCGGCATGTTCTTTTCGATGATGCCGCCAGTGGTGCCCTTCATAGGGTTTGGCTTGGCATGCTTCTTCACGAGGTTGATACCCTCGATCAGCAAATGCGAGTCATCGGAGCGCTGGGCAACTTTGCCGCGCTTACCTTTGTCACGCCCTGTGATGACGATGACGTCATCGCCTCTGCGAATCTTATTCATGATGCGTCCTTACAGCACTTCAGGAGCCAAGGACACGATCTTCATGAACTTTTCGGTACGCAGTTCACGCGTCACGGGTCCAAAGATACGGGTGCCAATGGGCTCCAGTTTGTTATTGAGCAACACAGCAGCATTGCTATCGAACTTCACCAATGAGCCATCGCCACGGCGAATGCCCTTGGCTGTACGCACCACCACCGCACTGTAGACTTCGCCTTTTTTGACGCGTCCACGAGGAGCAGCTTCTTTGATGCTCACCTTAATGATGTCGCCCACGCTAGCGTAGCGGCGCTTGGATCCGCCGAGCACCTTAATGCACAGGACGGACTTAGCGCCGGTATTGTCGGCAACTTCCAACCGAGATTCTGTTTGGATCATTTCAATATTCCCAACTTGCACCCCTTGAGCTTTGATTTTTCAATCTAGGCAAACAGGATCAGTCTTGGGCCCGTCATCCACACCGCGAACCACTCGCTGTGCTTTGATTGGGCAGATAACTACGCTTTTTCACAAGCGAAGCCCGCTAGTATGCCATTAAAAACAAGGGTCGTCAACGCGCTTTCAAGTTTTTTTCTTTGTCTGTGCTTGTTTTTGTGTCCATTTCCAGGGACGACGGGGCTTTTGAAGGGTGACAATGGCACTTCCTTCCTTGGGAATTTCATTTCCCCCTCTTGAAATGTCCTCTTTGAGGCCCTCACACGACATGACCACTGCACACAACTCTCTTACTTCCGTGACCATCGCCTTCATCGGCGGCGGCAACATGGCCAGCGCCATCATCGGCGGCCTGATCCGGCAAGGCATGCGACCTGAACAAATCACCGTGGTCGAACCCTTTGAAGAGACCGCGGCTAAATTACAACGTGACTTTGGCATCACCGCGCTGCCCTCATCCGGCCCTGCATTGGCCCAAGCGCAATTGGTGGTCTGGGCCGTCAAGCCTCAGCTGTTCAGTGAGGCGGCGGCGCCTGTCATGCCCTTCACGCGGGAGGCCTTGCACCTGTCAGTGGCCGCAGGTATTCGCACCGACAGCATCAGCCGCTGGGTGGGTACGGATCGGGTGGTCCGGTGCATGCCCAACACCCCCGCCTTGGTGGGCCAAGGCATGACAGCGCTCTACCCTTGTCCTGCCGTGACCGAGGAAGACAAGGCCCTGGTGGCGCAGGTCGTGGGCACCACGGGCCAGTATTTGTGGGTTGCGCAAGAGTCGCAGCTGGACGCCGTCACCGCACTTTCGGGCTCCGGTCCGGCCTATGTGTTTTATTTTCTCGAGGCCATGACCGAGGCCGGCGTGGGCATGGGCCTGTCCCCAGCACAGGCTTACCAGTTAGCGGTGGCGACTTTTTCTGGGGCCGCCTCTTTGGCCGCGGCCTCCACAGAAACCCCTGAGGTCTTGCGCCAACGCGTGACCTCCAAAGGCGGCACCACTTACGCAGCCCTCACCGCCATGGAGTCGTCGGGTGTGAAGCCCGCGTTCATTCAAGCCATGCAGGCCGCAGAGCTTCGCGCGCGCGAATTGGGCGACGAGTTCGGCAAGAGCTGAAACAATTCACAGATACGACAGCACCACGGCCACAAACACGCTGAACCCCAGCCAATGGTTGAGACGAAAGGCTTTGAAACAGCCTTCGCGGCTGCGGTGGCGAATCAAGAAATAATGCCAAACCACCTGGCCCACAGAGACCAGCCCGGCCAAGCCAAACCCAAGTCCTTGTTGCTCTGCGTTCAATAGCAGCGCCCAGATCACCAGGTACGCGGCGTAAAAGCCCATGATGGCCGGCACATCCCAACGCCCCAAGGTGATGGCCGAGGTTTTCATGCCGATGTGCAAGTCATCGTCGCGGTCGACCATGGCGTACTCGGTGTCATAAGCCAAGACCCAAAATAAATTGCCCAGCAGCAGCAGCCAAGCCACCAATGGCACCTGGCTCTGCACGGCGGCAAACGCCATCGGAATACCAAAGCTGAAAGCCACGCCCAACACCGCCTGCGGCATGGACACCACGCGCTTGGCATAGGGGTAGACCAAGGCCGTGGCCAAAGCGGCAAACGACCACAACACCGCCGCACGGTTGGTCGTGAGCACCAAGCCAAAGGCCAACAAAGCCAGCACCGCGCCCAAAGCCAAGGCCTCTTTCACACCCAGGCGGCCACTGGTGACCGGCCGATTCGCGGTGCGCTTGACGTGTTTGTCAAAGTCTCTGTCGGCCACATCGTTCAGGCAGCAACCGGCGCTGCGCATCAAGATCGTGCCCAGGGTGAAGACGATGACCAAATGCCAACCCGGAAAACCGCCCGCCGCAATCCACAAGGCAGAGAGCGACGGCCACAGCAGCAGCAGCCAGCCCGCAGGCCGATTCCAGCGGATCAGGTCCAGATAAAGGTGCAGTTTGTCGAGCAACATGTCGAGGGCACTTGTATCAAGACAAGCGCGTCACGCCCGGCAACGCACAGGCGTAAATCGCGTTGCGCAAAGCGGCCACGGCTTCATAGCGGGTAAAGCTGCGGCGCCAGGCCAGCACCACCCGGCGCGAGGGCGGCGCGCCGCCAGCCGCATCGGTGATGGGCAAATACTTGACGTAAGCGTCTTCGTTTTGCCTTTGCGGCGAATCGAGCAAGGCCGCGTCCGGCACCGACAAGCGCGGCACCAGCGTCACGCCCATGCCCGCGGCCACCATGTGCCGAATCGTCTCCAGTGATGAGCCCTCAAAGCTTTTGCGAATGCCCTCGGCATGGCTGGAAAAACGGGCGAACTCGGGGCAGACCTCCAGCACATGGTCGCGAAAACAATGGCCCGTGCCCAGCAGCAGCATGGTTTCGTTTTTCAACTGTTCGGCGGTCACTGAGGTTTGCTTCGCCAAAGGGTGCGCCATGGGCACTGCGGCCATGAAAGGCTCGTCATACAAGGGCGCAATGGCCAGGCCCGTGTCGGGAAAAGGCTCGGCCAAAATGGCGCAATCGGTTTCACCGGTGCGCAGCATCTCCAGCAGTTTGACGGTGAAGTTTTCTTGCAGCATCAAGGGCATTTGCGGTGCCTGCGCAATCATCTGTCGCACCAGGCTGGGCAGCAAATAAGGGCCAATGGTGTAGATCACGCCCAAACGCAAGGCTCCGGCCAACGGGTCTTTGCCGCGTTTGGCGATTTCTTTGATCAGCGCGGCTTGCTCCAGCACGCTTTGCGCTTGCTGAATAATTTCTTGCCCCAAAGGCGTCACGGTCACCTCGTTGGCGCTGCGCTCAAACAACTTGAGCTGCAACTCTTCTTCGAGCTTTTTGATCGCTACCGACAAGGTAGGCTGCGACACGAAACAAGCCTCAGCCGCTTTGCCAAAGTGCTTCTCGCGCGCCACCGCCACAATGTATTTCAGTTCAGTCAGGGTCACTTGCGTTCTCGCTCAGGCTTTCAGGTATTCCGATTTTCCACCCAACCAGCGTGCAATGTGACGCCGCGCCAATTGCGGGTGCTTGTCCAACACCGCAGGGGCCAGCGCACGAGCCCATTCCAGCAAGTGGGTGTCGGTGGTCAGGTCGGCAAAACGCAGCAAAGGCGCGCCAGATTGCCGCGCCCCCAAAAATTCACCCGGCCCGCGGATTTCCAAGTCGCGCCGCGCGATTTCAAAACCATCGTTGGTCTCGACCATGGCGCGCAGGCGCTCGCGCGCGGTTTCGCCCAGGCGCCCACCGTCGGGCGTGCCAAACAGCAGCACACAGGCCGAGGCCGCCGCGCCGCGACCGACCCGGCCGCGCAGTTGGTGCAGTTGGCTCAGACCAAAGCGCTCGGCGTGCTCGATCACCATCAGCGAGGCATTGGGCACGTCCACCCCCACCTCGATCACGGTGGTGCTGACCAACACGCCCATGACGCCGCTGGTGAACAAGTCCATTACCGCTTTTTTCTCTGCCACCGGCATGCGTGAGTGCAGCAAACCGACCATCACACCGGGCAGGGCTTCGCTCAAATCGGCATGGGTTTGAGTGGCGTTGGTCAGGTCCAGCGCTTCGCTCTCTTCAATCAAGGGGCAGACCCAATACACCTGGCGGCCTTGCGCCAATTGCGCGCCAATGCGTTCGACCACTTCGCCCCGGCGACTGTCGGCCACCACCTTGGTCACCACCGGCGTGCGTCCGGGCGGCAACTCGTCGAGCACCGACACGTCCAGATCGGCGTAGTAACTCATGGCCAAGGTGCGCGGAATCGGCGTGGCCGTCATCATCAGCATGTGCGGCTCCATGCCGTCTTCTTGCATCTTGCCGCGCAAGGCCAGGCGCTGGGCCACGCCAAAACGGTGTTGCTCGTCAATCACCGCCAGCCCCAATTTTTTAAACTGCACCTGCTCTTGAATGATGGCGTGCGTGCCCACCACCAAGGCGGCCTCGCCGCTGGCGACCAGCGCCAGCATGGCGAGGCGCTCTTTCTTTTTTTGGCTGCCGGTGAGCCAGGCCACCCGAATGCCCAAGGGCTCGAGCCAGCCGACCAATTTGCCAAAGTGCTGGCTGGCCAAAATCTCGGTCGGCGCCATCAAAGCGCATTGCCAACCGGCGTCGATCGCCACCATGGCCGCCAGCGCCGCGACCACGGTTTTACCAGCGCCCACATCGCCTTGCAGCAAACGGTGCATGGGCACGGCGCGCCGCAAGTCGATGGCGATTTCGGCACCGACGCGCTGCTGCGCCGCCGTCAGGGCAAACGGCAAGCCCAGCAGCAATTTGTCATGCAAACCGCCTGCGCGTGTGGGCAGCAAGGGGGCGCGCAGCAGGTCGCGCTCGCGCTTGGCGGTGAGTTGCGAGAGTTGCTGCGCCAGCAACTCCTCCACTTTCAAGCGAATCCAAGCGGGGTGGCTGCGGTCTTCCAGCTCGGCCAAGGACACATCAGGGGTCGGATGGTGCAAGAACTGCAAACTGGCGCGCAAGTCCCAGGCGCCCCGCGGATCGGGCCAAGTCATACCGCTCGGCAAGGTGGGCGGCAGGGTTTCGGTCAAATCAGCATGCGCCAGCCCGGTGATCACTGCGCGGCGCAAATAAGTTTGCGGCAGGCCGGCCACCGTGGGGTAAACCGGCGTTAAGGCACCCGGCAGTTCGCCACCTGCGGCTTTGAAGCTGGGGTGCATCATGGTCAACCCCATGAAGCCTCCCCGCACCTCGCCCCGAAAGCGCAAGCGGTTGCCCACCGCCAGGGCTTTTTGATGCGTGGGGTAAAAGCTGAAAAAACGCAGCACGCAGGTGTCCGAACCATCGTCCACCGTCACCAACAGCTGCCTGCGGGGTTTGAAGGTGATCTCGCAGGCGGTGACTGTGGCCTCCACTTGCACCGTATCGCCCTCGCGGGCGTCGCGCAACTTGACGATGCGCGTCTCGTCCTCGTAGCGCAGCGGCAGGTGCAAAGCCAAATCGATGTCGCGGTCCAGCCCCAGCTTGCGCAAGGCTTTTTGCGGCGCAGAAAGCGCTTTGGGTTTGGACGGTTCAACAGGGGGCGATGCCATGCGCAGATTGTGCACGCAGGCGCCCAAGGACAAGGCTGGCGCCCGACTAAAATCTGACGAATTCACCAAAGAAGAATCGCTTTGCCCATTTACCCTTTGTCCCCAGTTTCGCGCGCCAGCCACCGTTGGCTCAATTTCTTTGTTTTGGCTTGCTGCAGCCTGTTGTTGACGTGCATCGCCACCAGCCCAGTGAGTGCTGCCACCGCATCCTCAACGCCGCCGCCCGTCAAATCCGAGGCGATTTGCGATTTTTTGGTGCCGCGTCTGCCCAACGTCAAAGTCACTTTGTGCCAGAAAGCCCAGTTGCAGCCCACGGCGGGCCAATCGGTGCAAGGACGGCGCATTTATTTTCGTGACGTCTCGGCCGCCGAACCGGAACTGCGCGTGATGGTCATTGGCGGCATTCACGGCGACGAGAAATCATCCGCCTCGGTGGTCTTGCACTGGATTCAGCATGCCAGCGAAACCCCGTCCAACGCACAGTGGCGTTTCGTTCCTCTGGCCAATCCGGACGGCCTGAACGCTAAGCCGCCTCGACGCGTGAACGCCAATGGGGTCGACTTGAACCGTAACTTCCCGACCCCGCAATGGACCAAAGAAGCCAAGTATTACTGGGAGACGCGCACCCGCCGCGACCCACGCCGCTGGCCTGGCCCCAAGCCCTTGTCAGAGCCCGAATCGCGCTTGCTGCATGAGCAGTTGGAGAGCTTCAAGCCCAACCTGATCGTCAGCATCCACGCCCCCTATGGCCTGCTCGACTACGACGGCCCCAGCGTACCCCCACCCAAACTGGGGCGCTTGTTTTTGGACCAAGTGGGGATTTTCCCGGGCAGCTTGGGCAACTATGCCGGCGTGCACAAAGGCGTGCCGGTGGTGACCATTGAGCTGCCCAACGCTTTGCTCACCCCCACCGACGCCGAAATGCGCCAGATGTGGCTGGACCTGTTGCGCTGGGTGAGCGAACGCATCAAGCCTCAGGTTGAGAGTACGACAGCGGGTCAAAGCAAATAAGCGCCAGGCCCACCAAACGCCTGAGCCCGCACCGTCTTCGGCGGTCTGCGAAAATACGTTTTTTCAACTTGGTACGGGTCTGTCCGACCCTCAAGCCGCATGGCCTCACATTCAGCCCCCCTCGCTCGACCCTTCACGCTCAGCGATTTCGATTTTGAACTCCCGCCCGCACTGATCGCCCAGCACCCCGCCGCCGAGCGCAGCGGCTCGCGCTTGCTGGACGGCTCTTCATCCACCATGGTGAACCGCATCTTTCGTGAACTGCCTGAGCTGCTGAACGCGGGCGACCTGCTGGTGTTCAACGACACCAAAGTGATCAAGGCACGCATCTTTGGCGAGAAGGCTTCGGGCGGCAAGCTGGAATTGCTGATCGAGCGGGTGTTGCCCGGCCACGAGGTGGTGGCGCACATGAAGGTCAGCAAAAAACCACTGGTGGGTGGCAGGATGTTCATGGCCGGCGGCAGCGCCCAGGGCGGCTTTGATGCCGTTTTGCTGGGGCGCTGGCCCGATGCCAACGGCCAGCTGTTTCACCTCCAACTGAGCGACGAACCGCATGCGTTGATGGAAAAGCACGGCCATGTGCCCCTGCCGCCCTACATCACCCACACCGATTCAGAAGAAGACGCGCAGCGTTACCAAACCGTGTTTGCACGTGCGCCGGGCGCGGTTGCGGCGCCCACGGCGGCGCTGCATTTTGACGAAGCGCTCTTGGCCCAACTCGAAACCCGTGGCGTGCAGCGCGCCAGCGTGACCTTGCATGTGGGTGCTGGTACTTTTCAGCCAGTCAAGACCGAGAACCTGGCCGACCACACCATGCACCGCGAGTGGTACGAAGTGCCCGAGGCCACGCAGAACGCCATTGCCGAGTGCAAGGCGCGTGGCGGCCAAGTGGTGGCGGTGGGCACGACCACGGTGCGCACATTGGAATCCTGGGTCCAATCCGGTCAGGCCAGCGGCGACACGCAGATCTTCATCACGCCGGGGTTTGAATTCAAAGTAGTAGACCGACTGGTGACCAACTTCCATCTGCCCAAAAGCACGCTGATGATGCTGGTCAGCGCCTTTGCGGGCTATGAGCACATCATGGGCCTGTATCGCCACGCGATCGCCAACGAGTACCGGTTCTTCAGTTATGGGGATGCGATGCTGCTCAGTCGCGTCCCGCGCCCATAAATCCAGGCGATTTTTCAGGCTGCATTACAATTGCGCTGCAATCTGAAAGGTTGGACCATGAAATCAGCCACACTCCCCGCACTGCGCGTTAGCCCTGATCTGCGACTGGCAGCAGAAAAAGCGTTGCGCCCCAATGAGACCATTTCCAAACTGATGGAGGCCTCTCTGGAAAGGTTCATTGCGCACCGTAACTCTGAAGACGAGTTCATCGCTCGCGGCCTGCGTTCAGCGCAGGAGTCTCGTCAAAATCAGGTTTACTTTTCAGCCGATGAGGTGCTCGAGAAACTGAAGGCCAAACTGGCGAAAGCCAAGTCTTCTGCACCGTGATCAATGAAGGAACTTGGCCTTGAATGAATTCCAGGTTCGCTTCACAGAAAACGCCCTCTTGGACTTAGACCGGCTTTATGAATTTCTTTTGGAATTCGACATCCACAATGCCGAGCGCGCACTCAAGGCCGTCGAAGATGGCTTGTTATTTCTCGTTAAATCACCTTTCTCCTGCAGAAAAGCGGCCGAGGGCGCGCACGGCCCACTGCTCAGAGAACTCATCATCCCGTTCGGCGCATCCGGTTATTTAGCGCTGTTTGAAATTGAGAATGCCAGCACAGTGACCATCCTCGCACTGCGACATCAACGCGAAGACGACTTTCACTGAACGAAGTCGATCTCGCTATGGGTCAAATCGTTAAATCAAGAAATACCCGTCCACCTTGTATCTTCACCGGCCAAGACTTCACCGGCTCGGTCGCCGGGCCGCAGCTGACCGAACCATCGCGCAAACTGAACATCGCTTGATGAAACGGGCACTCCACATGGTGGCTCTCCACAAAACCGTCGCACAGCTTGGCGTTGCCGTGGGTGCACAGGTTGTTGATGGCGAAGACTTCGCCTTCAACGCTGAACAGGGCAATGTCTTGCCCCTCGGGGGCGACGGCAATGCCCGCGCCTTCAAACAAATCGGCCTCGGCGGCCACGTCGGTCCATGCGGTTATTGGGGGCGTCATAGTCAGATCGGGTAAATGATGGCGTTGGGGATCATTTCGCTGTCGTACACGCACAGGCGCTCGGCAAACTTCAGGCCTTCGGGGGTCTGCACAATGGTGTCGATGTAGCGGCCCACGTTGAAAACGGTGCTCGCGCCGTCCAGCTTGGTGCGAAACACAGCGTAATTGGCTTCGGCGTGGATGCGGCCCTCCACCACCTTGCGCACGATGGGCGCGCCCACCACATGGCGCTGGTAATACGGATCGTGGTACAGCGTTTCTTGGATGCCATAGACGCGGTCCTTGAGCATGCCCTTGCTGCTGAAAGACAGCGTGCACAGCGGAAAGCCGCGCTCATGGTTTTCGCGCGGCTGCAGTTTGTACACGCATTGCTCGGTAAAGAACTCGGGCCACAGCGTCCAATCACCGCTGTCCACGGCCAGGGCGTAATCGGTGTACAGCTGGCTCAGGGCCAAATGGGTTTCGAAGCTCACCATATTCAGGCCTCCATCACTTTGCGCCAGTAGGCGTACATGCCCCGGATCAGGGTCTCGGTCACCATGTGGTCGGTCTCGCCCACATCGCGCCCGCCCAACTCGACCAGCATGCGGTGCTCGGGTTTGGTCTCGAAGGCCTGTTGCGAAAACTCGATCACCTCGCCATCGTCCGCGCTCACAAAACCCGCCGGGCCAAACAAATTGGCCTGGCGCAAGCGGCGCTCTTGCATATCCGGCGTGTCGTCTTCAAAACCAAAATGCGTCCAAACAAAGTCGAACGCGCCGTGGCCGTCGGGCTGGATGTGGCGCGTGGACACGCTGTTGACCTGCTGCTGAAAAATCACGCTGGGGAACAACGTCATCATCACCGCAGTTGGACCGCCCCACCAAGGCTCCGGCACGATGTCCAGAAAGCTCGGGTCGTTGAGCTGCATGCTTTCTTTGAAGCTGCTCACCTGAGTGACCTGCGACGCCGCGCCCGTGGCCTGGCCCGCACTGCCACGCGTGGAGATCATGGCGGCGTGGCGGTGGTGCGCGTCCATGCGAAGCTCGCTCTTGTTGTCGGCGCGCCAGAGGCCAAAAGTCACAAACCAGGTGTGCAACAGGCCCGGGTGGTAGGGGTCTTTGATGTTCTCTTGCATCAGCTTCCAGTTACCCGGAATGCGCTGGCGGTTGTAGCCCAGCACCACCAGCTTGCGGCCGTTGAACAGGCGGTCAAAGTACTGGAGAATGGTCGGACCCATGAAGTCTTCCAGCGACTCCACCTCATGGTCAAACGAGGCAAACACCACGCCGCCACGTGTGGCCACTTTCAGGGGCGTCAGGCCATGATCCTTGGGGTCAAAGTCGGCTGGCATGCCGCCGTTGATCTTGCCGTCTTGCCGCACCCCGCGCCGGAAAGGCACGCCTTGCAAATCGCCTTGGAGGTTGTAGCTCCATTGGTGATAGGGGCAAACAAACTCTTTTTTGTGGCCATGGCGCTCGCGGCAAAACTGCATGCCCCGGTGCGCGCAGACGTTCTCCACCACATGGATCTGGCCGCCCTCGCTGCGCGTCATGATGACCGAGCGCTCACCCACCACCGTGCGCTTGAAGTCGCCCGGGTTGGCAATCTCGGCCTCCAGGCCCACATAGCTCCAGTGGCTTTTGTAAAAGAAACGTTGCAGCTCCTTTTTGTGGCGGTCTTCGTCGGTGTACACGGCAAACGGGATGCGGCTGGTGCCTTCCGTTTCCCAGTGAATGGGTTGTTCGCGCATAGGCTCTCCTGAGCGTTGATTTTTTGTAAAAGCCTGCCTGCAGGTGATTTCAGCGGCGCTGATTTTCAAATCATCGCCTGCAGGCAGGCTACAAGGGGTCTTGATACACATCATGCGCAAAGCATCGAATTCCGTAAATCGAAATTCAAAGATAATCATTATCTGAATTTCAAATAATGCCAACACCCCCCATGGAACTTGCTCGCCTCGACCTGAACCTGCTGCTGGTGTTTCACCATCTGCTGCGCGAAAAGCGCGTCTCCGCCGTAGCCAGCGTGCTGGGCATGAGCCAGCCCGCGGTCAGCAGCGCCCTCGGTCGCCTGCGCGCCAGCCTGGGCGACGAGCTTTTTTTGCGCACCCAGCGCGGCATGGCGCCCACGCCCTACGCGCTGCAATTGGCCGAACCGGTGGCGACTGCTCTAGACGGCTTGCAGCAGGCGCTGAATGTGCGCGCCTCGTTCGATCCGGCCAGCAGCGAGCGCAGCTTCACCCTGGCCATGACGGATGTCGGCGAGATGTATTTCCTGCCCGTCTTGGTCGAGGCCTTGGTTCAGTCCGCGCCCGGTGTCACCTTGCAAGTGGTCAGCGTCACACAAAGCGGCCTCAAAGAGGATATGGCATCGGGCCGCGTTGATCTGGCCCTGGGACTGCTGCCGCAACTGCAAGCCGGCTTCTTTCAGCAGTCGCTGTTTCGCCAGCCCTATGTGTGCCTGATGCGAGAAGGCCACCCATTGGCGAAAGACATGGCTATCACGTTGAGCAACTTCGCCGCCGCCAGCCATGTGCGCGTGATCGCTGCAGGCACGGGCCACGGCAGAGTCGATGAAGCACTGGAACGCCAAGGCCTGCAACGGCGCATTCGCCTCACGGTGCCGCACTACGTGGCTTTGGGCGATGTGCTCGGCCACTCCGATCTGATCGCCACCGTGCCCGAACGCTTCGCGCAACGTGTGACAGGACCGTTTAACCTGACCACCTGCCCCCTGCCCTTGGCGGTAGACCGCAGCGTGATCCACCAGTTTTGGCACGCCCGGCTGCACAAAGACCCTGGGCATCAGTGGTTGCGCGAGTTGGTGGCGCAGTGCTTTGGTGACGGCGGCAAAGCCAACGCTGAACAAATGGATTGATCGCTTGCGGCACAAACGCCAACGACACAGCCCCTCCTACAATCCTCCCCATGCTCAAATTCGATCTGCTCGCCACCGACCCCTCCAGCCACGCACGCCGCGGCACGTTGACACTGAACCATGGCGTGGTGCAAACGCCGATTTTCATGCCGGTGGGCACCTACGGCACGGTCAAAGGCGTGATGCCGCGCAGCCTGCGCGAGATGGGCGCGCAGATCATCTTGGGCAACACCTTTCACCTGTGGATGCGTCCGGGGCTGGACGTCATGCAAAGCTTTGGCGGCCTGCACCAGTTTGAGAAATGGGACAAACCCATCCTGACCGACTCGGGCGGTTTTCAGGTTTGGTCGCTGGGCCAGATGCGCAAGATCACCGAAGAGGGCGTGACCTTTGCGTCGCCCGTGAACGGCGACAAGCTGTTCATGTCCCCCGAAGTGAGCATGCAAATCCAAACGATTTTGAACTCGGACATCGTGATGCAGCTCGATGAGTGCACGCCTTACGAGACCAAGGGCCACCTGACCACCGAGGCTGAAGCACGCAAGTCGATGGAGATGAGCCGCCGTTGGGCGGTGCGCAGCCGGGACGAATTCACGCGACTGGAAAACCCCAACGCCCTCTTTGGCATCGTGCAAGGCGGGATGTTTGAAAACCTGCGCCAAGAGTCGCTGGATGCGCTGGTGGAAATGGACTTCCCCGGCTACGCGGTGGGCGGCGTGAGTGTGGGCGAGCCCAAAGAGCAGATGCTGCAAATCATGGCGCACACGCCGCACCGCCTGCCGGCGCACAAGCCGCGCTACCTGATGGGCGTGGGCACGCCCGAAGATTTGGTGCAAGGCGTGGCCGATGGCGTGGACATGTTCGACTGCGTGATGCCCACCCGCAACGCCCGCAACGGCACGGTGTTCACCCGCTTTGGCGACCTGAAGCTGCGCAACGCCCGCCACAAAAACGACCCGCAACCGCTGGACACGACCTGCACCTGCTACGCCTGCGCGGGCAATCCGGTCGATTCAGCTTCAGGTTCCGGTGGTGTATCTTGGGACCAGGGCGGGCGCGGTGGCTTCAGCCGTGCCTACTTGCACCACCTGGACCGCTGCGGCGAGATGCTTGGCCCCATGCTGACCACCATCCACAACCTGCACTACTACCTGAACCTGATGCGCGAAGTGCGCGAGTCACTGGACGCGGGGCAGTTTGCGACATTCAGAGCACATTTCAAGAGCACCCGGGCACGCGGCGTGTGACTTTGTAGGACCCAGCCTGCTGGCGATCTTGTGCGTGCAAGTCACCGCCTATCGCTTGCAGGCAAGCGCCTACAGAAAATCCATCGCTTGCATGCAAGCTCCTACAAATAAAGATCAATCGCCCTGCGTTGTGAACACCGTCAACACCCCGGTGTAACCGTACAGGCTGCTGCCGGCGATTTCGCCACCGGCAAAGAAGCCGACCAAGGGCACATCGCCCAAAGCGTGGCGGATGATTTGCAGCTCGGCGCTGGGCGCGCCAAAGTGCGGCCCGCCGCGCCCGGTGCAGCTGACATACACCGCGCCCGCCATGCGCCGCGCGGGGTGAGGCGCTGCCTCGGCATCGCTGGCGGCAAAGGCGTGGGTCATGTCTTGCGTGATCATTTCAGGCTCTAGCTCTTCGCGAATTTCGGCGCATATGCGCATCAAGTCGGCTTTGGCGGCTTGCGCGTTGCGTTGGCAAAAAGCGATCTTCATGCCCGAGTTCACATGGTCGGCCAAGGCCACACCTTGGCGCGCGGGGTCAAGCCCAACGATATGGCGCACGATCACATCAGCACCAAAGCTGCCGGTTTTCCCCACCCCGTTAAAACCTTCAGCGCTGATGCCGGCCAAGGTGGCGCGCACGGCGTGCAAGGCGTGCTGGGGTTGTGTCAGCGACACGTCCAAATCGTCCAGCAGCACTTGCAGCGCAGGCTGGCCGTCGAGCGCGTAAATCACATGGCCTTGGGCTTCGGTCACCACGCGTTCGGCGCTGATGGGGCGGCAACCCTGCGTCACCCGCGAGAGCAATGCCACTTTCGGGCCAAAGGCCACGCCGCTCAAACCGCCTTCAAAGACGCCGCGGCTATTGGCCTCGGACTGCGTGTGATGGCTGCTGGCGAATTGCACAGTTGGGTAGCGACTGGAGGCCAGGCCGCCAAACAAATAGCCACGCTCGGTGCGCTCGGCCAATTCGTCAATCAATTCGGTGAGGTCGGGTGTTTGCCCCTCGGCATGGACCAGCGCGGTTTGCACCGCCATGTCGGCAGGCCAGGGCGCAACGCCTGAAAAAACACGGTACTGGTCGGCGGGCAGGTCGCACAGCATCAGTGCCATGGCGGGTTCATCAAAATACTCGGCGTTGTTGGTCGCAATACCCACGCCCACGGTGCCAGCCCAGTCCAGCACTTGCGGCAGTTCTTGGCGCAAGTGGTCCAAGATGGCTTGGGCGTGCGGGGCGTAATGGTCGGTGATGTACAGCAGCCCCAAGCGCGGCGCATGGGCGTGATCGGGCAGCGTCATTTGCGCACGCAGCTGCGCCAGCACCAAACCCGCCGCCATGGGCCACTGCGGGTGAGTGGCGTGACCGTAGGGAAACAGACTCACGCGCGTTTGCGGGGCGTCGTGGCTTTTTTGGCTGCAGCCTTGGCGGGCGCTTTACGCGCCGCGGTTTTTTTGGCGGCAGTGGGCGCGCTGGCCTTGGTCTGCGCTTTCGTCGAAGCAGCCTTCTTCGGTCCGTCTTTGAGGGCTTGCGCGGCCACGTCTTTCAGTGCTGCCGCCGCAATGTTCTGGAACTGCTCGGTCAACGAGCCCCACCACTGCATCGGGTCCACCGCCGGTTTGGCAGCAGGGTTGGCTTCGGCGGCCGGTGCCTCAGCTTCAGCGACATGAACGGGCTGCACGGGGGCAGGCTCTGGCGTGTGCACCGGCGCTGGCGGGGCTGGCGTAAATGCCGCCGCGGCACTGGGCACGCTGGCGGTGAAAGCCTTGGCCAAATCGGCCATGTTCACGTTCATGCCTTGCAGGGTCGACAACGTCATTTTCTGCACCTCCATGGCCTGGATGGTGGCCTTGAGGGCGGTGGCATTTTGGTCCAACCAAAACTGCACAGCCTTGAGCTCTTGAATTCGCTTGTCCAGCTCTTCAATGCTCAAAGTGGGCGCCACCCAATTGCCCATGTTCGGCATGGCTGAGGCCACGCCAGGTTGCGCTTGTTGAGACGATTGCGCCAGGTTTTTTAAAAAATCAAAACCAGGCACGAATTTGCCAAAACCGAAAGCCGATGTATCGCTCATGCTGTCTTCCTCAGTCAGGGTGGAAGTCACAGCTTAAACCAAATGGCTGGCAGCAAGCTTGCAAGCGCGGTCAGTGCTTGTGGTCGGCATGCATATGCGCTGCCGCTTGAGGCATGCTGGTGTTCACTGGCACGCTGACTTGCTGCTTGGTTTCCACCCCTTTGGCATCCTTGAACGTCAAAGTCAACGCGACGCTGCTGTCTTTCATCAAGGGGGCTTTCAAGTCCATCAACATCAGGTGGTAGCTGCCAGGCTTGAGCTCAACAGTCTGGTTGGCAGGCAGGTCCAAGGCGGGCACCGCTCGCATGCTCATCACGCCGTTGTCCATTTTCATTTCGTGCACTTCGGCCACACCCGCCACAGGGGTGGACACCGCCACCAAGCGGGTGGCCTGGGGTGCCGTGATTTTCATGAAAGCGCCAGTCGCTTTTTGCCCTTGCACAGTGGCGCGGGCCCAGCCGTTTTCGATCTTCACTTGCGCTTGCGCGGCGCCCATCGCCATGCAGGTGGCGAGCAAACAAGTGACGTATTTCAATGGGGTGTTCATTTTCAAATCCTTTGCGTGGTGATTGTCGTTGATCAATGCTGATGCTCAGCGGTGCCAGCGCTGGGCATGAGCTCCAGTGCAGCGGCGGGGGACGTCAAGTCCGACAGCTTTTGCCCGGGCTTGGGCACTTCCACCCAGTCCATGCGGCCTTGCTCGCAAACTTGCTGCACCGGCCAATACATCATGCCCGCTTGCTCAGGCAAGCTGCCCATCAGAACGAACTCGTCGTAATGACCGTCGGGCAAAAAATCCTCTGGCGTTTTGGCGGTCCAGCTGATGCGGGACACGTCTTCGGTGATGGTGCGGCCATGGCTGGTGTAGGGCTGAGCGAGCTTTTCGCGCGTCACCTCCAGCCGCCAACCGGCTTTGGGCATGGGCTTGGCACCTTGCACTCCCGCCGGAATGTCCACCACGATTTGGCGCGTCGGCGAGTTGCCGCAACCATGCCCGACTTTGAACGTGGCTTTATAGCTTTGGCCGGCGGTGGCAACGGTGTATTCGAGCACGGTGTGGGCGTGACCCAAGCTCGCGCAGACAGTCAGACACACAACGGTCGTGGTTTGAAAAATGTTCATTTGTGGTTCCGTTTTAAAAATTGGCCTTTAACTCAGCCGTATAGCTGCGCTGCGGATAGGGGTGGAAGTTCCAGTACTTGTCGTTGTTCAGGTTGTCGATGCCAAAGGCCGCCACCAACTGGGGGTTGATCTGCCAGCGCGCACGCACATCCATCGTGGTGTACGGGCTGACACCCATGTAGGCATAACCGTTCACGTCCGAATTGTTGAGCGTGCGGAACTGCTGGCCGCTGTAACGCAAAGCCACCGCGCTGGACCAAGCCGCATTCCAGCGGTAACCGGCCAACAATGTGGCGCGCCACTTGGGAATGTTGGGTTGCATTTTGCCGACGGTGTCCCCCGGCGTGGTGACAAAGCCTTGGTTGGCTTTGATGATGGAGTCGGCATAGGTCACGCTGCCGGTCAAGTCAAACCCCGACCAACCAAAATCTTGCCAGGTAAAGGCGTTTTCCAAACCTCGGGTTTGAATGCGGTCCACGTTTTGCACGCGGCTGATGGTCCGGTTGCCTGCCGCAGGGTCGATCACCGACTGCGAATAAATCCCGTCTTGTGTGTCTTCGGCAAATGCAGTCAGGCGCCACTGGGTCTTGTCCAAAGTTTTCTCGTAGCTCAGCTCTTGCGTCCACGATTTTTCAGGGCGCAGGTTCGGGTCGTTGATGTACTGCGAGTTGGTGGTCGACGTGGCGCCATACAACTCGGCCACGGTGGGCATGCGCACCGCGCGGCCGACCGCGTATTTAACGAAAGCATCAGGCGCCAACTGCCAAGACAGCGCCCCCTTAGGCGACAAGAAATTTTCGCTGCGGTCGGCATACACCTGGCTACTGGTCGAAGAAAAACGGGACAGGCCTTGTGTGGCGTTCCAGCTTTCACTGCGCAGACCCAACGCCGCGCGCCACTGCGGCGCAAAACGCCAAGTGTCTTGGGCGTACAGGCTTTGCAGCTGGGTGCGGCCGCCCACTTCGCTGGCCAAGGTGCCGGCGCCATCGGCGAGCCAGTTGCCTGTGATGTTGGAGGTCAGATACCGGTATTTGTAACTGTCTTGCTGGGCGCCGAAGTCCACCACATGCTCGCCCTTGGGGCCTTGCGGCCGCCACGTGCCGCGCAAGGCCAGGTTGTTCCAGCCCGTGCCTGAACCGTCCGCGATGGTGCCCGCACCGCCGGTTTGCGCGCTGGGCAAAGGGTTGCTGGCGGCATTCTGGCGTTTGGTGTCTGAGCCGTAGTCGTACAGGCTGGCCGCCACCTCCCAGTCGAACACGCCTTGCGTGCGACTCTTGACCGAAATGCCATGCAGGGTGTGCGTGAGTTTTTCATTGGTCAAGGGAAAGTCGCCACCGGTCAATGCGGCATAGCTGCGGTTATCGATGTTGACGACCCCGCTGGTCACCGGCTGACCCGCTACCGTTAAATACGACTGGGGCCGACCTTCGGAAGTGTTTTGCCAAACGCCCAGGGTGTAGGTGGCGCGCACAGTGGAGCTGAAGTCGTAAGCCACTTTGGCTTTCACATGGTCTTGCACCGTGTGGTACTGCGTGCCCGTGCCCAGGATCAGCCAGGGCGCATTGGCACTGCTGGCGCCGGGAACCGCACCGGCCACGGCGGTGCCCGAGCTGCCTGCCGTGCTTGTACTGACGGTGCGCGTCGCAAAGGTCAAGGGCTGGCCTTGGCTGTCGGTATGGTTGAAGTTAAAGAACCAAGACCAATCGCCACTGCGGCTGCCCAGAGCTGCGCTGGTTTGCACGCCGCCGTAGGTGGCACGGGTGCTGTACAGGTCAAAGGGTTGGCGAACATAGGCGATCTTGGCTGTACCTTCCAACTTATCGGGCATGCGGGTGGTGTAGTCGACCACCGCGCCCACCGAGTTACCTGGGTACGCGGCCGAAAACGGGCCGTACATCACGTCCACGCGTTCGATTTCTTCGGGTGTGACCATGCCCCAGCGCGGCGGAAAGCTCAAGCCGCCCACGCCATTGCCCAGGTAGTTGCTGAGCAAGATGCCGTCGGCGTAGACCGCCGAGCGTGCGCTGTTGCCGGTACCCGAGGCGCGGCTAGAAAGGATGGCGTGGTTGTAGTCGCCCATGTAGCGCTTACGCACCAACAGACTGGGGAAGTACTTGAGCGCGTCCTCACTGTCCATCGCGTTGATGCTTTGCGCGATCTGCTGCGCGGTGATGCCCTCCATGGTGGCGGTGATCTGGGTTGGTAGCGAGGTCGGGGATTTGCCCACCACGGTGACCACGCCGCCGTCTTTGCTGGGCGTATTTGAGTCGGCTTGTTGAGCAGAGAGAACAAAGGGATAAGCCAAGGCCAGAGCCAAAGCGATGCGATTTTTGCGCATGAAAATTCCTGAAAATGAAACACGAACGACGCGCCCGGCTTAAGCCACGGCGTCAACAACGAGGATCAGGAAAGTGCAGGCGGGCCGCGAGGCGGCAGGGGAGAACCGGTCAACCAAGCGATATGGGCTGAAGGTATGGGGCGCAAGGCGTGTGCCAAGACGCTGGCGGTGTCGAAACTGAGCACCACGGGAGACGGGGGTGCGCTGACCTGTGCGCACAAGGGGCAGTCCATGCTGCTGGACAATTTGACGGTGTCGCCCGAGCCGCCACTCGCGCCATCGTCAGCGCTGACCATTTTCATGCCGCCCATGGCCGAGCAGACCATTTGGCTGCCTTGTGGATTCACCAAGGGCGAAGCCACCGAAACACCCACGAACAACACAAACCAAACCAGCACGAGGCGGGCAAGGAAGTGGGCGTTGCGCAGGGTTTGCATGAACTTGATTATGCACTGCGGCTTTGAGCACGCCAACGCGCCCAGAACACATGGTGCGGCGATCACAAAGAGAAAAGCAGGCTCGTGGCCTGCTTTTCTCTTGTCGTCTGGCCTAAAGCCAGGTCAGACTTTACGCTTGGCGCAGTGCCTCTGCAGTGATGGGTAAGCGACGCACGCGCTTGCCGGTCAGTGCCGCCACAGCGTTGGCAATGGCGGGAGCTGCCACAGCCGTGCCCGGCTCACCAATGCCGCCTGGCTTTTCGGTGCTCTTGACCACGACGATGTCGATTTGCGGCGACTCGTACATGCGCACGGGCTCATAGCTGTTGTAGTTGGTCTCTTGCACACGGCCATTTTTCAAGGTGATTTGGTGCTTGAGCACAGCGCCCACACCAAACACGATGCTGGACTGCAACTGTGCCTCCACCGTGTCGGGGTTGACCATGTGGCCCACGTCCGCTGCCACCGTGACTTTGTGCACCCGCACGCTACCGTCTTTGTTCAGGCTGACTTCAGCCACTTGAGCCATGTAGCTGTCATAGCCTTCCATCAAGGCAATACCGAGTGCGCGACCTGCAGCCACCGGCTTGCCCCAACCGGCTTTTTCAGCCGCCAGTTTGAGCACGTTGGCAAAACGGGGCTTGCCGTTGAGCATCTTCATGCGGAAGGCGTAGGGATCTTGGCCGGCATTTTTGGCCAACTCGTCAATGAAACTTTCATTGGCAAACACGTTCATGCTGTGGCTCACTGCGCGCCAGTAGCCCACACGCATACCAGAGTCATGGATCACCAAATCATGCTGGGTGTTGGCAATGTTGTAGCCTGCAACCGAGGCCTCGGCCATGAAAGGATCCATCGTGTCCTTGGGCAACCCAAAGGCGCGCTGGGTGATCGACTGTGAAGCCACTTTGAAATGCATGGCCACGGGCATGCCATTGGCGTCCACCCCGGCCTTGAGCTGGTTCACGCCGACCGGACGGTAGTAGTCATGGGTCATGTCTTCTTCACGGGTCCACAACAGCTTGACAGGTTTGTTGACAGCCTTGGAAATTTCAGCCGCCTGCACAATAAAGTCCAACTCCAAACGGCGACCGAAACCGCCACCCAAGTAAGTGGTCTTGAGGGTGATGTCTTCGGGCTTCACGTTCAGCACAGCAGCCACAGCGCCTTGCGCGCCTTGCTGGAACTGGGTGGGGCCAATCAACAAAACCTTGTTGCCCTGCACATGGGCGGTGAAGTTCATCGGCTCCAAAGGAGAGTGCGATTGCATGGGCGTGATGTACTCGGCCTCCATCACCTTGGCTGCACCTTTGAACGCGGCGGCCACATCGCCCTGGGGCTTGGCGATCTCAAGTACCTTGCCGGTTTTGGCAGCCTGACGGGTAGACTCAATCACAGAGTCATCGGTCATCGTTGCGCCCGCGCCCTCATCCCACTGAACTTTCACAGTGTCGCTGGCCTTTTTGGCACGCCACCACGAATCTGCCACCACGGCCACGCCGTCACTGATTTGAACCACAGCCAGGACGCCGGGCATGCCCTTGGCCTGGGCGCCGTCAAAACTCTTGACCTTGCCGCCGATCACGGGGCATTGCTGCACGGTGGCATACACCATGCCGGGCAATTTCACATCGATACCAAACTCGGCCGTGCCGTTGACTTTGGCCGGTGTGTCCACGCGCTTGGTGCGTTTGCCGACGATGCGAAAATCCTTGGGGTCTTTGATGGGTGGCTTTTCTGGCACCGGCAATAAAGCGGCCGAAGCGGCCAATTCGCCATAGCTGGCCTTAAGTCCTTTGGGGCCCAAGAGCATGCCTTTGTCAGCCTTGATCAACTGACGGTCCACACCCCACTTGGCAGCAGCCGCAGAGATCAGCATCTCGCGCACTTGAGCGCCCGCAACGCGCAACTTTTCCCAGCCGTCGCGCACCGAGGTCGAGCCACCGGTGATTTGCGCGCCCAGCAAAGCATTCACATAGACCGCAGCGGGAGGTGCGTCGGTCACTCTGATTTGCGCCATGTCCACGTTGAGCTCTTCAGCGATCAACATCGGCATGGAGGTGTAAACCCCTTGGCCCATTTCAGAACGGGCGGACAAGATGGAGATGGTGTTGTCATCGGCAATGTGCACCCAGGCATTGGGGGTGTGCACGGTGCCAGCGGCCATGGCTTGGCCCAAGGTGCCGGGCAGATGAAGCGCCATCAGCAAGCCGCCCGAAGCGGCCGCAGTGGTTTTGAGGAAGGAGCGACGTGAAGTTTGTGTATCAATCATGGTGGTTCTCCTTCGGTTCAGGCTTTGCGCATCATGGTGGCGGCGTCTTTGATGGCGGCGCGAATGCGGGGGTAGGTGCCGCAACGGCAGATGTTGCCGCTCATGGCGTTGTCAATCTCGGTATCGCTGGGGTTGGTATTTTTGGCCAACAGGGCCGCAGCGCTCATGAGTTGACCCGACTGGCAATAGCCACATTGAGGCACATCGTGCTTGATCCAAGCCACTTGCAAGGGATGGGTGTTTTTGGCAGACAGGCCTTCGACCGTGGCCACTTTTTTACCGGCCACTGCACTCAAAGGCGTTTGGCAAGAACGAACCGCTTGACCGTTGACATGCACCGTGCAAGCGCCGCACAAAGCAGCACCGCAACCGAACTTGGTCCCGGTCATGCCGAGTTCATCGCGCAAGACCCACAACAAAGGGGTATCAGTTTCGGCGTTGGCCTGGGCAGGCTTACCATTGACTTGGAAATTCACACTCATCGGGGTCTCCTTAGACTGACTTTGGCCCAAAGGCCATGGGTTTAGATATTTTTTACGGGAAATTCGAAACATTGACGACGATAACTTAACACGCCGCTTTGCTTCTCAGCAACATGAATAACCCTATAAGCACAACATCCAACTGCATGTTGCCGCCACGAGGCCAAACAGGGCGTTCTTAGAGGTCAGGTTGGCTGTCAAAGCGCGAGCGTCAAGGACATGCCAACCATGGCATTGCGTGGCAAGCCCGGTTCAAAATACTGTTTGGCGGCCTGATTGACGATCACCGAACCTACCGTTGGCTTGTCCATCAAATTATCGACGCCGGCCCACAACTCGGCGCGCACGGAGCCCAGCAGTTGACGGTGTCGCACGCGCAAATTGACTTGCCCAAAGCCAGCCACGCTTGCATCCGCCGTGTTCGTGTCGTTGGCCCAAAGATTGGATCGCGCGATCCAGTCGGCAGAGGCTGACCAACCCAGCGGCCTGGGATTGGCTTTGGAGGCTAACCCTTGGTCTGCCCATTGCACTGAGGCAAAAAGTTGCTGTTCGGGAATGCCGGGCATGCGCTTGCCCGAGGTGATGGGCGTGGTGCCCGATGTGAAATCAGAAGCATAGACCGCGCGCAACCACGCCATAGACAACTGCGTGCGCCATTGTGGCGTCCAGTCATTTTTCAAAGCCAACTCCGCGCCATCACGCTGGGTCTTGGCCGCATTTTTGTAGGCCGTCTTGCCGCCACTGCTGAGCAGAGTGACGATCTCGTTGTCTGTCCCGATATGAAAGAAGGCCGCATCGAGGCGCATGGCCGGTGAGGGCGTCCATTTCAAACCCACCTCGCTGTGTTGACTGCGCGAGGCCAGCAAATTAGTGTTGAACAGGCCAATGAGTGCATTGTTTTGCGCGGTGTAGGATGCCTCGGCCAGGGTCGGCGTTTCAAAGCCCTGACCCCAATTCGCGTACACATTGAGCGTATTCAAGGCATGCCAGGTTGCACCCAAGACTGGAGATGTGGCCGCGTAATTGACTTTGCCTGTGCCATCGCCTTCGACCAAGGGTAGGTCATCGGTGTTTTTCAATTGCACCTGACTGCGCCGAACGCCCCCAGTGAAGGTGTAGGGGTTGTGACCTTGGGCATCGGTCCAATGCCAGTTGAATTGACCAAAGGCGTCTGTGTTGCCTGCCTGATTGAGTTCATTTCGCGTCAGTACGCCTGACTTTTCTCCTGCCACCGCAGCACCGCCTTGGCGGCGCTCAGTCGATTGGTCTGCGTCAAAACCCACCACCCATTCCAAAGGACCGTAAGCTGCATCACGCACTTTGCCTTTGAGCTGCCCGCCCAGACCATAAAAGTCCCGACTCAAACCCACCCAGCTTGCACTGGCTTGGTATTGCAAGTTTTCGCGGGTGCCGGTGTATGCCCGCCACTGCATCTCTAAATCGTTACCGAAATTGTGATCCAAGACCGCGCCCACTTGGTTTTGCTTGACTGCTTTTCGGGTTCGGTTGGTGAGGGCACCGGTACCGGCCTGCGTCGGGTCTGCTTTCAATTGCGCAGCCGTCAAGCCCAGCGGGTCCTGCGCCAGGGGCATATCAAAAACGTTGGCGATCAATTTGAGCCGGGTGGCCTCTTGCAGCTGCGTGGTGACCACGGCGTTGAATTGCTTGCGCTGCGCAGCGCTGTTGCTTCTGTACCCCGCAATGTCAAATGTGCTGTAGTCGACCACAATGCCGACATTGCCCGTGCGACCACTCAGTTGTGCGTCGTTGCGGCGCAGTCCGTAATTGCCCATCGTGCTGGACACTTGTGCTTCAGGCTGAGCCCCGGCTTCACGGGTGAAGGTTTGGATCACCCCACCGGCCGAGTTGCCGTAAAGCTGGGCCAAAGGGCCAGTCAGCACTTCAATGCGCTCAGCGGAAGTCAGGCTCACGGTGGAAGCTTGGCCTTGGCCGTCCGGCGTGGTGGCCGGAATGCCATCGGTGATCAAACGAATCCCTCGCAAACCAAAGGCCGAACGCGCGCCAAAACCACGAATGGAAATCTGTACATCTTGGGCATAGTTGTTGCGGTTGAGCGCCACCACACCGGGCGCTTGCGCCAGCGCTTCTGACAAGTTCACCTGCGCGCCAGCATTGCGAATGGCGTCGCCGTCGATCACCTTTAGCGATGCGGGTGCATCAAACTGTTTTTGTGCCAAGCGGCCGCTTTGTACCGTCACTTCATCTGTGGCTTGGGCTTGTGCACCCATGCTTAAAAGGGTCAGAACAGCACCCCAAGATAAATGCGTTTTCATTTTTGGAAATCCTTTGTCATTGTTGGATGCGGTATGAGGCTCTGCTTAATGACATCAAGGCGTTTCAACTGTCACTTTGATCCCGCTGTACCAAGCCGCCAACTGAACGATTTCTTCATCGTTCAACGGTTTGGCAATGAAACTCATCACTTCGTGCTGGCGTTTGCCACTGCGGTAATTCTTGAGTTGCTCACTCACATAAATTGCGGGCTGCCCCGCCAAGTTGGGCGCACCGGGGAGCCCCGCCATACCCATGGGACCATGACACAGGGCGCAAGCCGCATCCGCTTTGGCGCGTCCTGCGCTGAGGTCATCGGCAAAGCTGTGAGCCCACATCATCATTCCACACAACAACAACACACTCTTCATATCATTCTCTTCAATGAACGGGGCCTCACGAGGAGGCCCCGAAACAGAAACGATACGGGCACCCAGCCCGTATCAAAATCCATCAGTTACCGGCGTAGCTGATGCGGTAGATGGCACCGGCGTAATCGTCAGACACCAGGATGGAACCGTCAGGCAAATTGGCCACATCAACCGGGCGTGCCAAAGCGCGACCCGTTACTTTGTCCAAGAAACCATCGGCAAAAACCTCTGAAGCACCGGCTGAACCATCGGCTTTGATCGGCACGTAGTTGATCAGGTAACCGCTCGGTGTGGTGCGGTTCCAAGAACCGTGCGAAGCCACAAACAAGCCGCCTTGATACTTGGCGGGGAAGGCCTTGCCGGTGTAATGGGTCAAGCCCAACTGCGCTTGGTGCGCGGGGAACTCCACCTGAGGAAAGATCGCGCCAGCAGGCTCTTTCATGTCCTTGAGGTCGGTGGCGGCAGGAGAGCCGGCCACTTTGAAACGCCCGTTGTAGTAGGGGAAGCCAAAGTGCTCGCCCGCCTTGGTGAGCTTGTTCAACTCGCCGGGTGGAATGTCGTCGCCCAAACCGTCGACTTGGTTGTCAGTCGCCCACACATCGCCCTTGGGTCCGATGGAAATGCCTGCTGGATTGCGCATGCCTTTGGAGTAAACCGTGCGGCCTGAACCGTCAAGACCGTTGAAGCGCAGAACGCCGCCAATGCCCAGTTGCTCAAACAACTCCACTTTGTCCTTGGGCTGCACGTTGTAGGGCTGGCCCATGGTGACAAAAATCTTGCCGTCTTTGTCCACCTTACACACACGACCGGTGTGGTTGAACGATTGCTCTTCCACCGGAATCAGCTTGCCTTCAGGCACGACCAGATCGACAGCGACGTCAGGGCCTTCATAGAAATACTCGGCAGCCGGGAAATGCAAGATGCGGTTGGATTCGGCAACGACCAAGATACCATCTTTGGTGAAACACACACCGTTGGGGTTGCTGAATTTGATGGAGGGGGCAAAAGCTTTGACCTCAGTTGCGGCGTCGCCGTTGTTGCGGTTGGTCACAGCCCAGACTGTGGTCTTGCGTGTTCCGACAAACAACATATTGGTCGAAGGTGCAATAGCCATGTAACGCGCATCTGGCACCACAGCATAAAGATCGATCTTGAAACCATCAGGGAGTTTGACTTTCTTCAGGTTCGCACGAATGGCGTCCGCATTCTTGCCTTCTTGAGGTACGGTCGGAATGACCATGTTTGTAGCTGTATTGCCCATACGCTGTAGCGTCGACAAATTCTTGTCTTGCGCCACCGCAGATGCAACACCCAAGGCCATGACTGCCATGCCAATCACTGAGTTTTTGAACAATCTCATAATCAACGTCTCCTGAATCAGATGTAGGTTGTAGGTAAGATTACCTTTATCTATTTGACAAGACTCGGCTCGCTAATATGATGGTGAAAACCCTAAACCCTCAGATTAGTAGACGCTTAGGGGACTCATTTTTCAATTTATTGAAAAATTTTTTTGTATGTATTGAAATTAATTCAGACGGTCTATTTTGAATTCAATAAAGCGCTATCAGATAGCCCATTGAATCATCAAAATCGAAAAGATATTCGGTACCGCAGCATAAAAAACTGCTCCAACCCTGGCCATTCCGTGAACAAGCCTGTCGGTCATCTCGGTGACGGGGCCAAGCCTTTCCAAACGTTACGCTGGGCGCCCTGAGTTCAACCCCTTTTGTCCAAGTCCTTGATGGAGATGCTATGGATGCCTCCCTGCCTACGGGCACGGAAACAAGACTGCTGAATGCTGATGGCATGAGCTGCCGCCTGTCAGGACGAGAGACTTCGAGTAATCGGGGTGGATCCTCTG
>CAIWWN010000108.1 GCA_903916355.1 uncultured Burkholderiales bacterium | reverse complement strand
GCTGAACAACTGATGGCCTCACACAAAGCCAACCTCGAAACTCTGTTTGGTTTGACCAGCAAAGCCTTTGAAGGCGTTGAAAAATTGGTGGAATTGAACCTGACCGCCGCCAAAGCGGCCTTGAGCGAGTCCGCACAAAACACCCACGCTTCCTTGAGCGTGAAAGACGCGCAAGAACTGATGTCTTTGCAAGCCGGCCTGTTCCAGCCTTTGGCTGAAAAAACAGCCGCTTACAGCCGCCACCTGTACGACATTTCCGCAGGCACAAGCAGCGAGTTTGCCAAGGCTTTTGAAGCCCAAGCCACTGGCGCCCAAAAGAAATTCGCCAGCTTGATGGACAGCACCCTGGCCAATGCGCCTGCTGGCTCCGAGTCGGCTGTCGCCGTGATGAAAAATGCCGTATCGGCCGCCAGCACCGCTTTCGAGTCCGTGCAAAAAGCCGTCAAGCAAGCCACTGACATGGCCGAAGCCAACTTCAACTCGGTGACCAGCCAAGCCACGGCCGCTGTGAAAGCACCTGCTAAAAAGCGTTAATTCACTTTTGCAAGTTGTCTCTTCTCGTGAGGGCTGATCGCAAGATCAGCCTTTTTTTATGCGCGTCGATCAAACGCAAGCGCACGCGACTCAGTGACCATTTTCAAATTGCAACAGCAATTCACGCAAACGCGGAATCAGCTTTTGCATGGCCGCATGCCCAGCCTCAATGGAGCGGCGACGCGACGTGAAGTCTGCGCTCTTGACGCCAGTGAGCGCAGGCCGAACCACCAAATTGGCGTCTTTGAGGCCGTAACTGTTCAGACTTTTGCCCATGATGGTGAAGGTCTGCATCAAAATTTGAAACGTATCGCCCGCCAAGTTGCCCTCGGGGTCACTCGAAATGTCCACAGCGATGACGAAATTGGCGCCCATTTCACGTGCTTGGCGCACGGGTACTGGAGACACCAAACCCCCATCCACATATTCGCGGCTACCTAAGCGGACCGGTTGAAAAACGCCGGGCACCGCGCTCGACGCCCGAACAGCCGTGCCGGTACTGCCACGGCGAAACAGCATGGGTTCACCGCTTTGCAAGTCGGTGGCCACAATGCCCAGAGGCAGCTTCATCTGCTCTATAGACAAGCCCCCGACCTGGGTGTTCACATAACGCGCCAGCGCCTCACCGCGCAAGGCGCCGCGGTTCAAAATGGGAATCATCCAGTCGGTGATTTCGGCCTCTTCCATGCTGTCGGCCACTTTTTTCAGCTGCGTACTGTTTTTGCCGCTGGCGTAGAGGGCGGCGACCAAACTGCCCGCCGACGTGCCGGCCACCAATTCAGGTCGGATGCCTGCCTCCTCCAGCGCCTGGATCACACCCACATGGGCAAAGCCACGCGCGGCGCCGCCGCCCAAGGCCAGGCCAATATGCGCGACTCTCTTTTCGGCGGCCGGCACTGACGGGCCCGGACCTGGCGACGGGATTACCGTGACCGATGGGCTGGGTAAGGCGCCTGGTACCGGCGGGGTGGGCGGTGCTGAGGCACATCCCACAAGGACGATGCTCAAGGCCATGGCCAAGCCGAGCCGCATGCCCCGTGGAGTCACTGTTTTCATCAAAATCTAACGAAGGAGGCAGGAAAGAAGCAGAAAGAGTAAGACCGGAGAATATTCAAGGCGCGCCGCAATCGCTATTGCTGCAACGGCCGCAGGCACCCTCAGCGCGTGACCGACCGCGCCAGCGTTTCCATAAGAAAGCGCAGGCCCAAGCACCAATCAAGGTCACAGCAATGAGATCGAGCCAAGGCATTTAAGCGCTCCAGTTCAAGGCGATACGGTAGGTCGCCCAAGACGCAGCATACGCCATACCGAACAAATATACCGCCATCAGCGCAGGCGCGCGCCAGCCGCCCAATTCACGACGCACGGCGGCCAAGGTGGCCATGCATTGGGGCGCAAAAACGTACCAGACCAAGAGCGACAAGCCTGTGGCCAAGGACCACTCGGACGCAATGATCGGCGTCAGCGCTGCGCCCACCGCATCGCCGGTGTGCGACAAAGCATAGACCGTCCCCAAGGCGCTGACAGCGACTTCGCGCGCTGCCAAACCCGGAATCAAGGCCACCGCAATTTGCCAGTTAAAGCCAATTGGCTCAAACAGCACAGCCAAGAGTTTGCCTATGCGCCCGGCCAAGCTGTATTCAATTGGCGAGCCGCTAAAGCCCAGTGGCGCCACCGGAAAGCTGGACAACAACCACAGCACCACCGTCAGCGCCAAGATGATGCCGCCCACACTGCGCAAAAATATGTGCGCACGTTGCCACAAACCCAAGGCCACATCGCTGGGGCGAGGCCAGTGGTAATCGGGCAACTCCATCATCAACTGCGCCGCAGGGCCGCTGCCGCGCCAAAGTTTGATCACTGTGGCCACCGCGATGGCCGAGAAGATACCCAGCAGGTACAAAGCCAAGAGCACCAAGCCTTGCAACTGCAAACCAGGCCCCACCGACACGGCGGGAATGAAAGCGCCGATCAACAAGGCATACACCGGCAAACGGGCCGAGCAGGTCATCAGCGGCGCAATCATGATGGTCACCCAACGATCACGCCGGTTGGCAATGATGCGGGTGGCCATGATGCCGGGAATGGCACAGGCAAAACTGGAAAGCAAAGGAATAAAAGAGCGCCCCGACAAGCCGATGCTGCCCATCATCCGGTCCAGCAGCAAGGCGGCGCGCGGTAAATAGCCTGACTCTTCCAGCACCAAAATGAAAAAGAACAAGATCAAAATCTGCGGCAAAAACACCAGCACGCTGCCCACACCGGCCATAATGCCGTCGATCAACAGACTTCTGAGCAATCCTGCTGGCACCTGCTGCGCCAGCAGTTCAGACAGCCACAGCACGCCTTCTTTGATCATGTCCATCGGCGCCTGCGCACCGGCAAACACCGCTTGAAAAATCAAAAACAGCAAAACCAGTAGCGTGAGGCTGCCCCAAACCGGGTGCAGCAAAACGCGGTCCAATTGCATGGACCAAACGTCAATGGGCTCGTCAGACTCCAAACCAGCCTCGCTCATCCAATGCTGGGCTTGCGCATCGTCATTGCGCTCTGCCGTGCCCATCGGCTGGGCGGGGGCTTGCCACACCTGGGCTTGGTCCAGCAGGGCTTTGAAGGTGTCCAACCCCTGTGCCTGCACCGCCACCGTGGCCACCAGTGGCAGGCCCAGTACTTGTGCCAATCGCGGCACATCCACCTGCAATCCGTGCGCTCTGGCGCTGTCGATGCGGTTGAGCACCACCACCATCGGCAAACCCAGGCGACGCAAAGAAGCCAGCAAACGCAAACTGCGGCGCAAACGAGTGGCATCGAGCACAGCCACCACCAGATCAGGCGCAGGCTCTTGCAGGCTTTGACCACGCACCACCTGGCAGGCCACCGCTTCATCTTCGGCCCCAGGGTTCAAGCTGTAGGTGCCCGGCAGGTCCAGCACGGTGACACTTGTGCCTTGCGCAGTTTTCATCAGCCCGCGTTTGAGCTCCACCGTCACGCCGGCGTAATTAGCCACTTTTTGTTGGCTGCCGGTCAGGCGATTGAACAACGAGGATTTACCGCAATTGGGATTGCCCACCAAAGCCACCCGGCGCTGAGCCAAGGCACTCAGGTCAATGGTTTGGGTGCTCATGGCGCCAGCTCAATGCAAGCGGCTTCGTTGTGGCGCAGTGCAAAGGTGGCATTGCCGACCTGTACCACCAGCGCACCCGCCTTCCACCAAGAGCGGCGCAGCACGCACACCCTCTCGTGCGGCACAAAGCCCAGATCGGCCAGACGCTGGGCCGCATCAGCCAAGCCCGAGCCATCAGTCTTCAAACTGACAATGCGCCGCCAAACATGCGGCTGCGAGTCATTCAAGGTGGGGTGGGGCATGGCATCCAAATGAGAATGGTTCTCATTGTAGGTCATTCATAGACAGCTCGGAAGGCGTGATTCATAATTGACGTTTACGTTAACGTCAATCAGTGGAGTATTTCATGGACATTCAAGGCAAGGTTTTCATCGTCACCGGCGGCGCTTCGGGCCTGGGTGAAGGCACAGCGCGCATGCTCGCGGCCAACGGCGCCAAAGTGGTGATTGCCGACATGCAAGCCGAAAAAGGCGAAGCCGTGGCCCAAGAGTTGAAAGGCGTCTTTGTCAAATGCGACGTCAGCAACGAAGCCGATGGCCAAACCGTGGTGGCGCAAGCCGTGTCCATGGGCAAGCTGGTGGGCCTGATCAACTGCGCCGGCATTGCCCCGGCCGAGAAAACCGTCGGCAAAAACGGCGCGCACAACCTGGGCGTTTACACCAAGACCATCATGGTCAACCTGGTGGGCAGCTTCAACATGATTCGTCTGGCGGCTGACGCCATGAGCCAGAACGAACCCGAAGCCACCGGCGAGCGCGGCGTGCTGATTTCCACCGCCAGCGTGGCCGCCTATGACGGGCAAATTGGCCAGGCCGCTTACGCTGCCTCCAAAGGTGGCGTGGTCGGCATGACCTTGCCGATTGCCCGCGACTTGGCGCGCAACGGCATCCGCAACATGACGATTGCCCCCGGCATCTTCGGCACACCCATGATGTTTGGCATGCCCCAAGACGTGCAAGACGCCCTGGCCGCCAGCGTCCCCTTTCCCAGTCGTCTGGGTACCCCGCAGGACTACGCCAAACTCGCCAAGCACATCATCGAAAACGAGATGCTCAACGGCGAAGTGATTCGCTTGGACGGCGCGATCCGCCTGGCACCGAAATAAGCTGACAATCGCTTGCTGGGCAAGCTCCCACAAATGCCTCAATGTTTGTAGGAGCCAGCCCTGCTGGCGATGGAGCGCTTTACCACTTTCGGACTTCACGCTCAGGGATGCCCACCATGCACTGCACTGCCCGTCACCTGATCGCAACGCTCGCGTTGGCGCTTCTGTCCGCCTGCACCACGCAGCCGCCGCCAGCCAGAAACGATCGCTACACATTCCCAGACCAACCGGAATCCGCCACCGGTCTGAACCCCAAACCCGGCTGGGCTTTCTCGCACCAAGCCGTGGCGGCGGCCAATCCGCTGGCCACGGCGGCGGGTCTGAAGATCTTGCAAGCGGGCGGTTCGGCAATTGACGCGGCAATTGCGGTGCAACTGGTGCTGGGCTTGGTCGAACCTCAGTCCAGCGGCATTGGCGGCGGGGCTTTGCTGCTGCATTTTGATGGACAAAAAGTCTCGGCTTACGACGGGCGCGAGACTGCCCCTGTAGGTGCTGGTCCTGCGTTGTTTCTGGCTGACAACGGCAAGCCCCTGCCCTTTGATGAGGCCGTGCTCAGCGGCCGATCGGTGGGCGTCCCCGGCGCCATGCGCATGCTCGAGGCCGCGCACCGCCAACATGGCGTCCTGCCCTGGGTGCGCTTGTTTGAGCCGGCCATTCAATGGGCTGAACAAGGCTTTGCCGTCAGCCCGCGCCTGCATGCCTTGCTGCAGGCCGACCCGTACCTGAAACAAGACCCGGTGGCTGCCCGTTTTTTTTACAACGACCAAGGCCAAGCCTGGCCCGTGGGCCATGTGCTGCGCAACCCGGAATACGCCCATGTGCTGCGCCGCATGGCCAGTGAAGGCAGCCGTGCCTTGCATGAAGGGGCGGTGGCGCAAGCCATCGTGCAGCGCACACAGGCGCCCCCACTGGCGGGCAGCCTGAGCCTGCAAGACCTGCGCGGCTACCAGCCTCGGCAGCGCGAGGCCCTGTGCTTTGAACACAGCGCCCGCATGGACACGCACCCACGCAGTGTCCGCATCTGCGGCTTTCCGCCGCCCTCCTCGGGCACGATCGCCATCGGGCAAATTTTGGCTTTGCTGGCGAACACCAAGGCACAAGGCCCTGAGCGCATAGACGCCCTGCCCTCCTCTGACTTTGTACACCGCTATACCGAGGCTTCGCGTCTGGCCTTTTCCGATCGGGCGCAGTATGTGGCCGATCCGGACTTTGTCTCGCCACCCGCCGGCCACTGGCGCAGCCTGCTGGACAAAGGCTACTTGCAAGCGCGCAGTCAACTGATCGGTCAGCAGGCCATGCAAGAGGCGCCCGCCGGTCGGCCCATGGGCGCCGTCTCCCGTTGGAGCCCCATGCCCGATCAAACCGAATATGGCACCAGCCACATCAGCGTGATCGATGCCCAAGGCCGGGCTGTGGCCATGACGACGACCATTGAGGCGGGTTTTGGCTCACGCCGCATGGTCACAACCGATCCCGCGCGGGCGGGTGGTTTCTTGCTGAATAACCAGCTCACCGACTTCAGCTTCGCCCCGGCCGATGCCCAGGGCCGACCCGTGGCCAATCGGGTGGAGCCCGGCAAGCGACCGCGCTCAGCCATGTCCCCCATTCTGCTGTTTGACAAAACCACCGGTCAATTGCTGATGAGCGGCGGCAGTCCAGGAGGCGCCTTGATCATCCACTACACCACCAAGCTGCTGTATGGCAGCTTGAACTGGGGCTTGAATGTGCAGCAAGCCATTGACCTGCCCAACTTCGGCTCGCTCTATGGCCCGGTGCTGCTAGAGCGCGATCGTTTTCCTGAAAGCACCGTGCAGGCCCTCAAGGCACGTGGCCACCAAGTCATTGAACTGGATTTGACCAGCGGCTTGCAAGCGATTGAGAAAACGCCTTGGGGTTGGTTTGGCGGCGCCGATCCGCGGCGCGAAGGCTCGGTGTTAGGAGACTGAATGCCGGGCTTCAGTACGCCTGACCCAACTGGCTCAGGATGCCAGGGTTCTCCAGCGTGGAAATGTCCTGCGTGATCTCTTCGCCTTTGGCCAGCGAACGCAGCAAGCGGCGCATGATCTTGCCGGAACGGGTCTTGGGCAAGTTCTCACCAAAGCGAATGTCTTTCGGCTTGGCGATCGGGCCGATTTCTTTGGCAATGTGGTCACGCAGTTGTTTGGCAATGGCTTTGCCTTCTTCGCCGGTGGGCAGCGAACGCTTGAGCACCACAAAGGCGCAGATGGCTTCGCCGGTGGTGTCGTCAGGACGGCCGACCACGGCGGCTTCGGCCACCAGCTCGGTGCAACTGACCAAGGCCGATTCGATTTCCATGGTGCCCATGCGGTGACCTGACACGTTCAACACGTCGTCAATACGGCCGGTGATGGTGAAGTAACCGGTCTTCTCGTCACGGATCGCGCCGTCGCCCGCCAAGTAGTACTTGGCGTGGAATTCTTCAGGGTAGTAGCTTTTGATGAAACGGTCTGGATCACCCCAAATGTTGCGAATCATCGAAGGCCATGGACGCTTGACGACCAAGATGCCGCCTTGGCCGTTGGGCATGTCGTGCCCTGCCTCGTCCACCACCGCGGCTTGGATGCCGGGGAAGGGCAAGGTGCAAGAGCCGGGGACCATGGGCGTGACGCCAGGCAGCGGGGTGATCATGTGACCACCGGTTTCGGTCTGCCAGAAAGTGTCCACGATCGGGCAGCGGCTGCCGCCGACATGCTTGTAGTACCACTCCCAAGCGGCGGGGTTGATTGGCTCGCCGACCGAGCCCAACAGACGCAAGCTGCTCAGGTCGTAGCTCTTAGGGTGTACCGCATCATTGGCTTCTGCGAGTTTGATCAGTGAGCGAATCGCGGTGGGTGCGGTGTAGAAGATCGAGACTTTGTGGTCTTGGATCATCTTCCAAAAACGCCCTGCATCAGGGTAAGTGGGCACGCCTTCGAAGACGATTTCGGTGCCGCCCAAAGCCAAGGGGCCGTAGGTGATGTAAGTGTGGCCGGTAACCCAGCCGATATCGGCAGTGCACCAGAACACATCGTCTTGCTTCAAGTCGAAAGTCCACTTCGTGGTCAAAGCGGCATGCAGCAAATAGCCGCCGGTGCTGTGTTGCACGCCTTTGGGCTTGCCGGTCGAGCCGGAGGTATACAGCAAGAACAGTGGGTGCTCCGCGCCCACCCATTCAGGTTCGCAGGTGGTGGTTTGCTTGTCGGCCAAGTCTGCCATCCACACATCGCGGCCAGAGGTCATGGCCATCTCTGCACCTGAGCGCTTGACGACCAAGACGGTTTGGACCGAGTCGCAACCGCCCAAAGACAAGGCCTCGTCAACAATGGATTTGAGCGGCAGCAATTTGCCACCGCGCACCTGGTTGTCGGCCGTGATCACGGCGACGGCGCCGGTGTCTTCAATGCGGTCACGCAGCGACTGGGCCGAAAACCCGCCAAACACCACCGAGTGGGTCGCGCCAATGCGTGCGCAGGCTTGCATGGCGGCCACGCCTTCGATGGACATGGAAATGTAGATGACCACGCGGTCACCCTTTTTGACGCCCAGAGATTTCAGGGCATTGGCGTACTGGCAGGTCTTGGCCAAGAGTTGGCTGTAGGTGATCTTGGTGACTTCGCCGCCGTCGGCTTCAAAAATGATGGCGGTTTTGTCGCCCAGGCCTTTTTCAACGTTGCGGTCCAAACAGTTGTAAGAGGCGTTCAGCGTGCCGTCTTCAAACCACTTGAAAAAAGGTGCATGGGACTCGTCCAGCACTTTGGTGAAAGGTGTCTTCCAGGTGATGAATTCTTTGGCCAGGCGGCCCCAATAGCCTTGGTAATCGGTCTCCGCCTCTTTACACAAGGCCTCGTAGGCGTCCATGCCGGAAATATGGGCATTTTGCACAAAGGCGGGGCTGGGGTTGTAAATGGCGCTCATGTTGGTCTCCTGAATAGCTGACGCGTGAAATTGGGATCAAATGTCGGTGCTGCCTCTTACAAAGTACTGACTGACGCAAACCTTGCAGTGCAATTGCTCCTCCAGCCTCTAAAATCAGGCGTCACCCCTATTATTGGCTTGCCTGCTTTTGGACTCCTTCGACATGCCCATGCCCCCGCCGCCGACCCCAAAGACGCAAGCCATCCGCCCCTTGCCCAGCCTGATTTTTGCCAGTCGGTGGCTGCAACTGCCGCTGTATTTAGGGCTGATTGCAGCCCAGGCGGTCTACGTCTACCATTTCTGGGTGGAGTTGGTGCATTTGTTGGAGGCCGCTTTTGGCAACGCGCAGGCGCTGCAGGCCCTGATCACCAGCATCGGCTACAAGTCAGACATCACCGTCAACCAATTGAATGAAACCATCATCATGCTGGTGGTCTTGGCCTTGATTGATGTGGTCATGATCTCCAACCTCTTGATCATGGTGATCGTGGGCGGCTACGAAACCTTCGTCTCGCGCATGAACCTCGAAAGCCATCCCGACCAGCCCGAGTGGCTGGACCATGTCAACGCCTCGGTGCTCAAAGTCAAGTTGGGCACTGCGATCATCGGCATCAGTTCGATTCACCTGCTCAAAACCTTCATCAATGCGGCTAACTACGATGAAAAAGTACTGATGTGGCAAACCCTGATTCACATCACCTTTTTGCTCAGCGCGATGGCCATTGCCTTTACCGACCGCTTGATGACGCGCCCGCACCGGCCTGATGCGCATTGAAACCACCGCCTGGATTTTTTTGTTTTTCAACTTGAACGAGCTCCCATGACCACACTCATCAAACAAGAAGACCTGATCGAATCGGTCGCCGCCTCGCTGCAGTACATCAGCTATTACCACCCGGCTGACTTTATTTCGCACCTGGCCTCGGCCTACGCCCGCGAGCAAAGCCCGGCGGCCAAAGACGCGATCGCGCAAATTCTGACGAACAGCAAAATGAGCGCCATAGGCCACCGTCCGATCTGCCAGGACACCGGCATCGTCAACGTGTTCTTGAAAGTCGGCATGGATGTGAAGTTGGACGGCTTCACCGGCAGCTTGGAAGACGCCATCAACGAGGGCGTGCGCCGCGGCTACAACTACGCCGACAACATGCTGCGCGCCTCGGTGGTTGATGACCCGCAATTTACCCGTAAAAACACCAAAGACAACACCCCCGCCGTGATCTTCACCCAGATCGTGCCGGGTAACAAAGTCGACGTGACCGTGGCTGCCAAGGGCGGCGGCAGCGAAAACAAATCCAAGATGTACATGCTCAACCCCAGCGACAGCGTGGTCGACTGGGTCTTGAAAACCGTCCCTACCATGGGTGCGGGCTGGTGCCCGCCGGGCATGCTGGGCATTGGCATTGGCGGCACCGCCGAAAAAGCCGTGCTCATGGCCAAAGAAAGCCTGATGGACGACTTGGACATGTACCAGTTGCTGGAAAGGTCCAGCAAAGGGGCCTCACTCACGCAAGTGGAAGAGCTGCGCCTGGAGCTGTACCACAAGGTCAACGCTCTGGGCATTGGCGCACAGGGCCTGGGCGGCCTGACCACCGTGCTGGACGTGAAGATCAAGATGTACCCCACGCACGCGGCCAGCAAGCCGATTGCCATGATCCCCAACTGCGCGGCCACACGCCACGCCCACTTTGTGCTGGACGGCTCGGGCCCTGTTTACCTGGACGCGCCGTCGCTCGACCTGTGGCCCGATGTGAACTGGACGCCTGACACGCAAAAGAGCAAACGCGTGGACCTGAACACGCTCACCAAAGATGAAGTCGCCAGCTGGAAGCCCGGTCAAACCCTGCTGCTCAACGGCAAGATGCTCACCGGCCGCGACGCGGCGCACAAGCGCATTCAAGACATGCTGGCCAAGGGCGAAAAGCTGCCCGTGGATTTCACCAACCGCGTGATTTACTACGTCGGGCCGGTCGACCCGGTGGGCGACGAAGCGGTGGTCCCTGCCGGCCCGACCACCGCCACCCGCATGGACAAATTCACCGAGATGATGCTGGCGCAAACCGGCCTGATCTCGATGGTGGGCAAAGCCGAACGCGGCCCGACCGCGATCGAAGCCATTAAGAAACACAAGTCGGCCTACCTCATGGCGGTGGGCGGCGCGGCCTACTTGGTGTCCAAAGCCATCAAGCACGCCAGCGTGGTGGGCTTTGCCGATCTGGGCATGGAAGCCATTTACGAGTTCGACGTGGTCGACATGCCCGTCACCGTGGCGGTGGACTCGGGCGGCACCAGCGCCCACATCACCGGCCCGGCAGAGTGGTCCCAGCGCATCGCCACGGGCGAGTTCAAAGGCATCACCGTCGCCTCGGCTTAAAGCCTGAGTTTCATCCATGCGCTCAGCGGCCCAAGCTCCCATTGGCGTTTTTGACAGCGGCATTGGGGGCTTGAGCGTGCTGCAGGCCTTGCAAGCCGAGTTGCCGCATGAGCGCTTTGTGTATCTGGCTGACAGCGCCCACGCCCCCTACGGCGAGCGGGGCGACGCCTTTGTGGCCGAGCGCACCCACGCCATTGCGGACTATTTGGTCACGCACCATCTCATCAAGGCCTTGGTGGTGGCCTGCAACACGGCCACGGCCGCCGCCATCCATGAAGCCCGCTTGCGCTATCCGCACATGCCGCTTGTGGGTGTGGAGCCGGCCCTCAAGCCGGCTGTGTCACACAGCCAAACCCGGCACATTGGCGTCATCGGCACGCATGGCACTTTGGGCAGCGACAAATTCGCCAACCTGCTGGCCACGGTGCAAGACCAAGCCCAGTTCGTGATTCAGCCTTGCAGGGGTTTGGCGAACGCCATCGAGCTGTCTACCGCTCAAGCACCAGCCGCCGACAAGACGCAGACCGAGGTGCATCGGCTGTGCGTGCAATACACCCAGGCCATGGGCACCTTTGGCAAGAGCCCAGGTCAGATCGATACGTTGGTACTGGGCTGCACGCACTATGTGTTTGCCGCAGCCGATTTGCAGCACATTCTCGGGCCCGACGTCACCCTGATCTCTACCGGTGAGCCTGTGGCTCGGCAAACTCGCCGCTTGCTCGAAGCTGCAAGTCTGATGGCGAGTGCGCCGCAGAACCACAGTGAAGCACAAGAGTACAAGCACACCCAGTTGCTCACCAGCGGCTCCTTGACCGCGTTGCAAGCAGCTGCCCTGCGTTGGCTGCAGATGCCGGCCCAGGCTTGCGCAGAAGCTGTGGCCTTGCGCTGATTTTTTCAGGCCACTGTGCCAGATGCGCCGAAGACATTTTGCACACTCGCTTCGGCTGGAGCGGCGGCCCACAAACGCTGCCCGGTCAATTCCAAATGCGTGAGGTAGACCCGCACATCAAACTCCAGCTGGTGGTAGCTGGGCTCCATGTGCTCGCACAGTTGGTAAAAAGCGCGGTCATGGTCGCGCACCCGTAGGTGCGCCAATTCGTGCACGGTGATCATGCGCAGAAACTCGGGCGGCGCGTCTTTGAACATCGCGCCCAATTTGATCTCGCGTTTGGACTTGAGCTTGCTGCCCTGCACCCGCGAGATCGTGGAGTGCATGCCCAGCGCGTTGTTGACCACATGAATTTTGCTGTCAAACGCCACTTTGCTCACGGCGTCTGCGTTGCGCATGAACTCGTTTTTCAGTGCCATCACATACGCGTACAAAGCCCCGTCGGTACGGATGCCATGGGCCTGCGGGTATCGCGCAAGCAACCAAGGGGCTAAACGATTTTGCGTGATCAAGGTCTGCACCTGTTGCTGCAGCGCCTCGGGATAAGCCCGCAAAAAAGGCAAGCTGAGTGCGGCCACGGCTCAGCGCGGCTGCGCAGCGGCAGAGGCTGCCATGGCCGCCCTGCGACCGCGCTTTATATCGACCGGGATCAACAGCAACCACCCCAGCAAAAACAGCAAGGCGGTGGAGCCGATGGCCAAGCGCTGGTTGCCGTCCGTCAGCCAGGTGATCACACCATAGGTGAGCGGGCCGATGATGCTGGCCAGGCGAATGGCGAAAGTCCACAAGCCAAAAAATTCACCCAAGCGCTCCGTTGGCGCCAACAAACCCGCCATGGCGCGACCGCCCGATTGACTTGAGCCCATGCACAGTCCCGCAATCGCGGCCGCCCACCAAAACTGACCCTTGGTGGTCGACAATGCGGCAATCACACAGGTCAGCATCCAGCCCCATAAAGTGAGCGCCAAGGCGCGTTTGTGGCCAATGTGATCTTGGATGTAGCCAAACACAAATGCCCCCGCAAATGCGGCAATGTTCAACACAAAAATCAAAACCATGGTTTCTTGCTTTTCAAAGCCAATCACCTGCTCGGCGTAAATGGCCGCCAGTGTGATGGCAACCGCCACGCCGCCTTGATAGGCCACTGCGCAGGCCAGCAACTGGGTAAAGTCTTTGAACTGGCGCACCGCCTGCAAGGTCTGCCACAACTGGCGCAGCTGGCCGGTCACGCCCACGGGCTTGGGCAAGTGCGGTTGCGGCTGGGCATGTTCTTTGAGCAAGGCAAAGGTGACCATCGCAGCCAAGCCATAAATCACCGCGGTGATCCACATTGTCACCGGCACAAATTGCGCGGCCGGCATGTTTTGGCTTTGCGCCCACAACACATAGCCAAGGCTGATCCCCAGTGCCACAATGCCGCCGATGTAGCCCAGCGACCAGCCCCAGCCACTGACGCGGCCCATGGCTTCGGGTTTGGCCAACTCAGGCAAAAACGCGGCTGTCAGTGACTCGCCATAAGAAAAAAACGTGTTGGAAATCACAATCAACACCATGGCCACCACCACCTGCCCCGGCGAGGCCCAAGCCAGCGCCGCCGTGCTGATGACGCAGCCGATGGTGACCCAAGACAGCAGTTTCTTTTTTGCCGCCCACCGGTCGGCCCAGGCACCCAGGCCCGGCATGGTCAGCATGACGATGGCGTAAGACAGGCTGAGCGCCGAGGTCCACGCCAAGGTGGCCCAGGGGGCGCCGTCGGCAATGCCGCCCACAAAATACGCAGCAAACACCGCCGTGATGACCACGGTGGTGTAGCCCGAGTTGGCAAAGTCGTACATGGCCCAGCCAAAGACCTCGCGTGAACGAACCCCGGGGTTCAGTGCATCAGCTGGAAAGATCGCCATGGACAAGAGGGAAGTTAATCAATGCAGATGACGGGGACGACGCCCGCCACCGCCGTGGCCGTTTTGAGGGCCCGGACCCATGCCACCGCGAGGCGGCTTGCCCAGTTCCAAGGAGTTGACCAGGTCTTGAAAGCGCTGGGCAAAGAGCTTGTCAATCTCGCCGACCACGCCGCCCAGTTCGGCGCCGTCAAAGTGACGCTCCATCAGGCTGACCACGTCTTGCACCAACAGGTCGCGCTGCGCCTGCATGATGGAGGCCGGGTCTGGCCCCACGAACAGGATCAAGAAGTCGTCGCGCGAGTCGGTTCCCCGCTCTTCGTCCTCTTCGTCGTATTCGGTGTCGTAAAACGTGATTTCGATTTGCGCGCCGGCGGCTGACACCTCGTTGATGTTCATGCACATGTCGTCAAGGACTTGCCTGAAATCCTCGTTGCCGCGCACCGTCCAGCACAACTGCAAGCGGTGCTCTTTATCATCAAAAATAATGCCTTTTTCTTCCTCGTAAAGGCTTTGAGCACCTTCGGCCAAAGATCGGGCGCCGGCATATTTCCAAAGGGGTTTGAGGGCCTCTTGAACGGCTTTATGGTCCACATCACTGCGAAGCAAGACGTCACCATGAACGTGGATTTCGAAAGGCGTGTTGTATGAACTCATGGTGTCTTCATTCGATGGTGCCCCGAGCCGGAATCGAACCGGCACGCCCTCTCTCGAGAAGCGGCGGATTTTAAGTCCGCAGTGTCTACCAATTTCACCATCGGGGCCGTGCGACTGGTCGCAGCTTGGTACCGCTCTAGTTTAACAGCCAGACTCCTTTGGTTGTAGCAAGGCAGCATCACCGCTTAGCCCTACCCTTCTATTCAATATGGCTAAGCTTTTAGCAGACATTCTCAAGGCTGCTGGCGCAGGCAGCTTTGAGTGCTGACGCTGATACACGGCAAAAGCACACCTTGTATAGCCTGCGCCACACCTGTGCCACCTTTGAACGCTTCAATGGCACTGTCATACACACGCTGACGGCTTGGCAGTTGGCTTGAGGTTGGGGGTGATTCTAAAATGAGGTGAGTATTATGATCCTGTTATAATTAAATTTTTAATCCAATTAACTTAATTTAAATGAAAAATTTAACCAAATACACCTTGTCAGTAAGTGCTATTGCTCTGCTTGCTGGCTGTGCCACGCCAACTGTCACTCAAGTAGTTAAGCCTGGGGATACAGGTTTGTCTTGTGCTCAGATGCAAAATGAGTTTTCCGATGTTCAAAGACTGAAAAAAGAAGCTGAAGCTGAAAAAATGTGACCGGTTGCGTATTCTGGCGACCGTGACCGATCGTTCTGGCGATCGTGACCGGTTTGCAGCGGTTTGGAGTTGCGCGGTTAAATTGTAGTGGTGTCGGTCACGATGGGTCTGGTTTGGGCTCCTTTTTTATTGATTTTGGTTTCTGGCGCAGAGAGTCGCCCGTGAGTGTGAAGCGATGATTCCTTTGCATGATTCGATCCAAAATTGCATCTGCAATCGTGGCATCGCCAATCCATGCATGCCAGTGCTCAATGGGTAATTGGCTGGTGATGATGGTGGCCTTGCAGGCCGAGCGGTCATCAATGATTTCCAGCAGATCAGCACGGGTTTGTGCATCTATTCCTGCCATGCCCCAATCGTCCAAGACAAGGATTTCGGTCTTGGCCAGTTGAATCAACCACTTGCCGAACGTGGCGTTACCGTGGCGAATGCGCAACTCTTCACCCATTCGCGGCACGCGTTGGTAATAGACCGAGTGGCCCCGGCGGCAGGCGTACTGCGCCAGTGCACAAGCCAGCCACGATTTACCCGCACCAGTGGGCCCCGTAATCAGAACCGTATGCCCGCTTTGCACCCACTCCCCCAAGGCTAGACTCATGACCTCTTTGCGTTCGAGGCCCCGCCCTGAGCGCGTGTCAATGTCTTCAATACAAGCCTGGGGGTACTTCAGGTGCGCCTGCTTGAGTAGCCTGGCCTTGCGTTTGTCATCACGCAAATGCACCTCCTGATCCACCAACATGGTCAGTCGTTCCTCAAAGCTCATGGCTGTCATGCCAGCCTGGCTCAGTTGATCGTTCAAAGCGTTGGCCATGCCTTGCAGCTTGAGTGTGCGCAGTTGCTCTATCGTCGCGTTCATCATCATTGGGGATTCCTGTATCGGTAAATGCTGTTCATTGGTAATAAGTTGAGCCGCGTACATGCTCATGCTCCGGACTGGTCCAGTCGGTGGTACTTGCTGGCTTCATCTGGTCACGCTTGTTGGCCAGGATGTCGCGTACGTGGCTGTACTTGGTGGTGCCAAGTTCCAGCGCTATCTGGCACGCAGCCTCCAGCCTAGGTTTGCCGTATTGCTTGACCAAGGAGAGCAGCCCCAGGCAGGCGCGGTAGCCATGCTCGGGGTGCTGGCGTTCTTGCAGCAAACGCGTGACTGTCTGGCCAGTGGCCACGCCAATGCTTTGGCCCCAGTGGATCAGCCGATCAGGAGACCACTCCATATGCGCGCGGTGCGCCGCCGGCAGGTGCGCGGCCACCGTGGTAAATCCGCCCTTATGCGCATTGCGTTTGTGCGCAGCCACGCGTTGGCCACGGTGCACAACTTCAACCGCCGTTTGCGTGACCCGCAGCTCCAGCACCTGGCTGACCAGGGCCTGGGGTACGCTGTAGCGGTGACCCTCAAACTCAACGTGGTAGTCGATGTGCACCTTGACGGTCTTGAAGACGGCGAATTCCCAAGGTTGTGCTGGCAGCGCCTGCAAAGCCGGGGCATCAATCTGGGCAAAGGCACTGGCCCGGCTGCCCGGCAACTTCTGAAACAGCTTATTGTTGAGTCGCTCCAGTAGCGGGACAATGGCCTCGTTGACGTCATCCACAGAATCAAATTGCTGGTTGCGTAGTCGCATGAGAATCCAGCGCAATACGACTTGCACGCTTGATTCAACGACCGCCTTGTCCTGCGGCCGCCGGGGCCTAGCAGGTAAGACGGAGGTGCCATAGTGGCGCGCAAAATCGTGCACAGTCTCGTTGGCCCGAGGCTCATACCGGTTGGCATCGGCAATCATGGCCTTGGGGTTGTCGGGTACGATGAGCTGGGGTACACCACCAAAGAAGGTCAATGCCCGGGCCGTGGCGCCCAGCCAGTCGGCCATGGTTTCTCTTGGCGTGGCATAAGCAAATGTGTAGCTAGACGCACCCAGTGCTGCCACGAAGATGTGCGCGCGCTCGCCACCACGCAAACCCACGGTGGAGCCGGCAAAGTCGATGAACAACTTCTCGCCAGCCCGGTGGACTTGGCGCATGGTGCGCTTGAGAGACTTGGCGTACTGCCGGTAGTGCACGCAGAACTGGGCGTAACGGTGGGTCTGCTCCTTGCCGTACTGCTCAACGTGCTCCTCCCACAGCAGCATCAGCGTCATGCCCTTGCGCCGCAGCTCTTGGTGGATTAGCCCGTAATCGGGCAGGACAAAGGTGCTCTGAGGCGGAGCACTGTTGATCAGCCGGTTGTGGAGTTGGGCCTCATCCATGGGCTGGACCTGCTGCCAGTTCAGGCCTGCGGCATTGGCCAGGCCTGCGTATTTGGTAACAACGCCTTTGGAGATGCCCAGAGCCACGGCTATTCGTTCATGGGAGAGTTTGCCCACGTATTTAAGACGAAGCACGTCCTTGATATTGCGCATTGAAATCCTTCGGGTATCGGGCATGCATGTTCCAGCAAAGCTGGTGAGGCTACCCGTACGGTTTAGATAAAAATGCGCAACGCCAAAACGCTGTTGTACGACGCCATTCTGGTGTCGTGACCGACCGTTCTGGCATCGTGACCGGTGATTCTGGTCAGATACCCAAATCGGTCACGATCGACCAGAACGGTCGGTCACGGTGAATCAGAATCCTCGGTCACGATCCACCAGAATCACCGGTCACGGTCTCCCAGAATACCCACATGATGGTATTCGCTGCATCTATCACGGATGGAAATTTGATGTAGATGGAAACTGTTTGGATATACCTAACGTATCGAATGGCGATGAAATTAAAGAAAAAATTCATGCCAAAGCATACAAAGCACTAGACAAAAATGGTCTGATTTGGGTATTCATGGGACCACAAGATCAAGTTCCCTCATTTCCAATGCTTGAAGCGGCTCTTATTCCAGAGGGAGAGGCTTCCATTCGGTTTGTGCAACGAAATTGCAATTGGCTTCAAGCTTTAGAAGGTGATATAGACACATCGCATTTTGGATTTTTACACGCTGGAAGTGCTGAGCCAGAAGACTTTCAAGATGACCATCCAATGCGTCACACTGTTACAAATCGAGCACCTGAATACCATGTTACAGATACGGATTGGGGAACTTCTTACGGCGCATACCGCCTAGAAGAAAATGGCAGTATGTCTTGGCGCATTGCAAATTTTGTATTTCCATTTTGGACCCAAGCTCCCAATTCAGATTTTTTGACAAATGTGGGTGTCAGAGCGTGGGTGCCGATGGACGATGAGCACACCATGGTCGTTTTAATTTCATGGAAAAAATCACCCGGTGCTTACACAGGAATGCCACTTAAAAACGGCAAAGCCATTCCAGGTTTCGCTCCAACGATTGAGTACTTACCAAATACCAATGATTGGTATGGTAGATGGCGTCCAGTTGCAAGGTGGGAAAATGACTATGAAATTGATCGTGATGCTCAACGTCAAAACATTATTTACTCAGGCATCAAAATGGTTTTTATGCAAGATCAGGCAGTGACTGAATCGATGGGTGGAATTACAGATCACGCCTTTGAACACTTGGTCAATAGTGATCAGATGATAGCTAAAACAAGGCGGCGAGTTTTGAAGGCGGCATTGAGTCTGCGAGATGAAGGTAAATCGCCCCCTGGCATCTCAAATCCAGAAGTAATGTGGCGGGCTCGCAGTGGTACGTTTCACACTGCAGCTCATGAAGACTGGCAAGCAGCGTATGAAAATAACTTGAAAAATGCTGTTCGTGTTATTTCCAATACGCCACTTTCTAAAGGGTAATGCTAGGCTATGACCCTTTTTGCGGTGCTCATTTGGTCAGCATAACCCTTTTGCCATTCAACTGATTCGTGTGCTTCAAAATAGCCACTTCTGGCTTCTGCCAATACTTCCGGTTGGTCAACACCTACTGGGGCTGTTCCCTCTTGAAATGCGCGCGCAGCTTTAAGAACCCGCCTGCGAGTTCTTGAAATCATGAGGTCACCAGGGCCTAAGTGCTCATGCTCGTGATTTGTGATGGCACCCATCGATTCAGTCACTGCTTGATCTTGAAGACCAATGTTGTCAATTCCTGAATAAATTCTGTTGGTTCTTTGAGCCTCTCGATCAATCAACCAGTCATTGCTTTCATTGGCCTTGACGCGGTATCGGCCAAGCCATTCTGTAGAAATGGGTAGGTAGTCTGGCTGAGGCTTGCTGCCACCAAGGGGTTTGCCATCTTTGAGTGGCTGTCCTGTACCGCCGCCAATGCTTTTTGTTCGCCAAAAAATCATCATGACATGTTCGTCGTCAAGTGGAACCCAAGCACGAGCTTGAATATTGATTGGGAATTCACCTTGAGGTGTTTGCGTCCAAAAAGGAAACATATAGTTTGCAAACCGCCAATAAGTTGTTTGCGGCTTCACGGTTCTGTATGCACCATAAGTTGTGCCCCAGGGTGCGTCACTCACGTGATACTCGGGTGCTCTTTCACTTGCAGTGTGCTCGAGGGGATGGCCCACTGGGACGTTTTCAGGATCTAAGTGGCCAACGTGAAGAAACCCGAAATGCGAGGTATCTATATCGCCTTCAAGTGCTTGTAGCCAATTGCAATCCCTTTGAGTGAAGGAAATATCAACTTCACTGTCAAGCAGCAAGGTGGCTTCGATTTTGGGTAACGGAGGCGGTTGCTTCCGAGGTCCCATATAAACCCAAATAATGCCATTGCGATCAACGGCTTTGTAGGCCTTGGCTTTGACTTTTTCTTTGAAGTCTTGACTGGGTGCAACGCTTGGCATATCTACACAATTGCCATCCACATCAAATTTCCAGCCGTGATAGATGCAGCGTATTCCATTCTCTTCGTTTCTACCCAAAACCAAAGAGGCACATCTGTGAGGGCAGAGGTGATCCATGACACCGACACGTCCACTACTATCGCGGAAGGCGATTAGTTTTTCTCCAAGAAGCATGAGCCTCATTGGTGTCCCGTCATTGCCCAATTCGCTAGATTTGGCAGCAGGAATCCAATACTCGCGCATGAAATTACCCATAACTGTTCCTGGCCCAACTCTGGCCATATCGATGTTGTCTTGTTTAATGCTCACAGGTTCTCCTTTGTTTGTAAATTAATTAAATTTGGCGAATTAGTTTGATTTGATTCATTTGCCCACTTGGACCGAGACCTGAATAGCCTTCTATTTTTTCCAAGTCAACAAGGACAACCACACCAAGTTTGGCGAAATCGTGATCTTGCTCTGCAATTGCAGAGCGACCATAAACAATGTCACGGTCGTTCTCTGAATTGCTCACTCTTGCTTTGCCCTGCAGTGAATAAGTCGCCTTCGTATCTTCATTTCGATAAACAAAAGAGACTTTTGAATTTTTTTGGATTGCTTTGATAAAGGCTCCATCTGCACTTCTGATCCACATAGCAAGTTGTGTATCACTAAAAACTTGCAGTGATCCTCTGAATGTTTGAACAGGTTGATTTTCCAAATCACAGTAGGCCATTAAGATGGGATGACGTTCAACCAGTGCGTTATCAATCATTCCTCTAAGTTCATGTGGAATAACTAAAGGTAATGTGGCAGGGGAAGGAGGTGGTGTTTTTTGCTGTTGTACAAGAATGACACTTCCGTCGCTGATCTTTAAACTGATGATTAAGCCACGATCAAAGGTTCCTTCTTTGCGATGGCCTTCAACTTGCCATTGATGTTTTATTTGAAAAGCATCGTGCCAAATTAACTGATGCATTAACTGGCTATTTGGTCCATTTTTCAAAGCTTCGCAAACTTCGTCTTTGCCTTTCGCCCGCTTTCCAAGTACTTTAAATTCAACTTGAGCATGAAGTGTTTCTTTAAGTTTTTTCGTAGAGTCCTCAGATGTTGAAAGTAATTCTTTTAAAAAACGATTGACTAATTCAATTTCGGAAATGATTTTCATTAGAGAGCCTCAGGTTTGTAGCCACTTGTTCTTGCCAATATTTCGAATTTTTTACGGTCTTCATTTAGTGAATTAGCCAGTTGAGCTGAATTCAAGGGTGATATAGCCATTCCCTGGCTAGCCAATTTGGCTTTAATATCTACTTTTTGAAGCATCGGCAAAGTAGCAGCAGCTATCCTCTCAACCAATTCTTTAGACAATTTGGCAGGACCATATAAACCAGCAGAGTTTTGAATTGCAATGTTTAGGCCAGCTTCCTTTAATGTTGGAACTTCTGGTACCAAATCTAATCGTTTCTCTCCTGAAACAGCTAGCATTCGAATTTTTTTTGCCCTGTGCATCTCTACCAAAGCACTTGAGCCCGTTATGAGCATGGGTAACCTGCCTGAAGCTAAATCAACGATGCCAATACCGCTGTCTTTGTAGTGAACGGGTTCCAACTTCATTGATTGAGATTGGGCTAAAGCAATTCCAAGAAAATGAGAAGAGGAGCCTGCACCGGGTGCAACACCGTAAACAGCACCAGCAGAGCCTTGTGATTTAACTGACGCAATCCACTGAGCAATGTCTGTGATGCCACTGTTAATGCCAGTTGCAATACCTAAATCAAACCAAGTGAGACCGCAAATTGGTGTGAAGTCGGCCACTGGGTCATAGTCTAGTTTTGTGTAGATATGTGGGTAGATTGAAAAAAGACTGCTTGTCGAAAACATGATGGTGTTTCCATCAGGGGCTGCTCGTTTAAGCTCTCCTAAGGCCAACCGGCCACCGGCGCCTAGTTTGCTAGAAACAACCACTGGCCGGTTGATTTTTTCTCGCAATTGATCGCCAATGAGTCGGGCTGTAAAATCCATGGAGGAGGCGGCTCCAACTAAAACTGTCATTGGCGATTTATCCTCTTGCGCAAAAGATGATTGGGTTAAAAGTTCAAATGCAGTTATTCCTGTAACTTTTAGACTGGTACGACGGTCCATCATGCATCCTCCTTGACGTAGCCACTTGCTTTAACCAATGTTGAAAATTTATTGCGCTCTTCTGATAAGTAAGCTGCGAGTTGAGAAGGGCTAGATTGCCACATCGTCATACTTTGCCCAGAAAGTCGCTCTTTCACACTGATATTTGCGTGAATAGGTGCGATGGCATCTTGAAGTTTTTTTACCAACTCACTTGGCATTTTGGCGGGTCCAAATATGCCTGTTGTGGTTGTATGCATTAAATTGATGCCAGCTTCTTTGAGTGTTGGAACCTCTGGAATTGAGGCTGTTCTTGTTTCCCCTGATACGGCAAGAATCCGAATTTTTCCAGCCTTGTGCATTTCAATGAATGAATTGACGCCGGTAATCATGATTGGAAGCCGCCCTGTTGCAAGATCAATCGTTCCAACACCACTTTCTTTATACGGTACATGTGTGAGTGAAAGGCCAGCAGCCATTCCAAATGAAATACCAACAAAATGCGAGAGAGATCCGTTGCCAGGAGACGACCCATAGACGACATCACCCGCTTTTTGTGATTTCGTCCATTCGATGAGATGCTTCAAATCTTTTACACCTGTCATGGGACCAGTAGCAATAGCAACGTCGAAGGCAGAAATTCCACTAATTGGTG
>CAIWWN010000107.1 GCA_903916355.1 uncultured Burkholderiales bacterium | reverse complement strand
TACTACATCGGCGGCATCATTAAGCACGCACGCGCTTTGAACGCCATCACCAACCCAGGTACCAACAGTTACAAGCGCTTGGTGCCTCACTTCGAAGCGCCTGTGAAATTGGCTTACTCGGCCAAGAACCGCTCCGCTTCGATCCGTATTCCTAACGTGGCCAGTGACAAGGGTCGCCGCGTGGAAGCTCGCTTCCCCGATCCATTGTGCAACCCTTACCTGGGCTTTGCGGCCTTGTTGATGGCCGGCTTGGACGGTATCGAAAACAAGATCCATCCTGGCGAAGCTGCCACCAAAGACTTGTACCATTTGCCTCCAGAAGAAGACAAATTGGTGCCTACCGTTTGTTCCAGCCTGGACCAAGCTTTGGACGCATTGAACGCAGACCGCGCCTTCTTGACCAAAGGTGGCGTGTTCACAGACGCTTGGATCGATGCTTACATCGATTTGAAGATGCAAGAAGTGAACCGCAGCCGCGTTGAAGTGTCGCCGGTTGAGTACGACATGTACTACTCACTGTGATCCTTCACTGATGCGCAAAAAAAGGACGGCTTGCGCCGTCCTTTTTTTATGCAAAGACAAGGCATGATGCTGCTTGATATGGGTTTTTCAAAAAGCACAGTATGAGGTTCACATTCGGTTTAATTTGGTGTGGCGTGGTCAGCGTCTTTTGCGCTTGTAGCAGCTTGGTGATGGCTGGCGCAGATGTGCCCGAGCGAATTTACCGATGCGGCAACGAGTACACGAATGCGCCCACCCAGCCCAAGGATTGCCAAGTGATGCAGGGGCAAACCATCACGGTGATACAAGGCACACGCCCTTCTGGTGCGCAGGCAGGGCCGGCCACGTCCAATGCCACCGTGCGCACCAAAATGACGCCAGCTGTTGCGAATGGCGCACCTGTATTGGGTGGTGGGGCGCCTGAGCCGGTGGATGCCAAAGTCAGGGATGCGCAAAAGAGGGCGATACTGGTGGCCGAGCTGCAACAAACCCGTGAACGGCATGCCCAGTTGGTTCTCGAGTACAACGCCGGTGAGCCCGACTTGTTGGGGGGAGAGGCGCGTAACCATCAAAAATACCTGGACCGATTGGCCCGTCTGAAAGCGGGCATTGCCCGCGCCGAGCGCGACATGGACAGCTTGCAGCGAGAACTGTCGCGTTTACCTTCCAATCCGGTGACCCCGCCATGAACCCATTTTCAGATTCCCCAAGGCCCACCGGTCAGCCTGTGCGCGCACAAACCACGCCGTGGGGCTTGCGCTTTCAGGCTTTCGATTTATTGGCCACGCCGGTGGCCGTGATCAATGGCCGCGGTTTGGTGCTGTTTGTGAATGCGGCTTTGGAAGACACCATTGGTCTGTCACGACGTACCTTGCAGGGCGTGCACCTGGCCGATTACTTTGCCGACAAGAAGCCCTTGGCCATCGCCTTGGAGGGCGCGCGTGCCAACGAGTTTGCTGCGCTGCGCTATGAGGCCTCGCTGCAGCGTGCCAACCATGAGGACTTGCTGCCGGTGCATGTGATCGTGGCGCAGACCGACCAACCCGATGAAGTGATTGTGGAGTTGATGCCCATTGAGCAGCAAACCCGGCAGGACCGGGAAGAGCGTTTGATCGATCAGGCCCAGGCCAACAAAGAGCTGATTCGCAATTTGGCCCATGAAATTAAAAACCCTTTGGGCGGTATTCGCGGCGCGGCGCAATTGCTGGAAATGGAGCTCGACAGCAAAGACCTCAGGGAATACACCCAGGTCATCATCCACGAGGCCGATCGCTTGCAGACCTTGGTCGATCGTTTATTGGCCCCGCACCGCAGACCGCATGTGGTGGGCGATGTGAACATGCACGAGGTGTGTGAGCGCGTGCGCTCCTTGATTTTGGCCGAATTCCCCAAGGGCTTGAAGGTGGTGCGCGACTACGACATTTCCATTCCTGAATTCAGGGGCGATCGGGAGCAGTTGATTCAGGCTGTGCTCAACATCGCCCACAACGCCGCGCAAGCCTTGACCGAACGCCGCGCCGAAGGGGATGCGGAGATCGTTTTACGCACCCGGATTGCGCGCCAGGTGACTTTTGGCAAGCAGCGTTATCGACTGGCATTGGAATTGCATGTCATTGACAACGGGCCTGGTGTACCAGACTCGATCAAGGACCGTATTTTCTTCCCGTTGATTTCGGGGCGGGAGGGCGGATCCGGCCTGGGGCTGACGTTGGCGCAAACCTTTGTTCAGCAACACCATGGCTTGATTGAGTGTGAAAGCATGCCGGGCCGAACGGATTTCAAAATTCTGATCCCGTTGCCCTGACCTCTTTTAGAAAGCAAGTTCCACCATGAAGTCGATCTGGATCGTAGACGATGACCAATCCATTCGCTTCGTGCTTGAGAAAGCACTGTTGCGTGAAGGCTTGCCCACGCGCAGTTTCACCAATCCGCGCGAGGTCTTGAAGGCGCTGGACGGTTTGGACGACGCCGATGGCCCGCAGGCCTTGGTCAGCGACATCCGAATGCCCGGGGGCTCGGGCTTGGATTTGCTCACTTCCATCAAGGAGCGTTTGCCCGGTTTACCAGTCATCATCATGACCGCGTTCTCTGACTTGGACAGCGCAGTTTCTGCCTTTCAAAACGGTGCTTTTGAGTATTTGCCCAAGCCTTTTGATTTGCCCAAAGCAGTGGCGTTGATTCGCCGCGCGGTGGAAGAGAGCCAGCGCGAAGAAGTGGCCGAAGTGAAGATGGCGGCCACGCCCGAGATGCTGGGACAAGCAAGCGCCATGCAAGACGTGTTTCGCGCGATTGGCCGTTTGTCGCAAAGCAATGTGACGGTGATGATCACGGGCGAGTCGGGCTCTGGCAAAGAATTGGTGGCGCGTGCTTTGCACAAACACTCGCCGCGCGCCAGTGGCCCGTTTGTGGCGATCAACACCGCGGCGATTCCGAAAGACTTGCTGGAAAGCGAACTGTTTGGCCACGAACGCGGTGCCTTCACGGGGGCGCAAACCTCACGCCGTGGTCGCTTTGAACAGGCCGATGGCGGCACCTTGTTTCTGGACGAAATCGGCGACATGCCGTTCGACTTGCAAACGCGTTTGCTGCGCGTGTTGTCCGACGGGAATTTTTACCGCGTGGGCGGCCACAACGCCGTCAAATCCAATGTGCGCGTGATTGCCGCGACGCACCAAGATCTGGAGCAACGCGTCAAGCAAGGCGTGTTTCGTGAAGACTTGTTTCACCGCTTGAACGTGATCCGTTTGCGCTTGCCCGCCCTGCGCGAGCGGCGTGAAGACGTGCCCATGTTGACGCGTCACTTTTTGCTGCAAAGCGCCCAGCAACTGGGCGTGGAGCCTAAGCGCATTTCAGAATCAGCACTCGACTTATTGGCCACCTGTCAGTTTCCGGGCAATGTGCGCCAGCTGGAAAACATTTGCCATTGGCTGACGGTGATGGCGCCGGCCCAAGTGATTGAAACCAAAGACCTGCCGCCTGAGGTGCTCAGTCTGGGCGGCTCAGCGCAGGGGATGGTCACTTCCTTCTCGCCCGACGTGCACGATGCCGCGGCCTTGCCCCTTGTGGCGGAGCAGGCTGAGGGCGCTTCATTCGTCAGCAGTGCCATCGCCGCCACAGCGGTGCCTCATGCCTCTAGCGCGCAGCCTGCTCCGGTGGTTTTGTCTGGCGACAAAGGCCGGTCCGCGGGTTGGGAAAGTGACCTGGAATTGGAAGCCTTGAGTCTGCTGGCCACCGACCGGCAAGATGTGTGGGACGTGCTGACGAACCGATTTGAGACTTGCCTGATTCAGGCCGCACTGGCCACGACGCGGGGGCGCCGCATTGAAGCTGCACTGAAACTGGGCATTGGCCGCAACACCATCACTCGCAAAATTCAAGAGCTGGGCATCGAAGATTGAACGTGCTGCATCCGCTCCCGAGCGGTTGTTTGTTTCTTCAAGCCTGTGGGTCTAAGAGGGTCACGTCTTGCGTGGGAAAGGCCACGCAGGGCAGTACCCAACCCTCGGCCTTTTCTTCTGGCAGCAAACCGGGCCAATCCATCTCGTAGCGAACTTGCCCCGCCGTCATTTGGCACATGCAGGTGCGGCAAGAGCCTGAGCGGCAAGAGCTTGGCCAATTCAAGCCCCCCATCTCCAGCGACGTGAGCAAGCTGTGCTCGGGCCAGGCATCGGCTGTATCGCCTTGCGGCTGCACACGCAGCGTGAAAAAGGGAATGGGTGAACTCATGCTCTGAAGTTTAGCGGGACTGGGTTCGTCCTGACGAGCGGGGTCATAAGGTCGGGCATACTGACTGCATCAAAATGATTGTTCGACAGGAGATCCCATGCTTTTTCTGAATCGCCGCCACACCTTGGTGCTGACTTCCGCCTTGGTGCTCGGCGCCATGACCTCGGTGGGGGCGCAGGCGCAAAGTTACCCCAACAAGCCCATCAAATTTGTGGTGCCGTTCACCGCCGGCAGCGCGACAGATAACGTTGGGCGCATCGTGGCGCAAGCCATGGGCGATGCTTGGGGGCAAACCATCACCGTGGAAAACAAAGCCGGCGCCAATGGCATTTTGGGCGCGGAGGCGGTCAAGGCCGCACCGGCCGACGGCTACACCTTTTTGGTGACCACCAGCACCACCCAAGCGGCCAATGTGAGCTTGTACAAAAAGTTGCCGTATGACCCCGTGAAAGACTTCACACCCATTGGCAAAATGGGAGAGACGGGGTTCATCTTGATGGTGAGGAATGACTTTCCGGCCAAAGACCTGAAAGAATTCATTGCCTATGGCAAAGCCCATCCTGACAAACTGGCCTTTGGCCATGGCTCATCGGGCTCGCTGGTGTCGGCCGCGATGATCTCGCAAATGGCAGGCTTGCAAACCATCAATGTGCCCTACAAAAGCATCCCCCCCGCCTTGACCGATTTGCTGGGTGGGCAAATTCAATTTGCCTTTGCTGACGTGGGCAATGCCGTGTCGCAAATGAACGGCGGGCGCTTGCGCGGTTTGGGGGTGACCACCGCCAAACGCGCCAGCAAAGCGCCCAACGTGCCGCCAATTGGTGATGTGGTGAAAGACTATGCGGTGGGCGCTTGGTTCGGCCTGATGGCACCGGCTGGCTTGCCTGCCGATGTGCAGAAAAAAGCCACCAGCACGCTGTTGGCCGTATTGGCCAAACCTGAGGTAAGAGAGAAAATTCAGGCTGCAGGCATTGACCTGGACGTTGAGGATTCCGCGCAGTTGGCCAAAACCATTGACGCGGAAATCAAGAAATGGGCAATGTGGGTCAAAGCGGCCAACATCACCCCTGAGTAAAAAATTACTTGCTGTAGGTGGTCGTGCCGTTCGCGGCCCAAGCCAGGTATTGGTTGTTCAGACCCCGAATCAAGCCGGTCAAGCCTTGTGTGGTGGTCGGGGTGCGCGGGGTCCAAGTGACACCATCGGGGCTGGTGAAGGCTTTGCCCCCATCGCCCACAATCATGAACTGGTTGGTGGGCAACATTGCAGTTGAAGCCACAATAGCGTTCAAGTGGCTCCCTGTGCCCAAAGTTTGGGGTGTCCAATTGATCCCGTCACCCGTTTGTATGACTGTACCCCCTTTGCCAACGGCGACCACCGAGTAGCTCACTGTGGGTGAGGCCGAGATTGTGTACACACCATTGGGGTAGTTGTAATTGACCACGGAGGCGACGCCCTTCAGGTCTTGGGTTGTACCTGAATTCGCGACAATCCAGGTGGCTGCGTCGGAACTGTATAACACCGCGCCACCATCGCCCACCGCCACCCATAGGGGTGTGACCACGCCCAATACCAATACGGTGGTGTATTTCACCGCATAGAGATTCGGGGTGCTGGGCACCGAAGTGGCGGCAACCCAGTTGAGCCCATCGGTGGAGCGCAGGATGGTGCCCTTGTTGCCCACGGCGACCAACATATTGGAACTGCTGGTGACATCATTGAGGTCTTGGCCGGCACTGACGGTGAGGGCGGTCGGCGCAGGGGTCCAGGTCACTAAATCAGAGCTGTAAATCACGGCCCCACCGGCACCCACGCCTACAAATTTTTGGATGGTTGAGCCTGTAAAAGCATACGCCGCAGCTTTCCAATTGGTGGTATCGGTGACGGTGGTGATCAAGGACCAATTTAAACCATCTGCGCTTTTGTATTTGATGCCACCATCCCCAAAAGCCAGATAGGTTCCTGTCGTGTCATAGTTGTTGGTCACGGTGTTGTTAAACACGGGGCCAAAGGCCATGCCCTTGATGGCACCTGTGCCGATCGTGCCACCGTTATACCAATTCGCACCATTCAGCCTTGGGGTTGTTGAAACCGAGGCAGTGGCATCTCCCGCTGGCTTCCCATTGGTGCGACCGTCCATGATGAAGGAATAAAGAACGTCATTGTTCAAGTTGGTCTGAAGCGTGTTGCCCGTGAAAAAATACGGCGATGTGATGGCTGTCGCCCATCCTCGGCTTTGCGCGCCAACAACCTCATGGCCATACCAGTCGTTGGCATTGTTGCAGTTCTTGCACAGGGTGGCGGATTGTCCGGTGTAAGCCCAATAGACCACGCCCGGCACCGCCGTCCAGCTGAGGGTCACGCCGCCTTCGCCAGGCTCCAATGTCAGACCCCCAACGGGTGGCGGGGCAGAGCCGACCAGACTACCGCCACAGGCGGCTAAGAGGGCGGCGGTAGCGAGCAAGGCGATCAGGGATTTGACTGAAGACAAAGACATGTGGTGTTCCAAGGCGCAATAGCAAAACAAGAGCAATCAGCCCATTTTAAGTGACTCATCGCTTTCAACTGTTTCCAAGCGTGAATATCAAAAAAGAGCATTCACAAGTGTGCAAGCCCAGAGCATAACGTGCCGCAAGGGATTGAAGCCTCGTTTATCATGCCTTTACAACCAGGAGACACCCATGGACAGAAGGCATTTTTTTCAAAGCTCCGCGCTGGTATCGACCGGGGCTTTGGTCGGTTGCGTCACCCCCGGCATGGCGCAGCAGCAGGTCAAAACCCCTTTTTCAGTGCCTCAGGTCTATGTGCCCATCGTGGGTTCAGATGAAATGTTCCCGGTGAGACGTATTTACTGCATTGGCCGCAACTACGCGGCGCATTCACGCGAAATGGGCTCCGACCCGACGCGCGAACCGCCGTTTTTCTTCCAAAAACCCACGGATGCCATCCAGTTCGTGGCAGCCGGCACGACACCGAACCATGCGTACCCCCCACTGACCAAGAACTACCACTACGAAGCCGAGTTGGTGGCGGCGCTGAACAAGGGCGGGCGCAATATCCCGGTCGAAAAGGCACTGGAACTGGTTTACGGCTACACCTTGGGCTTGGACATGACCCGGCGTGATTTGCAGCGCGCCATGGGCGATGAGAAAAAGCCCTGGGAAATTGGCAAGAGCTTTGATCAGTCGGCCCCGATTGGCGCGATCCACAAGGTCGCCCAAACCGGTCACTTCACCCAGGGTGCGATCTGGCTCAAAGTCAATGGACAGATCAAACAAAACGCGAATTTGAATCAAATGCTCTGGTCTGTGGCCGAGCAGATCAGCAAGTTATCGCAAGCGTTTGAGTTGTTCCCGGGCGACATCATCTACTCAGGCACGCCTGAAAACGTGGGGCCGGTGGTGCGCGGTGATGTGATCGAAATGCACATCGATGGCCTGCCCAATCTGAGCGTCAAAATCGTTTAAGGCGATCGAGGCTCAGCGATGTCAGACGGGTCCTTCGTACAGGATCTGCCACTGGTTGCCTTCTTTGGCCCAGTACATGCGCAATTGCTGCGGCACTTTCCCTTTGGGCGTATTGGGGTTGTACACATTGACCACAATGTAGTCTTGGGTGTCTTTCCACTGCAAGATCGATTGCAGATTGACAGGGCCGCCGTGGCCGGTCACCTGCGCTGTAGCCGCAATCTCGGGCCACCAAGCGGACAAGCCTTTGCCATCCCTTTGGTACTGAGGGCTGTACAGGGTTTTCAGACTTTCCAGGTTCGACGTTTGGCGGTCATGAATCCACTGATCCAGCGTTTTCTTGAAAGCATCGCGGTCGGGTACCGAGCGATCGGAGGACACCCATTCCAGCTTGTCGGCGATCAGTACCGGCGTTCTTTCGAGGTTTTTCAAACTCAACAACCGGTCCATTTCCGGGTTGGACATGACCACACAACCATCGGTGGCCCATGGGGCTCTGGCGTATTGGGTGCTGGGGGTGCCATGTAGCCAAATACCCGAGCCGGTTTGGCCACGCATCACATCGATGGCGTTGGGGTAGTTCAAGGTTAAGGCGCCCGCGCCATACAAATCGGGCAGGGGTTGGCCTTTCAAATTTTTGTTCACAAAGTAGACGCCCAGCGGGGTGCGTCCATCGCCTTCACGTAATTTCCCCGTGCCTTTTTGGCCCACAGAGACATAGGTGTCCAGCAGCAACTCCAACCTGGGTTTGAGCGGGTCCACCGTTTTGTTGGCAAACCAGTACAAACGCGATTTGGAGGCGTCGACCGCAATCACATACGGATTTTGCGGCGACAAGCTGATGATGTTGCTGGGCATCAAGCCTTTGAGCGTGTCGATCGTGGGGCGATTCAGTCGGCGGTTGGATTCGAGCAACAGTTCATCGTAACGATCTTCGCCAGAAGCGGTTTCTTTGCCTGGGATTTCTTTGGGGTCAATGGGCTGTGCCAGCCCTTCGTTCAGCAACTCGGCAAACAACAATTGACCCAGTTGGAAATGGGGGAAAGAGGTCACCAATTGTTCAGTCTGCGCGACAGCGGTCGAGCGCTCACCTTGTCGCAGCAAGGCGTAGACGTTTTCCAGCATGGCTTCTGCCGTACTGCCCAAAGGGAGCAAGCTGGTGGAGGAAAAATTCAGGGAGGGGTCAAATTGAACACGCCACGTATTGACAACTGAGTTGGCAAAAAAACCACCTTGCTGTGCGGTGGTCATGCGTGATTGGTTGTCGTGGGTATAAAACCATGCCGCTGCCATCGCGCAGACCGCGAGCAACGAGGGGATGGTCCAAAACAGGGGGCGCAGCTTTTGTGCGGCTGGTTTTGCAGACACGGGAGTTGTTTGTTCGTAACGAACAGACTTCGATTTCAATTCACTGTTTCTCGGGTAATCAACCAACGACCAGATTGTTTGGTCAATTCAAGGGATTTACGGCTGCTGCCTTTGAAATTGTCCGACTCGTATATCTGAGAAAAATTGATTTTTGCTTTGTTGCCGTTAACGTCGATTTTAAAGTTACTTACGGCGACTTGAATTTTCTTTTTGGAAATGATGCGTTGTTCGCGTTCAACCTCCCACTTGGCCCGAGACAGGCGGTCAGGTGGCTCAAAATTGCTGGCGTATGCCGAGAAATACTTTTTAATGTCTTTTTGGCTCCAAGCGTGAGCCCAGTTTTGAATGGCTGACTTGACCGCTTCTTCTTCGCCGTTTTGCTCTTTGTGTTTTTCGACAGATGGCTTGGCCACGTCTTTCGCGGCCTCTTTCGCCGTTGCTTTGGCGGCTGCCTTGGCTGCAGTGTCCTCTTCGGCAGTAGATTTGACCGGTGGAATGGTCAGTTGAGGCGTAGAAGTTCCAGCGGGTGTGCCAGTGGTCGTCGCCGGCACACGGCTCGTTCGGTCAGGAGAGCTGGTTAACTTGGTCACGTCACTGCGCTCTGTGGTGATGGCCCCCAACAGGGTCAACTGAGCCGGAGCGGACTTGACCTTGGGGTCAACCTGCAAAGCGCGGGCATAAGTTTGGCGCACCAATTGGGCCTGCACATCGGCCAAATTATGGTGTGCAGCGGAATAGCTGGCATGCGTCTGAATGGCTTTTTCGAAGGCCGCACGAGCCTCCTCTAAACGCCCTTTGGCCGCAAACAAGACCCCTAGATTGTTGTAAGGCTCTGGCAACTCAGGATGTTGCTCTGTCATTTTTTGAAATGCATCGATCGCGCGGTCATGTTGACCCTGCTGGGCCAAGATGACGGCTTCTAAAAACTGCAG
>CAIWWN010000106.1 GCA_903916355.1 uncultured Burkholderiales bacterium | reverse complement strand
GCGATGTCCGTGGTCGTGGAAATTGGCTGGTTCTACACCCAGTCCAAATGGATGCCCAAGCTGCCTTTGAGCGCTTGGTTGGTGGTGTGTTCTGCGGTCATGTTGCTGCGCATGGGCTTGACGGCGCAGTGGGCCCACCTCTTGTGGGTTTTGTTACTGGCCCAAGTGCTGCACGCTTTGACCTTTGCCGCGCACCACACGGTGTGCATTGCCTTGCTGTCGCACCATTTCCCCGGTCGATTAAGGGGACGCGGCCAGGCCTTGTACACGGTGGTGGCCTATGGTTTTCCGGGCGTGATCGGCGGCTTGTTGGGCGGCATGCTCAGCGACCGCTTTGGCCTGGCCAGCGTGTACTGGGCCAGTATGGTGACCAGTGCCATCGCCACAGCGGCGGCCTACAAAGTGTGGCGACACCACCATCCGGCACATCCGCCAGCGTCAGCCGCTGCGCCCGTTTCAACCCGAACTTGAATTTCCATGTCCAGTTTCTCACCCCTTGTCTGTCCTGAATTTTTGCCGCCCGCGCTGAGTCAGGCCCTGGCCGATGGGCGCCGTTGGCATACGCCTTGTGGGGATGGGCCCTTGGTGTGGCACGACTGGGGCGATCTGAGCCACCCGGCGGTGGTGCTTTTGCACGGCGGCAGCGGCAGTTGGACGCATTGGCTGAACAACATTGCCCCGCTGCGCGATGCCGGTTGGCGCGTGCTGGTGCCCGACTTGCCTGGTTTTGGCGACTCGCACCTGCCCGAGGGTTGCAGTGACACCCACGATCTGCCCCAGTACCTGCACCAAGGCTTGCCCTTGTTGGCGCCGCAAGGCCCGGTGCGCTTGGTGGGGTTTTCTTTTGGCGGCATGACGGCGGCGCTGTGGCTCAAGGACCACCCGCAAGATGCTCAGCAGTTGGTGCTGGTGGGCGCGCCCGGCATGGGCATCAAGGTGCCCGAGCGCGTGCCGCTCAAAGGTTGGCGCCACCTGTTGGACGCTGCGCAACGTGACGCGATTCACCGCCACAACCTGCTGGCGCTGATGCTGCAACACCCTGAGTCGCTCAACCCCTTGGCCATGGACCTGCACCGTGCCAATGTCGAGCGCGACCGCATGCCCCGCAGGCGCCTGTCGGGTACGCCCATCGTGGCGGACACCTTGCCGCACCTGCAAGTCCCGGTCAGCGCCATCTTTGGCGAAAATGACGCACTCTACGCTGGGCGCATGGACGAAGTCCAAGCGCTGATGACGCAACTCACGCCCGATTGGCGCGGCTGGCACACCGTGCCGAATGCGGGGCATTGGGTGCAGTTCGAAGCCGCGCAGGCCTTTGATCCGGTGCTGCGCCAAGTGCTGCACGAAGACTTGAATTTCGTCCCCGCCTCGCTGCTGTGAGCCGGGTCTCGGGCTGAGGAATCTCCCCGCCGCCCGAAGCGGATTTGAATTTCGGGCAAGATACTCGTCTTGACTTCTCTTTGAGCCCCTGCCATGACCACCACCCTGAAAATTGATTTCGTTTCTGACATTGCCTGCCCCTGGTGCGCCGTGGGCTTGGGCGCTTTGGAAGGTGCGTTAAGCCGCTTGCAGGGCGAAGTCCAAGCGGATCTGCACTTTCAACCTTTTGAGTTAAACCCCCATATGCCGGCCGGTGGTCAGGATTTGGTAGAACACATCACCCAAAAATACGGCTCGACCCCTGAGCAGCAAGTGCAGATGCGGCAAAACATCCATGACCGGGGTGCCGAGGTCGGGTTTGCTTTTGCGCCGGGCGGCCGAGGCCGCGTGTACAACACCTTTGATGCGCACCGCTTGCTGCACTGGGCGCACGAGACCGGAACGGCCGGCCAACAGCATGCCTTGAAAAAAGCCTTGCTCGCCGCCTACCAAGGCCGCGCCGAGTGCATTGAAGACCACGCGGTCTTGCTGGCCTGTGTCAGCGAAGTAGGCATGGACTTGGCCACAGCGCAAACGATTTTGCAAAGCGACACCTACGCCGCCGACGTGCGTGCGAGGGAACAGTTTTATTTGCAGGCCGGCATCAACTCGGTGCCCGCCATCATCATCAACGACCGGCATTTGATCTCGGGCGGCCAGCCGACCGAGGTGTTTGAGCAAGCCCTGCGCCGCATCGCCGCAGGCCAAGCTTGATGCCCGCCTGCGCCCCTTGTGAGCCCTGTGTTCTCGCACCATGAGTGAAACACCCCGGCTGTCGGTCTACTTTGACGGCAGCTGCCCCTTGTGCCGCCGTGAAATCGCGCTCTACCTGCGCAACCCACAAGCGCACCAGTTGGCTTGGGTGGATGTGAGTCTGGGCCCGCAGGCCTGTGACTTGGGCGATGGGCTCAGTTGCGCACAGGCGATGGCGCGCTTTCATGTGCGCGATGCGCAAGGACGCTTGTTCAGCGGGGCTGCGGGATTCTCGCAACTGTGGCGAGCTTTGCCCGGCTGGCGTTGGCTGGGCTGGTTGTCGGCATGGCCGCCGCTGTCTTGGGGCTTTGAGGCTTTGTACCGTTTGTTCTTGCCACTGCGCCCGCGCCTGCAGGCCTGGGCGCAGCGCCTCAGTCCCTCGGCTGATGAATCCCCATGAAGCATTTACCTGAAGGCTACCGCGCCTTGGTGATAGGCGCTTCAGGCGCCTTGGGCGCGGCGTTTGTGCGGCAATTAGAAAGCGACCCGCGCTGCGCCAAGGTGCTGTCCGTGTCACGTGACAGCCAACCTGGTTTGAACTTGCTGCGTGAAGACTTCATCGAGTCCTGTGCGCAGTCGCTCAGCACGCAAGGGCCGTTTCACTTAGTTGTAGACGCCACGGGTGCTTTGACCCTGAATGCACGCGGTCCCGAAAAGCGCTTGGACGAATTGGATGGCGCGCAGCTGCTGGACCTGTTGCAGCTCAATTCGGTGGGACCGGTTTTGCTGCTCAAGCACTTCACGCCCTTGCTCGCCACGGGCCAGCGTGTGATCTGGGCCAAGCTGTCGGCCCGAGTCGGCAGCATCGAGGACAACTGCAAAGGCGGTTGGTACAGCTACCGCGCCGCCAAGGCCGCGCTGAACATGCTGCTGCAAACGGCGGCGATTGAAATGGGCCGGCGCAGACCGCTGGCGGTGGTGGCGGCCTTGCAACCCGGCACCGTGCGCTCGGCTTTGAGTCAGCCCTTTGTGGGTGACGCGGCCATGGACCCCGACGATTCGGCGCAGCGCTTGCTGGCGGTGCTGGACGGCTTGCAGCCCACGGGGCGGGCGCAGTTTGTGGACCATTTGGGGCAGTCCATTCCCTGGTGATCAGGTCTTGCGTGCGACCCGTTGACGGGTTTTAAGGCAATGCGCGCGCAATCCGGTTGCGCTGCACCGTGGTTTTGGGGCATTGCCCTTTGGGCAGTTCAAACCAGCTGCGCACATCGTTTTCCACACCCACGCCGTGCATGAAGTTGTAGATGGCTTTTTTCAGGCCCAGGCCCAAGAGGTCGTGGTCGATGCCTTTGCCTAAAGGCGTGGGGTCCATGAAGGCCACATCGTTCTTGGCAAAGTCGCCTTCTGGCAAAGGCGCCAGGGTCACGCCGTAGTCCGCCGGGTTCAGGCCCACGGGCGAGTGCACGGTGCAGACAAAGCGGTGGAAAAAGCCGCTGTGGATGCAGCCGTTTTCAAACAGCTGGCGCACGTATTCCAGCGCGTCCACCGTGTCTTGCACGGTTTGCGTGGGAAAGCCGTACATCAGGTAGGCGTGCACCAGCACGCCCGCGTCGGCAAAGCCTTTGGTCACTTGCGCCACCTGCTCCACGGAGACGCCTTTTTTCATCAGCTGCAGCAAGCGGTCTGATGCGACTTCGAGCCCACCCGACATGGCAATGCAACCGCTTTGCGCCAGCAGCTCGCACAGCTCGGGTGTGAAGGTTTTCTCGAACCGGATATTGCCCCACCACGAAATTTGCACGCCACGGCGCAGCAGTTCTTCGGCCAGGGCTTTGAGGGCTTTGGGCGGTGCGGCTTCGTCGACAAAGTGAAAACCGGTTTGTCCGGTCTCCGCCACGATCTGCTCAATGCGGTCGACCAGCGTGCTGGCGCTGGCCGTCTCGTAGCGGCTGATGTAGTCTAGGCTCACATCGCAAAAGCTGCACTTCTTCCAGTAGCAGCCGTGCGCCACGGTGAGCTTGTTCCAGCGCCCGTCGCTCCACAAGCGGTTCATGGGGTTGAGCATGTCGAGCAGCGACAGGTAGTTGTGCAGCGGCAGGCCGTCCCAGGTGGGCGTACCCACGTCTTCAAACGCGATCTCGGGCTCTTGCAGGTTGATGTACTGTACTTGCCCGGCTTCGTTTTTGACGAAGGTGCGCACCAGGCGTTGCGCGCTGCGCTGGCCTTGCAGGTGCTCAATCAAATTGAGCAAAGGGCGCTCACCACCGTCGAGCGTGATGAAGTCCACATGGTCAAACACGCGCGGATCTTTCAACTCACGCAGTTCGGTGTTGACAAAGCCGCCGCCCAAAGCGATGCGGATGTGCGGGTGCGCGCGCTTGATGCACTGCGCAATGCGAAAGGCCGAATACACCGAACCCGGAAAGGGCACCGACAGCAAGACCAGCGTGGGTTGGTGTTTGTCGATCGCTTGCAGCGCCAAGCGCTCTAGCGTGGCGTCGATGAAGTGCGGCGGCTGCGCCAGGGCCTGCGCCAGCGCGTCAAAGCGGGGTTGGCTGGCGGCCAGGCGTTCGGCGTAGCGCACAAACTCAAAGCCCTTGTCTACGCCATCGCGCAGCACATCGGCCAAGTCGTTCAGGTACAAGGTGGCCAGATGCCGTGCGCGATCTTGCTGACCCAGGGCGCCAAAAGCCCAGCCCAAAGGATCGCCTGTGCCGTCGTCTGCATAGGCGTCGAGCGCCGCAAAGCGTGCGCCTTCGGGCAAAAAACCACGCCCCGCGATGCGGTGGCTCAGGGTGCTGTCGCGCCCTTGTAAAAAGGCAATCACCGGGTCAATGCTTTGGGCGTAAGCGGCAAAGTGATCCAGAAATAAGTTCACCGGGCCCGTGCGATCGGCCTCCGGCAGGGCCAGCACCGCGTCCCGCAGGGCGTGCAAGCCCTTGCGGTTCAGCAGGGCCAGCACCAAGGCCAAGGCCAAGTCTTCTTGCACCGCGGTGATGCCACGCGAGCGTAAAAAACCCGTCAGGTAGGCCGTGGACGGGTAGGGCGTGTTGAGCTGCGTCATCGGTGGGATGATGCTCAGGACTTTGAAAGGACGGGCCGCCGAGGACGGCTGCGTGGAAGAAATTGGGGGCACTGTGTGAAGGGGGCAGGACAATGGCGAAGGCTTGATTATCCGCAACTGTGAGCCCTGCCCGCTTGGCACGTGGTTTTGCAAGCTTTCAGGGCCGGTACGTAACCGCTTTGGTGCGGTGAGTTTGTAAATGTGGGCAACCGCGACCATACAAAAACTAAAAATCTGAGTCAAAGTTACAAATCTCGATACTTTTCACCCTTCTGGTGATACTTTTGAAAATAATTTGGAAAAAATCTCTTTTGCATTAAATTGGGTACTTAATTTGTACTTTAATTGGACTCTTTGTGCTTCAAGGAGTCCACATGCTCACCTCATCACCCCGCGCCCTGACGGTGCAAAGCCCGGCCTTGCCGCAAGTGGCCGGTGTGGTGGCTTTGGTGCCCCTGAAGCTGGAAGGCGTGGAGTCCATCAACGCCCTGTTCGACTACACCTTGACCCTGCAAACCCCTGACGCGCTGAGCTTCAAAGGCGACACGGGCAGCAACTTTGACCTGTCCGCCATGGTCGGGCGCGAGATCACTTGCAAGATCGAGCTGGAAGGTCGAGGCAGCTTTGTCGCCGGTCTGGTCGGTGATTCGGGCTTGCCCAATTCAGGCGCCGGCGTGCGCGAAATCTCGGGCCTGATCACCGATGCCCGTTATGTGGGCGAGGACGACCGCCACGCCCTGTACCAACTCACTCTGCGCCCCTGGCTGCACCTGGCCACATTGAGCCGGGATTGCAAAGTCTTTCAAAACCAGACCCCGGTGCAGGTGATCGAGGCGGTGCTGGCCGACTACCCCTTTGCCAGCGACAAGCGCTTGATCGAGACCTACCCGCAGCGCGACTACTGCGTGCAGTACAACGAAAGCGACTTGGAGTTCATCACCCGCTTGATGCAAGAGTGGGGCATCAACTACCACTTTGAGCATTCGGGCGGCGTGCACCGTTTGATCTGGAGTGACCACAACGGCGCGTTCCAGGTGCCCAGCGCTGGAGCAGCGGCTTACCGCGAAGTGCCCTACTACCCCTTGGGCCACAAGATCGACCAGGAATACATCCACGCCCTGGCCACGACCGACCGCATCACAAGCGGCAGCTACGCCAGCCGCGAATACGACTACACCCGCCCCAAGGCCGAGCTGGCCGCAGGCAACGCCGCCCCCAGAGGCACCGGCCAGAACAGCCAAGAGGTCTACGCCTGGCACAGCCAAAAGGGCAGCGACTACAGCCAGCCCAATGCTGGAGTCGACAAGCAAGCCAACCAAACCGAAGAGCAAGGCCAGCACTTGGCGCGCTTGCGCATGCAGGCCTTGCGCCAAGGCGGTTTACGGGCCAGCGGCCAAGGCCATATCCGGGGCATCGTGCCCGGCTGCACCTTCACCGTGCGTGAACACCCCAAGGCCCAGGCCAATGTGGAGTACATCACGCTGAGCACAAGGTTTTGCATTGAGAACGTGGGAGAGGACGCGCAACGAAACAACAGCACTACCGCCAACCCGAACACTACCCTAAAAGCCTTCACTGCCATGTCAGACGCCCAACGCCTGTCAGGCCAGTGGCAAGTGCACACCGCGTTTGAGTTGCAACCCACCACCGAGGCCCTGCGCCCAGAGCTGACTCAGCCTAAACCCCAAGCCTACGGCCCTGAGAGCGCCCTGGTCTGCGGCCCTGGCGCGGACACCGCAGAGAGCAACATTTACACCGACCCCCTGGGCCGCCTCAAAGTGCAGTTCCCTTGGGACCGCTACGGCCCCAAAAACCAAAACAGCTCGTGCTGGGTGCGCGTGGCCAGCAGCTGGGCGGGCAGTCAATTGGGCGGCATGCACCTGCCGCGCATCGGTCAAGAAGTGATCGTGAGCTTCTACGGCGGCGATCCGGACCAGCCCATCGTCACGGGCAGCGCCTACAACGCCATGAACACCCCGCCTTGGAGCCTGCCCGAGCAACAAGCCTTGAGTGGATTCAGAAGCCGCGAACTCGTACCCGGTGGTGGCAACAGCGCAGCTGGGCGCAGCAACCACCTGATCTTGGACGACACCGACCAAAAGATCCAAGCCCAGCTCAAGAGCGACCACGCCCACAGCCAGCTGAGCCTGGGCCACATCACCCGCATCGCCAACAACCAAGGCCGCCAAGACGCAAGAGGTGAAGGCTTTGAGCTGCGCACCGACGCGCACGGCGCCATCCGCGCCCAAGACGGCTTGCTCATCAGCACTGAAGCCAGAAAAGCCGCACAGGCGCACATCACCGACATGGGCGAGACCCACAGCAGGCTGGCAAGAGCCAAAGAGCAACACGAAACCCTTGGCGACTTGGCACAACAGCACCAAGCGCAAGACGAGCAAGACCAAGAGGTGGTGAGCCAAGAGATCAAAGCGCAGAACGCGGCGATTCAGGGCAAGGCCAACGCGGGCGTACAAACAGGAACAGCAACCAACGGAGACGGCGCACAAAGCAGCTTCCCCGAACTGCAAGAACCCCATTTGGTGCTGGCCAGCCCCGCAGGCATCCAAAGCACCACCGCAGGCAGCACGCACCAGCACAGCCAGGGGCACCACGCCATCACGGCGGGCCAGCACATCAGCCAGTCCAGCGGAGCCAGCATCCTGAGCAGCGCGGCCAAACACATCCGCGCCTTTGCCAACCTGGGGGTGAGATTGATTGCGGGCAAGGGCAAGATAGAAATCCTGTCGATGGTTGTCAGTTTCCGCGTAAATCTGGTGGCGGCATAAAAGCAGGCACGAAATATGCCCTGTGGGTCGGGTCAAGGGCGGGCGACAGCCCGGCGAAGCGTACCCTTGATGCGGCCCACGGGGGAAGACAATGAT
>CAIWWN010000105.1 GCA_903916355.1 uncultured Burkholderiales bacterium | reverse complement strand
TCGAGTAATGTGACTGGAGTTCAGACGTGTGCTCTTCCATCTGGGCCACCAGCGTGACAGTCTTGCCTGCGGCCTGACTTGATCCAGCGTTAGCATGCAGGGATTCTTCCAACTCTCGCAGGCTGACATGCAACATCCCAACGCTCGTGGTATACGCCCTGAATTTGGCGCCATCATCATTGGCGACGAAATTTTGTCGGGCAAACGCGCCGACAAGCACATGCCCAAAGTGATCGAGCTGTTGTCGGCCAGAGGCTTGTCCCTGTCCTGGGCCGATTACGTCGGTGATTCGCCCGAGCGCATCACCGCCACGCTGGCACGCGCTTTTGCCTCGGGGCAGGTCATTTTTTCTTTTGGTGGCATTGGCGCCACGCCCGACGATCACACGCGGCAATGTGCTGGCCAAGCTTTAGGTCGCCAATTGCACTTGCATCCTGAGGCGGAAGCCTTGATTCGCGAGCGCATGCAAGACACCGCGCGTGAGCAGGGCACGCTGTACGAGCCCGACCGGCCTGACAATATCCACCGCCTGAACATGGGCATGTTCCCGGTGGGCTGCACCATCATTCGCAACCCCTACAACAAGATTCCCGGCTTCACCTGCACGGGTGAGGGGGGCGGCACGGTGCATTTTGTGCCCGGTTTTCCGGTCATGGCCTGGCCGATGATGGAAGCTGTGTTGGACTCCGAGTACGCGCCCTGGTTCCAAAACGAGCCGCGCATGGAAAAATCGGTGATCCTGTTTGGCTCCATGGAGGCCACGCTCACCCCCCTCATGCAGGCGATCGAGTTGCAGCACCCCGAGATCAAGGTCTTCAGCTTGCCCAGCGTGGATCACCCGCAGTGGGGCCGGCACATTGAATTGGGGGTCAAAGGCCCTTCGGCAGCGGTCGATAAGGCATTTGCCGATTTGAAAAAGGGGCTGGAGCCTTTTCATTTAGAATTTGGCCCTGAAATGGTGCGTTAGTAGAATTAAGTCCAATTTGGTGCATTTGTGGCCGGTAACGGTGCACTCATCCGCAGTCACGGACGTGATTTTTTCATATTCCCCGATTCAAGATGCCTCTGACCCAAGGCACAATCGGGGAGTCGGCGAAAAGCGCTGTTTCAAGCCCTACGTTGGCACAGAAACTGCAATGAACCTGATACACATGATCAACCCCGTTCCAACCAGGAGAATTTGATGGCAAAGACCGTCGCAGACGTGATGAAGATGGTGAAAGACAATGAAGTCAAGTTCATTGACTTCCGTTTCACCGATACCCGTGGCAAATGGCAGCACATTACAGCGCCCGTGTCCCAGTTTGACGAGAGCAAATTTGAAGAAGGCCAAGCCTTTGACGGTTCTTCGATTGCCGGCTGGAAAGGCATTGAAGCCTCTGACATGTTGTTGATGCCCGATCCGAACAGTGCATTGATCGATCCCTTCTTTGAAGAGATCACCTTGGTCATGATTTGCGACGTGATCGAACCCACCGACGGCAAAGCTTACGAGCGTGACCCCCGTTCGATCGCCAAGCGCGCTGAGACGTACCTCAAGCAATCGGGCTTGGGTGACACCGCGTACTTTGGTCCAGAACCCGAATTTTTCTTGTTTGACGAAGTGCGTTGGAGCACCGAGCCGAACAACACGTTCTACGCCATCAACGAATACGAAGCACCCTGGAACAGCGGCGCCAAAATCGAAGGCGGCAACCGTGGTCACCGCAACCGCGTCAAAGGTGGCTACTTCCCAGTGCCTCCAGTCGACAGCACACACGACATGCGCAGCGAAATGTGCCTGTTGCTCGAATCGGTGGGCATCCCGGTTGAAGTGCACCACCACGAAGTGGCTGGCGCAGGTCAGTGCGAAATCGGCACCAAGTTCTCGACCTTGGTTGAGCGCGCCGACTGGACTTTGTTGCAAAAGTACGTGATCCACAACGTGGCCAACGCTTACGGCAAAACGGCGACTTTCATGCCTAAACCTTACGCTGGCGACAACGGTTCGGGCATGCACGTGCACCAGTCCATCTGGAAAGACGGCAAGAACCTGTTTGCAGGCAATGGCTACGCTGGTTTGTCTGAATTCGCTTTGTTCTACATTGGCGGCATCATCAAACACGCACGTGCTTTGAACGCCATTACCAACCCCGGAACCAACAGCTACAAGCGTTTGGTGCCGCATTTTGAAGCACCGGTGAAATTGGCTTACTCGGCCAAGAACCGCTCCGCTTCGATCCGTATTCCTAACGTGGCCAGTGACAAGGGTCGCCGCGTGGAAGCTCGCTTCCCCGATCCATTGTGCAACCCT
>CAIWWN010000104.1 GCA_903916355.1 uncultured Burkholderiales bacterium | reverse complement strand
ATTTTGGACGCCGACAAAGAAGGCTTTTTGCGTTCTGAGCGCAGCCTGATCCAGACCATTGGTCGGGCCGCCCGGAATGTGAACGGCAAAGCCATTTTGTATGCCGACCGCATGACCGACTCGATGAAAAAAGCCATTGGCGAGACCGAGCGGCGCCGAGAAAAGCAAATCGCACACAACCAGGTGCACGGCATCACGCCGCGCAGCATCGTTAAACAAGTGCGCGATTTGATTGACGGGGTGTACAGCGAAAAGTCAGGTAAAGAGGCTGAACGCTTGGAACTGGCCGCCGTGCAGCGGGCCAAAGTTGAGGACATGAGCGAGAAAGACGTGGCCAAAGCCATCAAACAGCTGGAAAAGCAAATGATGGAGCACGCCCGCAACCTCGACTTCGAAAAGGCCGCCGGTGTGCGCGATCAACTCAGCGTGCTCAAGGCCCAGGCCTTTGGCGCCGCCGGCACAGACCACATTGCGTAAGGGGTTTACCCGCGCCTTAACCCGACCAATTTGATCGGGTTCTGTTATACTTGACCGCGTTAGTAGGACATATTTTTCACCCCACCGGAGACCGCCATGCGTTTGACCACCAAAGGCCGATTTGCAGTCACGGCAATGATCGATCTGGCCCTGCGCCAGCACAGCGGCCCTGTCACTTTGGCGGCCATCAGCCAGCGCCAGCACATCTCACTGTCCTACCTGGAGCAATTGTTTGGTAAATTGCGCCGCCACCAGTTGGTGGAGTCCACCAGAGGCCCTGGTGGTGGTTACTCACTGGCCCGCAAGGCTGCCGAAATTACCGTGGCCGACATTATTGTCTCGGTCGATGAGCCAATCGACGCGACGCATTGCGGCGGCAAAGAAAACTGCCAAGGTGAAAGCGGCCGTTGCATGACGCACGATCTGTGGGCAGCGCTGAACACCCGCATGGTCGAGTTTTTGGACTCCGTCACCCTGCAAAAAATGGTGGACGACCAATTGGCCAGCGGCGTGACCATTGACGACAAGCCCGCCATCAAGCGCGCCATTTCGGCCATGCCGGTGTCTCAACCGATCCGCGTCAACGCGCCCAATTCGGTGTTTGCCTTGGGCAACGCCTTCTCCATCTCCAAGAACTGATTGCGCAAGCAAACGCCCCTTTTTTGAGCACCGAGCCCCTCATGGAAACCACACCCCACTTTCCCATATACATGGATTACAGCGCGACCAACCCCTGCGACGAGCGGGTGGTTGACGCCATGGTCCCCTGGCTGCGCAACCATTTTGGCAACCCTGCCTCGCGCAGCCACGCCTGGGGTTGGGAAGCCGAAGCTGCGGTTGAGAAGGCCCGCGAGCAAGTCGCCTCCTTGATTGGCGCAGACCCGCGCGAAATCGTCTGGACCAGCGGAGCCACCGAATCCAACAACCTGGCACTGAAGGGCGCTGCGCACTTCTACAAGTCCAAGGGCAAGCATCTGATCACGGTCAAGACCGAACACAAAGCCATTTTGGACACCATGCGAGAGCTCGAGCGCCAAGGCTTTGAAGTGACCTATCTGGATGTGCAGGCCGACGGCTTGGTCGATCTGGATGTGTTCAAAGCCGCTATCCGCCCGGACACCATTTTGGCCAGCGTCATGTTCGTCAACAACGAAATCGGCGTGATCCAAGACATTGCCGCCCTTGGCACCATCTGCCGCGAAAAAGGTGTGATCTTCCATTCTGACGCGGCGCAAGCCACCGGTCGTGTGGACATCGACCTGACCACGTTGCCGGTCGACCTGGTGAGCCTGACCTCGCACAAGACCTATGGCCCCAAGGGCATTGGCGCCCTGTTTGTGCGCCGCAAGCCGCGTATTCGTCTGGAAGCGCAAATGCACGGTGGCGGCCACGAGCGCGGCATGCGTTCGGGTACGCTGCCCACGCACCAGTGTGTGGGCATGGGCGAGGCCTACCGCATTGCCAAAGAAGAAATGCATGGCGAGAACATCCGCATCCGTGCCCTGCACGACCGCATGTTGGCTGGCCTGCAGGACATTGAGCAAGTCTTTATCAACGGTCATGCCGAGCAGCGCGTGCCACACAACCTCAACATGAGCTTCAACTATGTCGAGGGCGAGTCGCTCATCATGGGCATCAAGGGCTTGGCGGTGAGCAGCGGTTCTGCCTGCACCTCGGCCAGTCTGGAGCCCAGCTATGTCTTGCGCGCCCTGGGCCGCAGCGATGAGTTGGCGCACAGCAGCCTGCGCATGACGATTGGCCGCTGGACCACCGAAGCCGAGATTGACTACGCAGTGGACACGATCAAAAAGAACGTGGCCAAGCTGCGTGATCTGAGCCCCTTGTGGGACATGTACAAAGAAGGCATTGACATCAGCACGATTCAATGGGCCGCCCACTGAACACGAATTAGGAGAACGAGCATGGCATACAGCGACAAAGTGGTTGACCACTACGAAAACCCCCGCAACGTGGGCTCTTTTGACAAGGGCGACGAAGACGTGGGCACCGGCATGGTGGGGGCGCCCGCTTGCGGCGATGTGATGAAGTTGCAAATCAAGGTCAATCCGGTCACCGGCGTGATCGAAGATGCGCGCTTCAAAACCTACGGCTGCGGCTCGGCCATTGCATCGAGCTCGCTGGTGACCGAATGGGTCAAAGGCAAAACACTGGACGAAGCCGCGGCTTTGAAGAACAGCCAAATCGCTGAAGAGCTGGCTTTGCCGCCCGTCAAAATCCACTGCTCCATCTTGGCCGAAGACGCCATCAAGGCGGCCGTGGACGATTACAAGAAAAAACACGCACACTGATATGGCTGTCTCTTTGACCGAAGCTGCGGCCCGTCACGTCACCCGCTATTTGTCCAAGCGCGGCAAGGGCGTGGGTGTTCGCTTGGGCGTGAAAACCACCGGCTGCTCAGGCTTGGCTTACAAGCTCGAGTATGTTGACGAGGCGGCGCCTGAAGACGTGGTGTTTGAAGGCCATGGTGTGACGGTCTTGATCGACCCGAAAAGCCTGGCCTATATCGACGGCACCGAACTCGATTTTGTCCGTGAAGGCTTGAATGAAGGCTTTCGCTTCAACAATCCCAATGAGCGCGACCGCTGCGGTTGTGGTGAATCTTTCCGCGTGTGATTTCCCTTCAGGCCAACGACTTTGAATTGTTTGGCTTGCCCATGGGGTTTGCCGTGTCGCGCGAAGCGGTGGATGCGCGTTGGAAAGAGCTCCAACGAGAAGCACACCCCGACAAGTTTGCCGCCCAAGGCGCCGCCGCGCAGCGCCTGGCCATGCAATGGTCGGTGCGCATCAACGAGGCCTATCAGCGCCTGAAAGATCCGGTCAAACGCGCAGCCTATCTGTGCGAACTGCACGGCGCCCCAGTCCAAGCCGAAAACAACACCGCCATGCCGGCTGCATTTTTGATGCAGCAAATGGAATGGCGTGAAGCCCTGGACGAGACCCACACCGAAGCGGCGCTAGAGGCCTTGCTGGCTGAAGTGCAAAAAGCCCGCGCGCAATGCCTGGCCGAGTTGGCGCAGGCGATTGACGTGGCGGGCGACTATATTCAAGCGGTAGGGCAGGTCAGGGCCTTGATGTTCATTGACCGCTTTGCCACCGAAGTGCGCAATCAACTCGACAAGCTGCTCGACTGAGCGGCAGTCTCTTTTTTTCTACGGCATTCCATGGCGTTATTACAGATTTCTGAGCCGGGCCAAGCGCCCGACCCGCATCAACGGCGCATTGCCGTGGGCATTGACCTGGGCACCACCCATTCGCTGGTGGCCTCGGTGCGGAGCGGCGTGGCCGAATGTTTGCCCGACGACCAGGGGCGATTTATCTTGCCTTCGGTGGTGCGCTATCTGCCAGGGCAGGGCCGGCAAATTGGCCACGAGGCTTTGGATGCGGCCGCCAGCGATCCGCAAAACACCATTGCTTCGGTCAAACGCTTCATGGGCCGCAGCCTGCAAGACCTGGTGCATGCCGATCAGCTGCCTTATGCGTTTGTCGACAAAGCCCAGGGCATGCTGTCTTTGCAGACGGTGCAGGGCGAAAAATCCCCGGTGGAGATCAGTGCCGAAATCTTGGCCACCCTGCGTTACCGAGCCGAAGACACTTTCAACGACGACTTGTATGGCGCGGTGATCACCGTGCCCGCCTACTTTGACGATGCGCAGCGCCAAGCCACCAAAGACGCCGCGCAGCTGGCTGGTCTGAATGTGCTGCGCCTGATCAACGAGCCCACTGCTGCGGCCATCGCCTATGGCTTGGACAACGCCAGTGAGGGCGTGTACGCCGTCTTCGATTTGGGCGGCGGCACCTTTGATATTTCGGTGCTGCGCTTGACACGCGGCGTGTTTGAAGTTTTGGCCACAGGCGGCGACTCGGCCTTGGGCGGCGACGATTACGACGAAGCGCTGGCGCAATGGCTGCTGATCCAAGCGCACGCGCAGGCGATCACCCCGCAAGACAAAACCGTGCTCAAAGCCGAAGCCCGGCGCGCCAAAGAAGCCTTGTCTGAGGCCCCACAAACTGCGGTGCAAGTGACACTGTCGGCGCACGCACTGGACCTGTCGGTGACGCGCGCTGACTTTGAAGCCGCCACCGCAGCTCTCACTCAACGTTGCTTGTCGGCGGTGCGCAAAGCGCTGCGTGATGCGCAACTGAGCAAGGGCGACATCCAAGGCGTGGTCATGGTCGGCGGCTCGACGCGCATGCCGCAAATTCAGTCCGCGGTGGCTGACTTTTTTGGTCAAACCCCGCTGAACAACCTGAACCCCGACGAAGTCGTGGCGCTGGGCGCTGCCATTCAGGCCAATCAACTGGCGGGCAACGACGCCGAAGGTGATTTGCTTTTGCTCGACGTCATCCCCTTGTCCTTGGGCATTGAGACCATGGGCGGTTTGGTCGAGCGCATCATCCCGCGCAACCAGACCATTCCGACCGCCATGGCGCAAGACTTCACCACCTACAAAGACGGGCAAACGGCCCTGGCTTTGCACGTGGTACAAGGCGAGCGCGACTTGGTGCAGGACTGCCGCAGTCTGGCGCGGTTCGAGCTGCGCGGCATCCCGCCCATGGCGGCCGGCGCGGCGCGCATCCGCGTGACCTTCACGGTGGACGCCGACGGTTTGCTCAGCGTGAGCGCCAAAGAACAAATGAGCGGGGTCGAGGCGGCCATCGACGTCAAACCTTCTTACGGTTTGAGCGATACGCAAATTGCCACCATGCTGCAAGAAAGCTTTACCACGGCCGAGGTGGACATGAAAGCCCGCGCCCTGGTCGAAGCCCGCGTGGACGGCGACCGCATGCTGCTCGCCACCCAAAGCGCGTTGGACGCCGACGGTGACCTGCTTAAGCCCCAAGAGCGCAGTCAGATCGAGCAACTCATGCAGAGCCTGCGCCAATCGGTGCAGACCGAGCAAGACGCCAAAACGCTGGAAGACGTCACCCTGGCGCTGGCCAAGGGCACCGAAACCTTTGCCGCCGAGCGCATGAACCACAGCATCCAAAAAGCCCTGTCGGGTCAAAACATCCAATCCCTGTAAGGGGCATTGAGATAACATTCACACGCTATGCCCGTCATCAAAATACTGCCTCACCCTGAATACTGTCCTGCCGGCGCCTCCATCACGGTGCCTTCGGGCACCAGCATTTGCGAGGCCTTGCTGGACCACAAAATCAACATCGAGCACGCCTGCGATATGAGCTGCGCCTGCACCACCTGCCACGTGATCGTGCGCGAAGGCTTCAAAAGTTTGAATGAACTGGAAGAAACCGAAGAAGACCTGCTCGACCGCGCCTGGGGCCTGGAGCCCAACTCGCGCTTGAGCTGCCAGGCCTTCTTGGCTCAGCAAGATGTGGTGATTGAGATCCCTCGCTACACCATCAACCACGCCAAAGAAAATCACTGATGCGTCAAATTT
>CAIWWN010000103.1 GCA_903916355.1 uncultured Burkholderiales bacterium | reverse complement strand
GGAAAACGCTCATCGATGTACTCGTTGATGATGTTCGACTCGTACAAGATCAAGTCGCGTTCCACCAAAATCGGTACTTGACCGTAGGGGTTCATCACATTGATGTCTTCCGGCTTGTTGTACAGATCGACGTCACGGATTTCAAAATCCATGCCTTTTTCGAACAGCACAAAGCGGCAACGGTGAGAAAAAGGGCAGGTCGTTCCTGAATAAAGCACCATCATGGTGGAGACTCCTAAAATCAAAAAAGAGTGGGAAGCCATTGGGCTGGCTTGCCCACTCCGTAATGCCCGGACAGTTCAGTCGGGCAACGAGGGTTTACTTGACGTCTTTCCAGTAGGCGGCATTCAAGCGCCAAGCGATGAAGCTGAAGCACGACAAGAAAATCAGCACCCAAACACCAATGCGAACACGGCTATTTTGCGCAGGCTCAGACATCCATTGCAAGTAATTCACCAAGTCGCCGACAGCTTGCTCGTACTGCAAAGGAGTCAGGGTCCCGGGTTTGACTTGTTCCCAGCCTTTGAACACATGCACTTCATGGCCGTGCTCTTCCACGGTGGCATACACCGGGCGACGCTCGCCTTGCAATTCCCACAAGGGGTTGGGCATGCCCACATTGGGAAAAGCCAAGTTATTCCACCCCGTGGGCTTGGTTTCGTCGCGGTAGTAAGTACGCAGGTAGGTGTACAAATAGTCGGCGCCCGAGCCACCATGGCCGGAACGTGAACGAGCGACCAAAGTCAGGTCAGGTGGATTGGCACCGAACCACTGGGCCGCTTGTTTCGGGTCGATCGATACACGCATGTTGTCGCCCACTTTGTCAGTGGGGAACAGCAAATTGTCTTTGATCTGTTGCTCGGTCAAGCCGATGTCTTTCAAGCGATTGAAACGCATGAACGCTGCGGAGTGGCAATTCAAGCAGTAATTGACAAACAACTTGGCACCGTTTTGCAGGGAGGCCAGATCATTGGTTTTAACGGGGGCTTTGTCCCAAGCGATCCCATCGGTAGAAGCTTGCACGCCACCGATCAGGCTCAAGGCCAACGCCAAACCTGCGGTCAGTTTTTTAATCATTTTCATTTTCTAGACTCTCCAGGGCTTAGTGCGCCACAAAAGTAACGCGGTCTGGCACTTGCTTGGGCGTGCCCAACTGGCTCCACCAAGGCATGAGCAAGAAGAAACCAAAATAGAACAAAGAGCCCACTTGCGACACACGCTCGCCAACGGGCGAGGGAGGCTGCACACCCAAGTAACCCAAGATCAAGAAGTTGATCACGAACACGCCATACAGGTATTTGTGCCAGTCAGGACGGTAACGGATCGACTTGACGGGGCTGTTATCGAGCCATGGCAAGAAGAACAAGATGATGACCGCACCGCCCATCACAACCACGCCCCAGAATTTGGCGTCGATCGACAGCATCAGCAGCGACATGACCACAGCACCACCGATGACGGCGCCCTTGAATATCGCAGGCAACTTGCCTTTGAGCACCGCCAAGGCTGCACCACCGACCACACAGGCGATCAAGGCGTACATCATTTCGCTGGTGATGGCACGCAACATCGAATAGAAGGGCGTGAAATACCAGACAGGGGCAATGTGCAACGGCGTCTTCAGCGGATCGGCCGGGATGAAGTTGTTGTACTCGAGGAAGTAACCACCCAACTCAGGTGCAAAGAACACGATGGCAGAGAACACCATCAGGAACAAGCTAACCGCGTAAATATCATGCACCGAGTAGTAAGGGTGGAAAGGAATACCGTCCAAAGGATGACCATGGGCATCTCTGGGCGCGTTCGGGCCTTTGATTTCCACGCCGTCCGGGTTGTTGGAACCGACTTCATGCAATGCAATGATGTGCGCCACCACCAAGCCCAACAGGACCAGGGGCACAGCGATCACATGGAAGCTGAAGAAACGGTTCAAGGTGGCGTCGCCGACCACGAAATCACCACGGATCAGCAAAGCCAAATCAGGGCCAATGAATGGGATGGCCGAGAACAAGTTGACGATCACCTGGGCGCCCCAGTAGGACATTTGGCCCCAAGGCAGCAAGTAGCCCATGAAGGCTTCCGCCATCAGGCAAAGGAAAATCGCACAACCGAAGATCCAGACCAGCTCGCGCGGCTTGCGGTAGCTGCCGTACATCAGGCCACGGAACATGTGCAGATACACCACCACAAAGAACGCAGACGCACCGGTGGAGTGCATGTATCGGATCAACCAGCCCCAAGGTACATCGCGCATGATGTATTCGACCGAGGCAAAAGCCACGGCAGGCGCGCCAATGATGCCGCCCATCGGGTTCGCATCGGGCTTGTAATGCATCACCAAGAAAATGCCGGTGACGATCTGGATGACCAGAACCAACAAAGACAGTGAGCCAAAGATGTACCAAAAATTGAAGTTCTTCGGTGCGTAGTACTCGCTCATATGAGCTTTGAACAATTCCGTTGCAGGGAATCGGTTGTCCACCCAGTTCATCAACTTGGCGCCAGCGGGGGCGTTGGGAGAGATTTCTTTAAATTCAGCCATGGTGTTCTGCCTTAAGCCTTCTTGTCTTCACCCACCAACAACTTGGTGTCGGAGAGGTACATGTGGGGAGGCACTTCCAGATTGTCTGGAGCGGGTTTGTTCTTGAACACGCGACCGGCCAAGTCAAATGTGGAGCCATGGCAGGCGCAAAGAAAACCCCCTTGCCAGTCGTCCGGCAGCGAAGGCTGAGCGCCTGCAGCGAAACGATCGCCAGGCGAGCAGCCCAGATGGGTACAAATACCCACGGCCACCATGTACTCGGGTTTGATCGAGCGATGGTCGTTATTGGCGTATTCGGGTGTTGGATAGGCCTTGCGCTTGGACTCGGGGTCAGCCAAGGCGCCTTCCACTTTTTTCAGTCCAGCGATTTGCTCAGGCGTGCGGCGAATGATCCACACGGGTTTGCCACGCCACTCCACGGTCTTTTTTTCACCGGGTTTGATGTCCGAAATATCAACCTCCACCGCTGCGCCGGCCGCTTTGGCACGCTCTGAGGGCTGGAAACTGCTGACGAAGGGGGTGGCGACAAAACCTGCGCCTACGGCGCCTGCGCCAACGGAGGCGATCAGCCAGGTCCGTTTGCTGTTGTCGACTGGGGTGTCACTCATGGGAATCCTCTAGCGAGTCTGTATCAGGGTTAGCCATTGATTGTAGCCGAGTGAAACATGCTTGGGCCTGACACGTTCGCGGTGAAAAATAGAAACTAATATGTTACATTGTTATTTTTACTCATAAAGGGCACATTTATGTCAATAGCAAAAGAATTCAAAGAGTTTGCACTCAAGGGCAATGTGGTTGATTTGGCCGTTGGTGTGATCATTGGCGGCGCATTCGGAAAAATCGTTGACTCCATCGTGGGCGACTTGATCATGCCCCTGGTCAGCCGTATTTTTGGAGGATTGGATTTCTCAAACTACTACATCGGTTTGGCAGGTCAGGCTGCAGGCTTGACCTTGGTGGAAGCCAAAAAGACAGGTGCGGTGTTCGCCTACGGCAGTTTTCTGACAGTGGCCATCAATTTCATCATTTTGGCCTTCATCATTTTCATGATGGTCAAACAGATGAACCGCATGAACCGCGCCGAAGCCCCAGCAGCAGCGGCCCCTGCAGCCACACCTGAAGACGTTGTGTTGTTGCGCGAAATCCGCGACAGCCTGCGCAAGTAAACGACTAGCTGCGGTGCGCGATCAGCGCACGCGCCATGCGAATGGCCGCCAGCATACTGGCCGCATCAGCCACACCTTGGCCCGCGATGTCGAACGCGGTGCCATGGTCCGGACTGGTTCTGACCAAGGGCAAGCCCAGCGTCACATTCACCCCCTGCTCCACCCCCATGTACTTGACGGGGATCAAGCCCTGGTCGTGGTACATCGCCACCACCACATCAAATTCACCCTGTTCGCCTGCGGGCTGGCCCACAGGCTTTCTGGCCCGCATGAACACCGTGTCCGGCGCGATCGGGCCGGACACCGCCATGCCCATGGCTTTGGCGCGTTGTACGGCCGGCGCAATGATGTCGATCTCCTCCGTGCCAAACAAACCGCCCTCGCCTGCATGCGGGTTCAGGCCCGCCACGGCGATGCGTGGTGCGCGGCCCAGTGTGGCCGTCAGCGCTTCATGGGTGATGCCAATAGTCTGCAACACATTGTCGAAAGTCACCGCCTCAATGGCGCGCCGCAAAGACATATGGATGCTGACCAAGACCGTGCGCAATTCATCGTTCGCCAGCATCATGCGCACCGGCACATCCTGAATATTTTTTTGCAAAAAGACCGCCGACTCGGCTTGCAGCAACTCGGTATGGCCGGGGTAGCGGTCATAAGGATCGCCTGCCGCTGACAACGCTTCTTTATGCAAGGGCGCCGTGACGACCGCACAAACCTGTCCTCGCAAGGCGGCGCGGGTTGCCCAAAAAATGCAATCCCCTGCGGCTTGCCCAGCTGACGCTGAAATGTGTCCCCACGCTAACTCAGCCATCACAGGCAGCACCTGCAACACAGGCAGACAATGCGCGGGCAGGCCCAGCGCCTCTGAAGGTCGCTTGATCTCCACAATCGTGCAAGCCAAACCACCGCGCAGCAGCTGCGCCGCTCGGCGCATCACGCCCAGGTCGCCCACCACGAAAGCGCCTTGTGTGGCCAGCGCATCTTGCACAAAGGCTTTGACAATGATTTCAGGCCCAATGCCACAAGAATCGCCCATGGTGATGGCCAAAGGCAATGCAGCGAGCGCAGAAGAAGTGAGTTGCGTCATGGCCATTCAAGCAGGGTTATCAATGTCGACGAAATGGTGCGCCAAGCCCAGGCTCTGCGCCACATGGCCGGCCACAGCGGGTGCGCCATAACGCTCGGTCGCGTGGTGACCACAAGCCAAAAAGGCCACCCCCATTTCGCGCGCGTAGTGCATTTGGGGTTCTGAAATTTCGCCAGTCAAAAACGCATCCACACCGGCCGCGATGGCACTCTCAAAATAGCCCTGGGCGCCGCCGGTGCACCAAGCGACTTTGCGAATTTCTTGCCCCGTGGGGTCGATGCAGGTCACACTGCGCCCCAATCGCTGCGCCACATGGTCGGCCAGGGACTGGGCATTGACAAAAGTATCCTCGCCGGGATGGCCCATCAACCCCAGGTCCTGCTCGCCGAAGCGGCCTGTGGTTTCAAAACCCAAGACCTTGGCCAATTGCGCGTTATTGCCCCACTCGGGATGCGCATCGAGCGGCAGGTGGTAGGCCCAAAGGTTGATGTCATGCGCCAGCAACAACTTCAAGCGGTCGCGCATCCAACCGACGACGCAGCCGTCTTGGCCGCGCCAAAAAAGTCCGTGATGCACAAAGATGCCATCGGCTTTCAAATCGATGGCCGCTTCAATCAAGGCTTTGCTGGCCGTCACCCCCGAGACCAGGGTGTGAATCTGCTCGCGGCCTTGCACCTGCAAGCCGTTGGGCCCGTAGTCTTTGAAACGGGCGGGTTGCAGCAAATTATCAAAAACCTGGCTGAGTTGTTTGGCTTCGGTCATGACTTGGAAAAAATTGAGTCGGGCCCCATTGTGAGTGAAGTTGCCCACCCCTCTCGCGCGTCTTTTGCAATTCCCCGACAATGGGCCCATGAAAAGATATTGGCTTTTATTTTCTCAAAGCGTGACCGTGTTGCTGGCCGTGCTGTTTGTCGTCTCCACCCTCAAACCGCAGTGGCTGATCAGCGCGCCGCGCACCCTCGGCGACTTGGGTCTGCAGCAAGCGCCCGTGACCAGCCCTTTTCAACGTCCCGCAGGCAGTTTAAGTGCCGCGGCACGGGCGGCCTCGCCTGCGGTGGTGAGTATCAACACCAGCCAAAAAAAGCAGCCTCATCACAAGGGAGACCCCTGGTTTCGATTCTTCAATGGCCCGAGCGAAGAACCCCATCAGGGTGGCTTGGGCAGCGGCGTGATTGTGAGCCCTGCGGGCTACATCCTGACCAATCACCATGTGATCGAGGAGGCTGACGACATCGAAGTGGTGCTGTCGGACGGGCGCACCGCTGCGGCCAAAGTGATTGGCGTAGACCCTGACACCGATCTGGCTTTGTTGCAAATTCAGATGGCCAACCTGCCTTCGATTGTGCTGGGCAACCTGGAGAACTTGCAGGTCGGCGATGTGGTTCTGGCCATCGGCAACCCCTTTGGCGTTGGGCAAACCGTCACCTCCGGCATTGTCAGCGCCTTGGGGCGAAATCACCTGGGGATCAACACGTTTGAAAATTTCATCCAAACGGATGCCGCCATCAATCCTGGAAATTCGGGTGGGGCCTTGGTGGATGTGGACGGGCATTTGATGGGCATCAATTCGGCCATTTATTCACGCTCGGGCGGCAGCATGGGCATTGGCTTTGCCATCCCGGTGTCGACCGCCAAAAGCATCATGGACAGTTTGCTTAAAGAAGGCAAGGTCACCCGGGGATGGTTGGGTTTAGAGCCGAGTGAACTGAATGCAGAGTCAGCCCAAGCGTTTGGCGTACCGCAAAACGCACAAACGGGTCAACTGCCCAAAGGGGTCATGGTCGCAGGGATTTTGCAAAATGGTCCAGCCGCCAAGGCAGGCCTCAAACCGGGCGACGTGATCACCCAGGTGGCCACACACCCTGTGGCGAATGTGGCTGAACTGCTCAGCCAAGTGGCCGCGCTCCAACCTGGCCAAGTCTCGGTTCTGCAAGTGCTGCGCGGGGCACAAGCGCTGCAGTTAACGGTCACCCCGGGAACGCGTCCCCTGCGGCGCACGGCCAAGGACAAGTGATGCGGCTTGATGGCTGCAGCCCTTCAGGTCTTTAATGGACTTGGCCTGAGGCGCAGTCACTCGGGCTCTGCGGGGGCCTGGGTGTGCTTGATGAAGATCTGCGCGGCCCAAATACCCAATTCGTACAAGATGCACATGGGAATGGCCAGGGCCAGTTGCGAAACCACATCCGGTGGGGTCACCACGGCCGCCACCACAAAGGCCAGCACCACAAAGTAGCCCCTGAACTCCTTGAGTTTGGCCACACTGACCACACCCATACGCGCCAGTACGACCACCGCAATCGGTACTTCAAAGGTCATGCCAAAGGCCAGGAACATGGACAAGACAAAACTCAAATAAGCTTCAATATCAGGTGCCGCTGTGATGCTCTTGGGCGCAAAGCCTTGAATGAATTTGAAGACCTGGCCAAAGACAAAGAAGTAACAAAACGCCACCCCGATAAAAAACAGCAGCGTGCTGGAGATCACCAAGGGCATGACGAGTTTCTTCTCGTGGGCATACAAACCCGGTGCTATAAACGCCCACAATTGGTAGAGCACGACAGGCAGGGCTATTAAAAAGGCGGCCATCATCAAAATCTTCAGCGGCACCATGAAAGGCGAAATCACCGAGGTGGCGATCAGCGTAGCCCCTTTGGGCAGGTTGGCCACCAAGGGCTGCGCCAAAATGTCGTACAGGGCGGCTGGCCCCGGGTACAGGGCCAGGATCAGCGCGGCCACGCCCACGGCAAGCATGGCGCGCACCAAGCGATCGCGCAGCTCCATCAAGTGGGTGACAAAGGGCTGTTCGGTCCCGGCCAGTTCGTCTTCGGGAGATTTTGGATTTTCAGACATGGGTCAATTCAGGGGCTTGGGCCGATAGCGCGCAACCCGCGCCGCACCCGACAAGGCCCGAGTTCGGGTGCCATTGCGGGATTTGTACCACTGGGGCATGACGGTTTGCTTCAACCGCCACTTCTTGCCAGGGTGCTTGTAACTGGGGGGCGGAGGTTCCCAATGCGTGACGGCGTCATCGCCCGACAAACCGGCCGTGGTTTCACTCCACTGCTTTTCAAAATCAAGGGCCGAGGTCTGGACCGACTGCTCAACCCCACGCGCAGCGTCCTCCATCGTCTCTTTCATTTTTTTCAGTTCGTCCAGGTCCATCGAACGATTGACCTCGGCCTTCACATCGGCCACATAACGCTGCGCTTTACCCAGCAGTGTGCCCATCGTGCGGGCCAATCGGGGTAACTTCTCTGGGCCAATGACGATCAAAGCCACGGCACCAATCAGCGCAATTTTGGAAATCTCTAGATCAAGCACAGCATCCGTTCAGGCTAGTTCTGCTCAAGACTTGGTCTTGGCTTCCACATCGATGGTGGCTTTTTCTGTGCCAGCCGCGTGCTGCACTTGTCCGGCCGGCTTGTCTTCGGTCGACGAACCGCCGTCTTTCATGCCGTCTTTGAAGCCCTTGACCGCGCCGCCTAAGTCAGAACCCATGTTCCTGAGCTTTTTGGTGCCGAACACCATGACCACAATCAAAAGAACAATCAGCCAATGCCAAATGGAAAAGGAACCCATGAAATTCTCCTATCAAACTGCTGTGATTCTAAGTGCGAAGTGCGTACAACTGAGCCGAATGGCCGCTTTGCACCCTGTGTATCGGGGAATTATCCCCGCAACCAAGGGCGAGGGCCGCCCAGCACGTGCCAATGCATGTGATGCACCTCTTGACCGCCCTCGATGCCGGTGTTGGTCACAATACGGTAACCCCCTTCAGGGTAAGGGCGACAACCCTGCTCCAAGGCCAATTGGGGCAGCAAGGTCATCAAATGTCCCATCAAGGGCGCGTGCGCGGGCGTGAGTTGGGCCATAGAAGGAATGTGCAGCTTGGGGACCACCAAAAAATGCACCGGCGCCCAAGGCGCAATGTCATGGAAGGCATACAGATGCTCATCCTCAAACACCTTGCGTGAAGGGATCTGGCCGGCAATGATTTTGCAAAAAAGGCAGTTGGAATCGGTCATGGTCTTATCCAAGTTGAATCGGTTGTTGCCGGTTCAAGCACACCATGCCCCACACGATGCGATACAAAAACCAAACAGAAATGCCCAGCCAGGCGAACCAACCGGGAAATAAAAACAAAAACCACAAAGGCGCAGTGATCAAGTACAGACCTGCGGCCCACAGCACAGAGCGGATGCGGTAACGAAAATGCGTTTCGTGCCAAGTGCCTCGGGCGTCTTGCCGTTTGACCATGTCCAAAACCAACGCCACCAACAACAGCAGCGGCCCCATTTGGGCACCAGGCACCACCGCACTGACGGCCACGATCAAATGCAGGATGTAGCTGATCAGGCTGACGGTTTTCAGCGCGTCGTCTTCTTGCGGGGTCATGTGGGAATCCATGTGGCGCAGTGTGCTCAGAAGGGATGTTTACTCACCCAGGCGCTCGCGCTCTTGCACTTTGCGCATGGCTTTTTCATCCAAGCCGCTCAGGCCTTCGCGGCGCGACAGCTCGGCCACCACATCGGCGGGGCTCAAGTCGTAATGCGCCAAGGCAATCATGCAGTGAAACCACAGGTCAGCGATCTCGCCGACCAATTTGGCTTTGTCACCGCCGTGGTCCACGTCTTTGGCCGCCATCACGGTTTCAGTCGCTTCTTCGCCGATCTTTTTCAAAAACGAATCAGGCCCCTTGTGCAGCAAGCGCGCCACATAGCTTTTTTCGGGGTCACCGCCCTGCGCGGGTTTGCGGCTTTCAATGACTTGCGCCAGTCGCGCCAGAGAGTCCACTGCGTTCATGGCATTCACTTGTAAATGGTTTCAGGGTCCTTCAGGACCGGGTCCGTCGCTTGCCATTCATCGGCTTGCAGGCTCTGGAAAAAACAGCTGTGGCGCCCGGTGTGGCAGGCGATGCCCGGCTCGTGGCCCAACTGGGTCACCTTGAGCAGTACCACGTCGTTGTCGCAATCGATGCGAATGTCGTGCACGGTTTGCACATGGCCCGACTCCTCGCCCTTGAACCACAACTTGTTGCGCGAACGGCTGAAATACACCGCGCGCTTGAGCTCGGCCGTCTTTTGCAAGGCCTCGCGGTTCATCCAGGCGAACATCAGCACGTCGCCACTGTCTTTTTCTTGGGCAATGACCGGCACCAGGCCTTTGTCATCCCATTTGATTTTGTCTAGCCAATTCATAGGGGTTGATCTTAAGACATTAGAGCCAAGGCCTTATTCGACTTAAGTTAGTAGATTACTGAAGCTGCATCGGCAAAGCCTTGACCGACATCCCTGACATGCCCTTGCGCTTGATTCAAAACCGCTTGGCAACCGGCGGCTGCGAAGCGTGGACTTGTAACGGCTAGCGTTTGACTTAAGCGGCAGGCGGCGGGCGCAGCCCGGTGACTGTCGGCTTGAAGGAAGGGTTGCCGTCTGTCTCAAGAGGCCACTCGTTCTTGCAACGCTTCTTGAGCAAGCGTGTTGATGCTCTTGCCTTGAGCCTGTGCTTCGATTGCCAGTCGTTCGTGCAACTCGGGCGAGATACGCAGGTTGAACTTGCCGGAGAAATTGCGCCGTGGTTCAAGGCCCTTCTCTTTACACACGTCGAGGAAGACTTGGAGCGACTTCTTGAATTCGGTCCGAAGTTCCTTCGGGTTCTTGCCGTAAAAATCAGCGCCGCCATTCAGACCCAGAATTTCACCTCGAAAGAGATCGAGCTCTTCGTCGTATTCGATCTTCGCGTGATACCCATCTACCGTCATTACATTCATGGTTCCACTCCGTGTTGTTCCAACCACTTGCGCACGCTCGCCACCGCGCCCTTGTCCGTATTCGGAGAGAGGTGAGGTCGGTGGAACACTCGCACTTCTTCGAACAAGACCACGGCTACACGACTACCCTCGCGCTCGCTGACTTCGGCGCCCAGTTCTACAAACAGTGCTTCAATATCGCGCCACTGGACGTTTGCGCTTGTAGGGCGGGCGAAGATCAGTTCAAGAGTTCGCTGGTGCTTCCGCTTCATTCGGCGATAGTACCACGATCAGGTACCGAACTGGGTGAGCGCACCTCCAAACGGCCTAAGGTTTGAGTTCACCGGGCAACGCAGAAAGGACTCAAGGCCCAGGCTGGCAAAAATGTACCGGGTAACACCAGCCCAGGCCTGTTGGCCACATGGAACCTCGCGTGCGCGGACCAACTTGAATTCATTGCATGGGTTTGATTGAGGTCCGCCAAGAGAGGAATAGCGCCGTACATGAAGATTGACAACGACATGATGACAAGACCGAGCAAATGCATTTTGATGTTCCGAGTATGAGATGCGCTTGGGTGAGTTTGGCTTAAGCCCCTAACGTAAAAGTGAGGGGCGACGCGCTTTTTGCACAGTCCCTCTCGATTGCAAGGTAAGTTTCGCAGTGTTCACTTGGCACGCATATCCTTACTGCGGGAGAAATAGGACGGCGGATTCTGCGACGGCCTAACGTGAAGTTCAGCGGCGCGCGGCACCTGGGCGCGTCCGTTGGAGCGGCAAGTTAGAAGTTGTCGCCTCAAGACGCTCGGCAAGCCAGACTTTAATCACCGATTGTCTTGTAACTCCTAGCTTGCTCGCTTCACGATCAAGTGAGTCAATCATCCAAGTTGGAAAATCAACATTCACCCTTTTCTGCTCCTGTAGCACGCGCTTGGATTTAGACAGGTCCAACGAAGCCGTGATGTCGATGCAGTCGTCAAACTGTTGCTCGAATTTTTTAGCTTTCATAAAGTGCCACCTCTTCTTTGCGTGCACGACGCACGGATATCAATCGGACATTGGACCCACGATAGGTAATCACGGCTGACCAGTGTTTCCCATCAATTGACCCAATCACCAGATATCGCGGCTCATCGTCTGTTTTTGCTGGAATCTCAAGCAGCATCGGGTCATTCCAAAGGCTCTGGGCCTCAACGAAATCGAGGCCATGTTTCGCGCGATTGGACTCGCTCTTCGCAATGTCGAATTCGAAGGGACTCATAGTATAGAAAATATACCTTAATTGACATCAAACTTCTAGCCAAATATGGTTTCTAACGTAAAGATAATTGGTGGCCTGCCGTTAGCGCTCAGCCTAAGCGATGGGTTAGGCTTCACTGCCTCCAAGCCGAAACTCCATAAAAACACTGTGCGGGTCTGGATGGTAGCTTCCGAACGGACCGGACAGCGTAAAACCTTTACTTCGATACAGATTGTGGGCCGTTTCAAAAGCCGCGTGCGTACCTGTTTCTAGGTGAAGCCTCGTGTACCCACGCTGCTTGGCCACCACGATGATGTGTTCAAGCATGGCGCGACCTGCACCTCGGTTACGAGTAGCCGCTGGGGTGCGCATGGACTTGATTTCACCTTGGGATAGTGAAAGCTCCTTCAGCGCGCCACAGCCAATGAGATTGCCTTCTTCCCAGACGCTCCAAAAGGTAATGTCAGGCGCTTTCAGTTTGTTGACATCCAATGCGAACACATGTTCAGGCGGCGACAACTCGCATTGCGCGGTCAAGAATTGCTTGATTGGCAAAGTCCCTTATTTTGACGACAGGCATATTTTCGAAGTTGTCCCGCTCGCAGGCTACAGCGACAAAGCCTACTTTTGCCCGCACAGCAGCTTCATAGTCGCCAATGGAATCTCCGAAGAAGACGACACTCCGTTCGGGATTCGCAGCCGCAATCTGACGCAGCGCTTCACTCTTTGGCGTGTCTCCACCGTATACGGCGGTGAATTGAGTTTGGAGAGATAAGCGCGACACTTGCTCATGAACTTCCGACTCTGGTGCAGAGGAACACACGTAGCGGGGACCAGGCCAGCTTGCGACGAAATGCTCGACTCCTTCCACTGTCGGTGCGATCGCCAACCGGTGTTCCAGTGCTTTGGCATAGCGTGCTAGAAGGCCCTCGATAGCACGTTCCGTTGGTGTGACGTTGAGGAACTCCTGCAGGAGTGCGGCCAGCTTTACTTTGCGCGGGACGCCGCCATTCTCCAATATGAATGCACTCATACTTGACTGTCGATCCGGGTAGTCGGCAAACAATGAAAGCATAGCATCGTGCTTGACCAGGTTCGTCTTGACGATGACCCCATCAAGATCCAGGACGACTACCGCAGAGGTCATTGAATTTGTGCCCTCCGCTCGCGCATTCCGGCCTTGGCTTGTGGCACTGTGTTCAAGCCGCAACGCGTTCAGGCATTGTCAGGCTCGGACTGTCCGTTAAATTTCTCGCGGGCCGAGGCCTGCGAACCAAGCGCACCTCCAACTTGCAACCCAAAGCATCCGCGTACTTGGTCAGTGTTGCCAGAGATGGTGAATGTTTGCCGCTACCTGACTCCATGCGCGCAACAGCGGACTGCGTCGTGCCGATTCTTTCTGCCACTTGCGCTTGGGTGAGACCTTGCGCAGCCCGCGCCTTCAAGAATTCGTCCAAAAGGGAAAATTCATCGACCAGTTTTTTATATTCAGCCTTGACCTGCGCATTAGCCAATGCTTTGGTGCGTAGTTGCTTATGTGTCAACATCTTTCCATTCCTTCATTCGCTTGCGCGCAAGTGCCAATTCTTTTGGAGGCGTCTTATCGGTTTTCTTCACAAACTGATGGAGCATGACAATCTTGCGGCCCACCAAGGTGCAATAAAACACCCGCCCGATACCCTCACGGGATTTCAAACGCAACTCGAAGAGCCCCAGGCGCATTGCACGGGTGTGAGGCATGCCTAAGTCTGGGCCGAACTCAAGCATACGATCAGTGCAGTGAAAATATCTGGCCAAAATTCCTGGCGGTAACGCCAGCACTTCAGCCTGCAACTTCTCATCGTGGTATTTGATCTCCCATTTCATCCTAAAAATATAGCACGTTTGAGATAATTCAACAACGATGGAATCAAGCAATTTTCTTGAATTGACCGCCCAGGATAAGCGGCGGCTAAAGAATCGCAGCGAGTTCGATGCCTAACGTTTGACATGAGGCGCAGACGACGGCGGCACGAGCTTTTGCAAGGAGCCTAAACCTCGCTCGCCGTTGGCTATCCCTTCGATGGAATGGTTAGCCATCACTTTGTAAACCAGAACCGAACCAAGGCCAACGCAAAGGCAAACAGGAATGCATAGCTGAACCGATCAATGCGCAACACGGAATTGCCTCGCCGGGTTCGCCACGCACCCATAAGGCACATGAGAAGTCCAATGGCGACCGGCGTGACAACAAGATTCACCAAGCGCAGAACCTCGCCGACTACGAAGTTTGACGGAAACAGCCAAATACTGATCCCACCGGCCGTCGCGCCAAAGATCGCGTAGCCAACCGCGGCTAGCCATGGATTTGGCGGTTTTCGAAACGGTTCCGCCAACGAATGCAAGCCAAGTTCAACCAGAGCCTCGGCAATCGCCTGAACCAGTATCTCGCCGAGGATCTGAAAAATGAACTCGAACATCTTCGTCCGTGTCGGTGATAGCTAACGAATGAAGCTAACCAGCCCCGCCTGCACTGAGGCGATGAACGAAGCCGTGTTAGCGGGAAGCTGAGGGAGAGCGGAAGACAATGCCGGCGGGGTCCGAGTTGAGCGAGCGGTTAGGCGTGACCGAGCCCTAAGTTATTGCGGGCCGGGTTGCGGCGCGGTTGTTTTCAGTAGGACCCAACGAACAAGGAAGAAGACCAGGGCCCAGATGGTGATGTCGACGAGGAGACCAGGCAAGAATTGAAGGTCCCGTTGAGGGTTGAACTTCAGAGCCCAGTAACTCAGTCGGGTGATCATATAGGTGGCAACGCCCGCCAGGACTGATATTGTTCCGTTCGTCATTGCTGAACCTCCGGAGATAGTGGGATGGAAGCGGCCTACCGTAATGTAGACCACAAAACCCGGTGGATACATCCGGGCCGGGTCGATACATCTTTTGGATTAATTGGCTGCAAGCCGCTTGCGCCTTGGCTTACAGATTCATATGCGGTAGTTTTGTACAGGTATAAATTTGTCATGAAACCCAGTGCCCCTTCCTTGCAGTCCAGCCGCTTGCTCGATCAGGTGCGCGAGCGGATTCGATATATGAAATCAGTAGTGTCCGGTTAAAAAGTGAACAAATTCAACTGCTTAGCGCAGTCAGGTGGTTCGGTTGTGTAAGCATCGGTCTGCAAGGCGCATGAAATCGACGTTTTCTCGAAAACAGACACCGACAAAATCTGTAGAAAAGTGT
>CAIWWN010000102.1 GCA_903916355.1 uncultured Burkholderiales bacterium | reverse complement strand
GGTGTCCAGTGCATTGCGCATGTCTTTGAGTTGCACCGACATGCGCGCACGCGGCGAAAAATCGCGCTCCACCATGCGCTGGCCGTGCAGCTCCAAAATCCGGCTTTGCGCAAAGCCGCCGCCAATGGCATCGCGCACTTTGGCCATGTCGGCCCCGCCTTTGGCGCACAACAGCAGCGCCTCGGCCACCGCGCCAATGGTGATGCCCACAATCATCTGGTTCGCCAATTTGGCCAACTGCCCCGCGCCATGCGGCCCCACATGGGTGGCTTTGCCCAGCACATTCAAGACCGGGAGGGCGCGCTCAAAGTCAATGGCCTCGCCACCCGCCATGATGGCCAGCGTGCCCGCTTCAGCGCCCACCGTGCCGCCCGAGACGGGCGCGTCCAAATGCGCCACGCCCAAAGCGTTTAAACGCGCGGCATGGTCGCGCGCTTCAGCCGGTTTGATGGACGCCATGTCCAGCATCAAGCTGCCCGATTGCATGGCTTGGGCTGCGCCCATGACAAACAGCACGTGGTTCACGATGGGGCCACTCTCTAGCAAGCTGATGACGATGTCAGCTTCTCGCACCGCGTCTTGCACTTGATCGTGGGCTGTGGCGCCATGGCGCATCAAGGCCTGGGCTTTGTCGGGGGTGCGGTTCCAGACGTGGACGTTCAAACCGGCCTGACACAAGCGCTGCGCCATGGGCGCGCCCATGCGACCGATGCCGAGGACGGCGATGTTCAAGGTCATGTTTTTCTCCAAGCGTGCGGATTCAAATTGAAAGCGATTGTGGCGGCTTTTGCTGCGGTCATGGGCCGAAGGCTGTCACCTGCGATGTGTCAAGATAGCGACTGCGCTGGCACACTGTGTTCAACATCTTTTGCATTACCCCATTTCAACCCGTTCACTCTAGGAGGATCCCCCATGACTTCAAGTTCTGCGCCCGCCAAACCGCCCCGTGCCCGATCCGGTGCTTGGTATGACAGCTTGTACAACAACCGCGCCTTGGTGCCCGACTTTGCCGATCATTTTGCACGCTGGCAAAGTGCCTCGCAGGCCGCGCGCAACCAAGTGGCCTGCACGCTGGATGTAGCCTATGGCACGGGCGTGAATGAGACGTTGGACATCTTTCCGGCTGCCAAGCCGCATGCGCCAGTGGTGGTGTTCATTCACGGCGGCTACTGGCGCAGCCTGGACAAATCAGACCACTCCTTTGTGGCACCAGCCCTGCAAGCCATGGGCGCTTGCGTGGTGATTGTGAATTACGCCTTGTGTCCGAGCACGCAGGGTCAAACTGTTACCGTGCCGGACATCGCGTTGCAAATGACCCGCGCACTGGCGTGGACGCACCAGCACATTGCAGCGCATGGCGGAGACCCTGCGCGCATCACCTTGGCCGGACATTCCGCAGGCGGGCATTTGGCGGCCATGCTGCTGGCCACCGATTGGAAAAAAGTGAACGCCAAGCTGCCGGTTCATCTGGTGCGCAAAGCGTTGTCGATCTCGGGATTGTTCGACCTGGCCCCAGTGCGCAAGGCGCCGTTCTTGCAGGCCTCCTTGCAGTTGACCCCTAAGCACGTTCGTCAGGCCAGCCCGGCGCTGTGGGCGTCACCGCGTCAGCGCACGCTGTTCACCGTGGTGGGAGGGCTCGAGAGTGGCGAGTTTTTGCGCCAGAACCGATTGATTCACCAGACCTGGGGACCGCGCACCGTGCCCGTGTGTGAAGCCTTGGAGGGCTGCAACCATTTCAGCGTGTTAGGCGAGTTGATCCGCAGTGGCAGCCGGTTGCATACGCTGATGCAAGCGCTGATTTTGCTTTGAGGTTTGCTCAAAATCTTGATGTCACACTAGGGTCTCAACAATACCCCTAAAAAGGCCGCGAAAGCGGCCTTTTGGGGTTTTGCAAGGGTCAGCGACCGAACGATCGTCCGCCGCCACCGCTGCGGTTGCCACCACCGCCGCCGTAGCCGCCACCGCCGCCGTAGCCACCACCACCGCCCTGGCGACGTGGTCCACCGCGACCTGCGGCCAAGCTGTCGATGCTGGTGCGTGTGGGATCAGGTTGGCCGCCGGCGTTGTTGCTGCGACGCGGTTGATCGCGGCGCGAGGCAAATTGGTTTGTCATCAAAGGGTCGATGTGACGGGGCAACTCATCGCCATCGCGACGTGGGGCGCGGTCACCGCGCGGCGCGTTTTGACGTGGCGGGCGGTTGTCGCCTCGGTTGTCAAAGCGGCCTTCTGGGCGTGGACCGTCGTTGCGACCACCTTCAAAACGCGGAGCGTCGCCACGGTTGTCGCCGTCGCCACGGAATTCACCACGACCATCGCCACGGCCGCCACCTTGCGGGCCGCCGCGACGTGATGGAGGAGGGCCACTGCGTGCAGGACGTGGGCCCGCCGAGCGGCCACCCCCGCCGCCTTCGCCTTGCGGCGCTTTGGATTCGCGGATGCGTTGCATCATGTCGCCGCGTGCGGCTTTGGCTGCAGCTTGCATCACGTCACGGCTCGGTGGGCGACCGGCTCCGCCCCACAAGGTCTGGCGACCCATGGCAATAGGTTCTGCTTTTTCACCTGGCTCAGGGCCAAAGCCTTCAAGCAGTTCCACCGCAATTTCTTGCTTGGTGAAACGTTCGATTTCCATCATGAAACCTTCTTCGTCCAAGCAGACCAGGCTCACCGCCTCGCCGCTGGCGCCAGCACGGCCGGTGCGGCCAATGCGGTGCACGTAGTCTTCAGACACGTTTGGAATTTCAAAGTTCACCACATGCGGCAAGTCTTCAATGTCGATACCGCGTGCGGCAATGTCGGTGGCCACCAAGGCGCGGATTTCACCGCTCTTGAAACCGGCCAAAGCCTGGGTGCGTGCGGTCTGGCTTTTGTTGCCGTGCAGCGCCATGGCTTTGATGCCGTTTTTGGTCAGGTAGTCGGCCACATTGTTGGCGCCAAACTTGGTGCGGGTGAACACCAGCACCTGGCTCCAGTTGTGCTTGTTGATGATGTGCACCAGCACTTCTTTTTTCTTGCCGCGACCGACCGGGTGAATCACCTGGGAAATGCGTTGCACCGTGGTGTTGCTGGGCGTGACCTGGATGCTTTGGGGGTTCTTCAGCAAGTTGGCGGCCAGCTCACGGATCTCGTCCGAGAAGGTGGCCGAGAACAACAGGCTTTGCTTGTCTTTGGGCACCATGGCCAAGACTTTTTTCACGTCATGGATGAAACCCATGTCGAGCATACGGTCGGCTTCGTCGAGCACCAAAATTTCAATCTGGGACAAATCCAAAAAGCCTTGGCCTGCCAAGTCGAGCAAACGGCCGGGTGTGGCGACCAAAATGTCGACGCCGCGTTTGATGCGGTCGATCTGGGGTTTCATGCCCACGCCACCAAAAATCACAGTGGAGTTCAGTTCGGTGTATTTGCCGTAGTCGCGCACCGACTCTTCGACCTGGGCGGCCAGTTCGCGGGTGGGCGTGAGCACCAAGGCGCGAATGGCTTTGCCGCCAAATTTGTTTTTGCCCGCCTCGCTCAGCGTGAGCTTGTGCAGCATGGGCAAGGTGAAGGCTGCCGTTTTACCGGTGCCGGTTTGTGCGCCGGCCAGCAAGTCCTGGCCTGCCAGGACGGCCGGAATGGCTTGGGCCTGAATGGGCGTAGGCGTTTCGTAGCCTTGCTCTTGCACGGCTTGGAGGATGGCCGGAGCCAGATTCAAATCAATAAAGTTCATTTAAGGAGCGCTGATTCCAGCGCAGGGCATCGGTTTGTCAGGCTGTTGATGACAGCCGCCAGTCAAAGACCGATGGGATTCACAGGTGGGCATGGAAACCACAAACAGAACGTTCGGGTCAGACCCCAGCAGAAGTGCTGATGTTGCGGCAACTGGAGGCGGCAACACGTGTATTGTCGCACGAAATTGCCATGCGTGGGCTCACCCTGTGCGCCTGGCCTTGGGTACACTCAAAAACAATGACCGCTCCATCCTCCTTTTCGCTTCAACCCGGCTTCATGGTGGTGCATGGCAATCGGCTGGAGGACCTGCGCGATCTGGCGGTGGAGTTTGTCAAACACCGGCCCTTGCCACCCCTGCAGCCGGAAGTCTTTTTGGTGCAAAGCAATGGCATGAAGCATTGGCTGGAGCTGGCGCTGGCCAATGAGTCGGCTTTGGGTATTTGCGCTGCCACCCGCATGGAGTTGCCTTCGGCCTTTTTGTGGCAGATGTACCGCAGCGTGCTGGGCGCGCAGGCGGTGCCCGTACACATGCCGTTCGACAAGTCGGCTCTGGTCTGGCGTTTGCTGCGTCTGCTGCCTGAGGTGGCCGCGCAAGATGCGGTGTACCAACCCTTGGCGCATTACCTGGCCAGCGACAGCGATGGCCGCAAGCTGTACCAGCTGGCGCAGCAAGTGGCCGACGTGCTGGACGGTTACCAAAGCTACCGCGCCGATTGGCTGGCCGACTGGGCGCAAGGCCGCGATGTGCTGCAGGCCAGCGCCGGGCCAGCCCAGCCCTTGGCCGAAGACCAAGTCTGGCAAGCCCATTTGTGGCGGGCCTTGCAAAACGATGTGGGCGTGAGCCAGGCCCAGGCCTCGCGCTCGGCGGTGCATGCGCAGTTCATGCAGGCGCTCAAAACCTGGGCCCCTTCGGCTCGGCCTGTGGGTTTGCCGCACCGCGTGGTGGTGTTCGGTATTTCGGCCTTGCCCATGCAGGCGGTTGAAGCCCTGGCGGCGCTGGGGCGTTTCAGTCAGGTGCTGATGGTGGTGCAAAACCCGTGTCGCCATTACTGGGGCCATGTGGTCGATGGGCGCGCCGGCTTAAATCCACGCACGCGCCAGAAAACCAAATCCGGTGTGCCGCTGCAGGCGCTGCCCAGCGATCCGACCGATCTGCATGAACAGGCCCACCCCTTGCTGGCATCATGGGGCAAGCAGGGGCGCGACTATTTGCATTTGCTCGACGGCTACGACCAGCCCGAAAGCTATGCCCAGGTGCTGCAAAAAATCGAGGTGTTTGAGCTGCCGCAGCCCCAGCCAGGCCAGGGTCTGAACCAATTGCAGCAGTTGCAAGCGGACATTTTGGACTTGGAGCCCTTGCCCGCTGCGCCGCAGCCCGAGCCGAAAGCGGACGGGGCGATCACGCTGGTGACCACCCATTCGGCGCAACGCGAAGTCGAGGTCTTGCACGATCACATCTTGGCCTGGCTGGACGCAGAGCCCGACTTGCAAGCACGCGACGTGATGGTGATGGTGCCCGACATGGCGCAATTTGTGCCGCATATTCAGGCGGTGTTTGGCCGCTTCGCGCCGGGCACGGCGCGGCACATTCCGTTTTCGGTGGCCGACACCACCTCGCGCGAAATGCCTTTGGTCCAAGGCTTGGAGCGCTTGCTCGGTCTGCCCACCTCGCGCATCAGTCTGGCCGATTGGCTGAGTCTGTTTGAAGTCGCTGCCGTGCAAAAGCGCTTTGGCCTGCAAGCTGCCGATGTGCGTGTGCTGCAAAACTGGCTGACCCGCGCCGGTGTGCGCTGGGGCTTGGATGCGTCGCATCGCAAAACCTGGGGCGTGCCTGAGGTGGCCGGCATCGATCAAAACACCTGGGCCTTTGGCCTGCGGCGTTTGCTGATGGGCTACGCCACGGGCCAGGGCCCGGCCTGGCAAGGCGTGGAGCCCTTGCCCGAGGTGGGCGGGCTGAGTGCGCAGTTGCTGGGTTCTTTGGCGCAATGGGTGCAAGCCATGACGTACAGCCTGCACGCCTTGTCGCGTGAGCAGACCCCCAGCCAGTGGGTGATCACCTTGCAAGCCTTGCTGGCACAATTTTTTGCAGCCAGTGACGACACCGAAGAGCGTCTGCTGGCCCAGCTGCAGCGCGACTTGCAGCGCTGGTTGTTGCTGTGTGAGCAAGCCGCATTGAGCACGGCCTTGCCCCTGGTGGTGGTGCGCGAGCATTGGCTGTCGCAGATCGAGGCGCCGGGGCTGCACCAGCGCTTTTTGGGTGGCGGCGTGCAGTTCGCCACCTTGATGCCCATGCGCTCCATTCCTTTCAAAGTGGTGTGTTTGCTGGGCATGAACGACAAAGACTATCCGCGTCAAACCTTGCCGCGGGATTTCGACCTCATGGCCTGGCAGTGGCGCGCCGGTGACCGCTCGCGCCGCGAAGACGACCGCTATTTGTTTCTCGAAGCCCTGCTGTCGGCGCGCGACAAGCTGTACATCAGCTGGCAAAGCCACCGCGCCACCGACAACGCCGAGCAACCCACCTCGGTGTTGGTGTCGCAATTGAGGGACGTTCTGCGAGCCCGCTTTGCCGATGCGCCTGAGCCTGTGCTGCAACCCTTGCAAGCTTTTTCGCCGCGCTATTTTGAAGCGGGCAGTGGCTTTTGCACCTATGCCACCGACTGGCAACTCGCCATGGGCGCGGCGCAGTCTGCAGGTGTTTCAACTGGCGTTGAAGCGCTTGCCGCGGTCCTTGCAGACCAGCCCGAAATGCCCGAACCGACTTTGGATGTCCAGGCCCTGCAAGCCTTTTTGCGGCATCCGGTGGAGGTGTATTGGCGTCAACGCCTGGCCGTGCGCATTGCCCAACCCGAGGCCGCGGCGCCAGAAGACGAGCCGTTTGAATTGGATGGCTTGGCGCAATACCAACTGGGGCAAGTCTTGTTGCAAGCCCCGGACGCTGAACGCGCCGAAGATGCCTTGCAGTCCTTGCAAGGTCAAGGCGAGTTGCCCATGGCCGCATTTGGCCGCAAGCTCGGTCACGATGTGCTGCACAAAGCCCAAGCGGTGCGCGAGCGGGCAGCGCCTTGGTTGATGCAGTACCCAGAGCGCTTGCCGCCGCAAGCGCTGAGCTTGGTGGTGGATGGCTGGACGGTGACCGGCGCCTTGCGCGATCTGCGCCAAGGCCCTGCAGGCTGGGTGCAATTGAGTCTGCAGCCGGGGGCGGTGACGCACGGCAAAGGCAATGCCTTGCCACGCTGGGACAAGTGGGTGAACCTGTGGGTGGTGCATGTGTTGTCCTGCGCCAGTGCACACCCATTGCGCAGCGTGCTCTTGGGGATTGACGGGGAAACGACCATGCCGCCTCTGTCACCAGCACAGGCCTTGGCCCAATTGCGCCTGTGGCTGCAAGCTTACGTACAAGCTTGGCAAGCGCCATTGCCTGTTGCACTGCGCACCGGCTTGGCCTATTTGCAGGCCATGCAAGGTGCCGCTGCAACAGTGGAGTCAGACCCCATGAAGTCGCAGGAAGAGGCCGAAGGCGACGAGTCGTCGGTCGAAGCTGCTTTGCGTCAAGCTCAGGAGGTTTTTGATGGTGGTTTCTCGACCGAAGGGGAATGGACAAGATCGCCTTATTTGCAACGCTCGTTTGAATCCTTTGAAGACATGGCCCCTAACCTGCCGCAGTGGGCCAACAACCTGTATGGCGCCTTGATCACGCAGGTGCAGTTGACGCACGCGGTAGATGCCACTGAACAGCCAGGGGAGGGCGCATGAGCTTGCACCCTTTGAACCCCATCACCTTGCCCTTGCAGGGGCTGCAGGTGATCGAGGCCAGTGCGGGCACCGGCAAAACCTACACCCTGGCCGCTTTGTATGTGCGCTTGGTGTTGGGCCATGGCCGCACGCAGGGGGCTTTGACGCCGCCTGAAATTTTGGTGATGACCTTCACCGAAGCGGCCACCGCCGAATTGCGCGACCGCATTCGTTTGCGCCTGACGCAGGCGGCGCAAGATTTTCGGCGGGCGCAAGAACCCGCTGATGCATTTTTGTGTGATTTGAAAAACAGCATCGCTGCGTCAGAGTGGCCTGGCTGCGCGGCGCGACTGGATGCGGCGGCGCAGTGGATGGACGAGGCCGCAATTTTCACCATCCACGGCTGGAGCTCGCGCATGTTGCGCCAGCACGCTTTCGATTCGTCGAGTTTGTTCGAGCAAAGCACGGTGGACGACAGCGAGGCCTTGCGATTGCAGGCCGCTGCCGATTACTGGCGCCAGTGGTATTACGCTTTGGACGAAGCTCAATTGAGCGCCTTGCTGCCGATCGCCAAAACGCCACAAGCCTTGGTCAAAAAATTGCAGCCACTGTGGCGCGCCCAAGAGCGAAACCCGCCCGCAGCCACCGACACGGCGGTGGACGACCTGGCTGCAGAGGCCCCCGCCGCGCCTGCGCTCGCCACACCCGAGCAGATCATGCAGCAGTGGTCTGCCTCGCAGCAGCTCGTAGCTGCATGCGAAGTCCAGGCACGCCTGCTGTGGGCGATTCATGCCGATGCGCTGCTGGCGCAATTGGCCAAAGCCATGGACCAGGACTTGAATGGCAACAGCTTCAAGGTGGCTCAGCGCGCCGCTTACTTGCAGCAGCTCAAGGCCTGGACGCAGGGTGCAGATTTAGACCAGAAGCTGGCAGCCAAGTTTGGTTTGCAAGCACTGACAGGCAAAACCAAGGCCAACCGTCCGCAGCCGGTGGACAGTACCGGCGCTCTGAGCGCCATGCAGGTGTGGAGCGATGCGCAAGTCGATGCTCAATCTCCGCAAGAGTCTCTGCTGGCCCATGCCGCACAGGCGATTGCGCACAGTTATGACCGCAGCAAACAACAACGCGGTCAATTTGATTTTTCGGATTTGCTCACCCGCTTGCACGCGGCTTTGCACTTGCCCGGTTCGCGTTTGCCCGAGGTGATTCGCCGCCAGTACCCGGTGGCTTTGGTGGATGAATTTCAAGACACCGACCCTTGGCAATGGGGTGCGCTGTCCAAAATTTACCCCGACCCGCAAGCCCGTGATGTGGCTTTGCTGCTGATCGGCGACCCGAAGCAAGCCATTTACAGTTTTCGCGGTGCCGATCTGCCCACCTATTTGGCAGCGCGTGAGCGCGCGCAAGCGGTGCACACTTTGCTGCACAACTACCGCTCGACGCCGCAGGTGATTGCGGCGGTGAACCATGTGTTCAGCCATGCGATCCAACCCTTTGGTGCGCTGGAATTTTGGCCTGCACAGCCACCGCAATCCTCACAGACGTCTGTTGCCGTGGAGGCGGCTGAATCGGCCATGACGGTCTGGCATTTGCACACCGATGCACCGCTGAGTGCGCCGCATTACCTGCAGCGCATGTCCGCGATTTGCGCCAGCCAAATGGTGGCCTTGCTGCAAAGCGGCGCCGCGCAACCGGCGCAGCTGGCCGTGTTGGTGCGCGACGGCAGAGAGGCGCGCGCCATACGCCATGCGCTGCAGGCGCGCGGCGTGCGCAGCGTGTATTTGTCGGACCGCGACAGTGTCTTTGCCACGCGCGAAGCGCTGGACCTGTGGCACGTCTTGCATGCCATTGCGCAGCCACAGTCGGTGCAACACCTGCGCTCTGCCCTGAGTTGCCGCACCTTGGGTTTGGGGCCCGCCGAGATCGAACACTTGTTGCAAGACGAGGCGGCTTGGGACGCGCAGGTGGAGTGTTTTGGCCGCTGGCAGCAGACTTGGCAACGCCAAGGCTTTTTGCCCATGCTCTACCAATGGCTGCATGAGCAGCAGATTGCCCAGCGCCTGACCGCCAGCACCACCGACCCTGAGCGCCGGTTGACCAATTTGCTGCACCTGGGCGATCTGCTGCAAAAAGCCAGTCTGAATCTGCAAGGGCAGGGCGCGGTCTTGCGTTACCTGGCTGACCAATTGCACAACCCACAAGCCAGTGGCGATGCCGCGCAGATGCGGCTGGAAACTGATGCCGACTTGGTGCAGGTGATCACCATGCACAAGGCCAAGGGCTTGCAGTTTCCCTGGGTGTATGTACCCTTTGCTTCTAACTTCAAAAAAGAAAAAAAGGACTCGCTGCGCAGCGATAGCGAACGCCTGGCCGAAGACAAACGCCTGTTGTATGTGGCCCTGACCCGCGCCAAGCAGGCGTTGTTTTTGGGCGTGGTCAACCGCAGCCAAGACTTCACCGCCAAAAGCAAAACCCCGGCCAGTGCGCTGAGCGATCTGCTGGGCCGCTCGGGCGGTGATGATCTGCAGGCGAAGCTGCAAGCATGGGCAGATTGCCCAGCGATTCAAGTGCTGTCCGCCCCAGAGCCCAGCGATGCGTTGTACCGGCCGAGCGTGGTGCCACCCTTGCCCCAAGCGGCTTTGACCCCCATGCGTCAGCACCGCAATGCTTGGTGGATGGCCAGTTTCAGTGCGCTGACGCGGCAGCTCGATCATGCAGCCTCATGGACCTTGCCCAGCGAAAATGATGAGCGCTGGGCAGATGCCCAACATGACGCCCAAAAAGACCCCCAAGACAACAGCAACGCCCCACTGGATTGGGCGGCAACGGCGCTGGCCGTGACCGCACCGCTCCTGCCCTTCAATGATTTCAAAGCCGGCAGCGCCTATGGCACTTTGCTGCACGACCTGCTGGAGTGGCAACTGCATGAAGGCTGGCCCATCGCCCGCGAAGAGGCGCAAAGCCCTGCTTCAGAAACAGGTCAGCGCTGGCTGCAACTCTTCAACAGCCAAACCGCCGCGTTGGCCTTGGACGAAGCGCAATGCGCCTTGCTGCTGCAATGGTTACGGCACATTGCACACACCCCTTTGCCTTTGGCTCAGGCTTTGAATGAGGCGTCAGTGTCCAAGCCAACACCCTCGCTGGTGCTGTCTGATCTGACTTCTGCATCGGCCTGGGCGGAAATGAATTTCACCTTGCTCACCCACGGCGTTCAGGCCCAGGCTTTGGACGCCATCATCAGCGCCCATGTCTTGCCGGGTCAGCCGCGTGAGCCCTTGCAAGCGCGCAGCTTGCAAGGTTTGCTCACCGGCTTCATGGACGTGGTGTTTGAGCATGCGGGTCGTTATTACGTGCTGGACTACAAGTCGAACAAACTCGCCGGCTATGCGCCAACCGACTTGGCGCAAGGCCTGCTGGCACACCGCTACGACGTGCAGTTCAGCCTGTACCTGCTGGCCCTGCACCGGTTGCTGCAAGCACGTTTGCCCGGTTATGACTACGAGACGCACATGGGCGGCGCGGTGTATCTGTTTGCCCGGGGCATTGACCAAGCTGGTGCCGGCGTGTTCGCTCACCGCCCACCGCAAGCCATGATCGAAGCGCTGGACGACGCATTCAAGGAGCATGCATGAAGAGCGCCGCACCTCAAATCAAGCCACAGAGCCAGACTCAGCTCAAGCCTTTGGGTTTAGACGCTTGCACGGCCTTGGACCGCGCATTCGCCGATTTCTTGCAAGTGCAAGCGCCGTCGCCCGATTCGCGTCACCACTGGCTGGCGGCCTTGACCAGTTACCAAATGGGGCGCGGTCATACCTGCCTGGATCTGCAGGCCTTGCAAGACCAAGCTGCGGCTTTATTGGGTTGGACTGCGGTGCAGGCACAGGCTCTGCCCCCCGACTTGTGCTCGGCGGCGGCCAGTTTGCCTTGGTGTGTGGGCGAGGGTGCGCCTATGGTGTTGACCGGCAGCGCGCCGTCACAACGCTTGTATTTGCGCCGGGCCTACCAAGCCGAGCAAGACGTGATGCACGCCTTGCGTGTGCGCTGGGCCCAGTCCCTGCTGGAGACCACCGGTTCTGTGGCGCACTTGAATGCCTTGTTCCCGCCCGACGAACCTCAGGTCGATCCACAACAACCCCATCTGATGGATTGGCAAAAAGTGGCTTGCGCCTTGGCGGCCCGCTCTTCGCTCACCTTGATCACGGGCGGGCCGGGCACCGGCAAAACCACCACGGTCGTGCGGTTGTTGGCGCTGTTGACGGCGCAGGCGCGCTTGCAACAAAAACCGCTGCGCATTCGCTTGGCCGCGCCCACGGGCAAAGCGGCCAGTCGCTTGGGTGAAGCCATCCAGTCGGCCATTGCGCGCTTGCCGCAAGAATTGCGCATCGAGCCCCCTGCCGCGCCCGAGACCTTGCACCGCTTGCTGCAGTTCACCCCGGACGCACCGCTGCGCGAGGTGCCCGAGTTGGCTTGTGATCTGGTGGTGGTCGACGAAGCGTCGATGATCGATCTGGAAATGATGGCCCGCTTGCTGGCCGCTGTGCCGCTCACCGCGCGTTTGATCTTGCTCGGCGACAAAGACCAACTGGCCTCGGTCGAGGCCGGCGCGGTCATGGCCCAACTGTGCGACGGCGCCGCCTTGGGCGGCTACACCGCAGACACGGCCGATTGGATTCACGCCCACACCGGCCAAGATGTAAGCGAATTTGTGACGCCCTCAGGCCCCAGTGCCGCGCTGGCACAGCACACCGTCATGCTGCGTCACTCCCGGCGCTTTGCGCATGACAGCGGCATTGGCCAATGGGCGCAAGCCGTGAATGTGGGCGATGTGAGCACCGTGAAAACTTTGTTGACGCAATGCCCCCTTGCCTCATCCACACAAGACCCTTTGTTCCCGCCCGAGGTCGACCTGCTCAGCGTGCCGCGCTTGCCGCACCCGGCGGTGGCGCACGCCGCGCGCCAAGGCTGGTCCCGCTGGTTGGAGATGCTGCGGCCTTTGCGCAATCCCCACGCCGTTTGCAGCGACGATCAAGCGCTGCAACTGATCGACCGCTTTGCCGATTTTCAAGTGCTGTGCGCTTTGCGCAGCGGCCCTTGGGGGGTAGAGAACCTGAATTTGTGCATCAGCCACTGGCTGGGTTGGGGCACGGAGCCTTGGTACAGCGGTCGCCCGGTCATGGTGACGCGCAACGACGCGAATTTGAAACTCATGAACGGCGATGTGGGCCTGTGCTTGCCCACGGCCAACGGGCTGCGCGTGGCCTTTGTGCAAGCCGGGCATATTCGCTGGGTCTTGCCCTCGCGCCTGGACGCGGTGGAAACCGTGTGGGCCATGACGGTGCACAAATCACAGGGCTCCGAGTTTGCGCATGTGCTGCTGGTCTTGCCTGACAAAGCGTCCCCCGTGCTGACGCGCGAGTTGATTTACACCGGTATCACCCGCGCCAAAATGCGCCTGACCCTGCTGCTTGCGTCACAATCGGTGTTGTTGCAAGCGACCGCAACGCGCGTTTTGCGCAGCGGTGGCTTGTCCCAACTGACCCAAGAGAATTGAATGAGCCAACTCCATTTTGGATTTGAAGTGCCCGAGGGCCATGTGGAGCCGGATAAGCCCCGCGCTCGCGCCAAACCGCGGAAAAAAGCGGCGACACCAGTGCTTGCACCTGTCGCTTTGCCTACGCCTGCACCTGTTTCACCCGACGCACCAGATTCGGACGAGGCCTCCCGCATGGCGCAAACCCTGCAAGCCCACCCCGACTACAAAGTGCTGCGCCGCTTGGTGCCTTGCACGGATTACGGCCCGGCCACGCCCGGTGCGGTGACTCGCCGCGTGTTGATTTTGGACACCGAAACCACCGGGCTGGACGCACGCAACGAGCAGATCATTGAGTTGGCCATGCTGGCGGTGGAGGTGGACACCACGACCGGTTTGCCCGTGGGCGTAGTCGAGATCTACGAAGACTTTGAAGACCCGGGTAAACCGATCCCACCCGCCATCGTGCAGATCACCGGCATTGACAGTGCCATGGTGCAGGGCCACCGCTTGAACGATGCGCGCGTGAACGAGATGGTGGCACGTGCCGATTTGATTGTGGCGCACAACGCCGGTTTTGACCGCCCGTTTGTGGAGGCGCGTTTGCCCGTGTTCGCGGGCAAGGCATGGGCTTGCTCTTTTGCCGGGATCGATTGGAAAGCGCAGGGCACAGGCTCTGCCAAGCTCGAATTTTTGGCGCACGAATGCGGTTGGTTTTACGACGCGCACCGCGCCCAGGTCGACTGCCATGCCTTGCTGCAGGTGCTGGCGCGCCCCTTGCCCAAAGAGCCGCAAACCGGCTTGGCGTGCTTGATGGCTGCGGCGCAAAACACCCGCTACAAACTGCGCGCGGTGGGCGCACCGTTTGAGAGCAAAGACAAACTCAAGGCCCGGGGTTACCGCTGGGATGCAGAAGGCCGCGTCTGGTCGACCACCTTGCCCAGCCAGGAGGCATTGCAGGCCGAAGCTGCTTGGCTCAAGGTGGAGGTGTATGGTTCGCGGTCAGCCCGCGTGGTGATCGAGGCCTTGGACAGCCTGGTGCAGTTTTCGAACCGATCGGGTGAAGTTTCGGAGTTGCAGCTTTAAAGGCGCAGCGTTCAGGCTTGAACGTCGACCCGTTGTCCCTTGGCTGGGGCAGCGGGTTTTTCTTTGGCATGGCTGTAAGTGGGCTGGGCATGCGCGGCATGCGCCTCGACTTTGGGCTTGGGCTGCGTTTCTTTGGCCGCAGCCTTGACCGGTTCGCGGGCAGGTTGATGCTGCACCGGTGGCGGCGCTGGGCGGTGGGAAACGGAAGAAACGCTCATCGCAGTCCTTTGCTCATCTGTGCGTGATTCGCTGGTAGTTTAACGGGGTTTGTCTCTGGGTTCCAAGTCGGCCCTGAGTTTCCTTAGAATGGGCGAGACTGAACCTGGAGCGCACATGCCTTTCTCACCTGTTTGGAATCGACTTTCAGCCTTGGCCTTGGGCTCAGCGATCGCTGTGCACGCGGTCGCTCAGGCGCCCGAGCCGCCATCCGCTGCCAAGCCGCAGTCCACAGTAGAAACGACTGCCAACAAAGGCGCGTCCAGCAAAGCAGCCCCGGCGCCGGGCGCCTTGAAGCCCATGCAAGAGGTGTTGCAAGACGCGAAAACGATACCGGGCCTGCTCACCCTGCATCAAAAAGACGAAAAAGTGTGGATCACGATTCGGCCTGAGCAGTTCAATCAGCTGATGTTTTTCTCCTACAACGTACCGCGTTCAGTGGGCGAGCGGGGTTTGTATGGTGGCCAAATGGGCGGCGCACAAGCGGTGGTATGGCGCAAGGTCGGTAATCAAGTGCAATTGATCGCCAAGAACACAGAATTTTTTGCACAACCTGGCACGCCGCAAGCGCAGTTTGTGGCTGAATCGTTTTCAGACAGCTTGCTCGCCAGCGCCCCGCTGGTGGCTGCGCCCGACCCCACCACCCAGGCGGTGCTGATCGAGGCGCAGGCCTTGCTGATGACCGACATCCCCGGCTACCTGACGAATTTGGAAGCCGCCTACCGCATGCCTTTTGCGCTGGACACGCGCAACAGCAGCTTTGCGGCGCTGCGCAACTCCGCGCAGATCACCGGCCTGGAAGTGCAGGCGCATTTTTCTGTGCCCAAGTTGTCGGCGCCGCCCTTGACCCCTTCGTTGGTGCCTATGCCGTCTCCGCCGCAGGCCACGCCCGATCCGCGCAGCCTGTTTGTGCACTTTGACTACAGCTTCTCCATCTTGCCCGAGCCCATGATGCCGCGCATGGCCGACGAGCGGGTCGGATACTTCACCGTGGGCCGGGTCGACTACACCGAGGACACCCAGGTCAAACCGCGTCGCCACTTGATCAAGCGCTGGCGCTTGGAAAAGCAAGACCCCGCAGCCGCTTCATCACCCGTGAAAACACCGGTGGTGTACTGGCTGGACAAAAACATTCCTGAAAAATACCGTCAAGCCGTGCGCGAGGGTGTGTTGGCTTGGAACCGGGCGTTTGAAAAAATCGGTTTACAAGGCGCTTTGCAAGTGCGCCAGCAAACTCCAGCGGACGAGCCTACGACCATGGGCGCCAGGCACGCGATCATTCACTGGTTCAGTGGCGCCGATGTGGGCTTTGCCATTGGCCCTTCGCAGGCCGATCCGCGCACGGGTGAGATTTTGCGCGCCGACATTGGCATGTCGGATGTGTTTGCCCGCAGCGCCAGGCGCACCTTTGTTGAAGATTGGGAGAGTGCAGCGCAACGCCCGCATGTGCATGCCGGCCATGACGCCCAGTTCTGCAACTACGCCCATGACGCCGCCCACGAGCTGCACTTTGCGATGGACTGGCTGCAAAGCCAGGGCTTGGCCATGGACGGCCCGCAAGCAGATAAGCTCGCGCAGCAGTATGTCAAAGATGTGATGATGCATGAGGTGGGTCATACCCTGGGCTTGCGTCACAACTTTCGCGGCTCTACCGTTTACAGCCTGGCGCAACTGCAAGACCCGCGCTTTACCCGCGAGCATGGGCTGTCCAGCTCGGTCATGGACTATCTGCCGTTCAATCTTTCACCCGCGAACGAAAACCAGGGCGACTATGTGATGGGCGATTTGGGGGTTTACGACCACTGGGCGATTGCCTATGGCTACAGCCTGTTTGAATCGGCGCAAGAGGCCGCCGGGCTGGCGCAGATCACCGCGCAGTCCATCCGGCCTGAATTGGCCTTCGCCACCGACGAAGACGCGGGCTATGGCATGACCGAAGGCATCGACCCGGACGTGAATCGCTTTGACCTGGGCTCTGACCCGCTGGCGTACTACAAGCGCCGCATGACCTTGTCGCGCCAGTTATGGGACCGGTTGCAAACCTTGAAGCTGGCCGACGGTGAAAGCTACGAGCGTTTGACCCGCAGTTTCAACAGCGGCTTCAGAGCCTTGTCGCAGGTGGCGCCCTTGGCGGCCAAATACGTGGGCGGCGTGCTCACGCGGCGTGACCGCGCAGGCACGGGCCGCGCCTTGTTTGAGGCCGTGCCCGCCGCACGCCAGCGCGAGGCCTTGCAGCTGATCACGCAAGATTTTTTCCGCGCCGAGAGTTTTCGCTTTGATCCGCAGTTGCTCAGCCGTTTGGCGGCCGACCCTTTTGAACGCAGGGGCGCCCCACAGGCCTCGGTGGTGAGCAGTGTGTTGGCGTTGCAGCGCGCCATTTTGGACCCTTTGTTTTCCCCCGCCGTGGCCGCACGCTTGCTTGAAGCACCGCTCAAAGCGCCCAAAGGCGTCGTGCCTTTGAGCTTGGCGCAGCTGCACGACAGCTTGCAAAACGCCATTTGGTCAGAAGCGCTTCAAGGGCAAGACGCCAGCTTGCTGCGACGCAATGTGCAGCGCGAACATCTGCGCCGCATGACCGATGCGCTGGTCAAACCGCCCGCCAATTTGCCGCCCGACGCGCGCAGCCTGATGCGCATGAACGCGCAAACCCTGGCTGCGCAGCTGCAAAAGGCCTTGAGCCGGGGGCGTTTGAACCCTGAAACCCAGGCCCATTTCGCTGAGAGTTTGAACACCTTGCAGACCGCGCTGCAGGCGCAAGTGCAGCGCGCTGGCCTGTAATTAGTCAGGTTTTGCGCTGGCGAGCGGTGTTGCTGGGATAATGTCGGGTTGACGGCTTCGCCTGTAGTGCCACCCTGGCGCTGGCGGGCCGGTTGAACATTTCTCTAAAGCACCATGGCTCAATACGTATTTTCGATGAACCGGGTCGGCAAAATCGTGCCGCCCAAGCGTCATATTCTCAAAGACATTTCGCTGTCCTTCTTCCCTGGCGCCAAGATCGGCGTGCTGGGCACCAACGGCTCGGGCAAGTCCACCTTGCTCAAAATCATGGCCGGTATCGACAAAGAGATCGAAGGCGAAGCCATTCCGATGGCGGGCCTGAAGATCGGTTATTTGCCGCAAGAGCCCATCATGGACAACGAGCAAACCGTGCGCGAAGCGGTTGAAAGTGGCATGGGCGAGGTCAAAGCCGCACACGCTCGCCTCGAAGAAGTCTATGCGGCCTACGCCGAAGAAGACGCTGACTTTGATGCCCTGGCCGCCGAACAGGCCCAGCTCGAAGCCATCATCTCCACAGCCGGTGATGCTTCTGAACACCAACTCGAAATCGCCGCTGACGCGCTGCGCCTGCCGCCATGGGATGCCATCATCGGCAAATTGTCGGGCGGTGAAAAACGCCGGGTGGCCCTGTGCCGCTTGCTGTTGTCGCGCCCCGACATGCTGCTGCTGGATGAACCCACCAACCACTTGGACGCCGAATCGGTGGACTGGTTGGAGTTGTTCTTGCAACGCTTCTCGGGCACCGTGGTGGCCATCACCCACGATCGCTACTTCTTGGACAACGCCGCCGAATGGATTTTGGAATTGGACCGAGGCTCCGGCATTCCTTACAAAGGCAACTACTCCAGCTGGTTGGAGCAAAAGGACGCCCGTTTGGCCACAGAGCAGCGCACTGAAGATGCCCGCTCTAAGGCGGTGAAGAAAGAATTGGAATGGGCGCGCTCCAACCCCAAAGGCCGCCAAGCCAAGAGCAAGGCACGTTTGGCGCGTTTTGAAGAACTGTCGGACTTCGACTACCAAAAACGCAACGAAACGCAGGAAATTTTCATTCCTGTGGCCGAGCGTTTGGGCAATGAAGTGTTCGAGTTCAAGAACGTCAGCAAGTCCTTTGGCGACCGTTTGCTGATCGACAACCTGAGCTTCCAAGTGCCTGCGGGCGCCATCGTCGGCATCATCGGCCCCAACGGCGCCGGTAAGTCGACGCTGTTCAAAATGATTGCCGGCAAAGAGCAACCAGACAGCGGCGAAGTCAAGATCGGCCAGACCGTGCGCATGGCCTTTGTGGACCAGAACCGTGACGACCTGAACAACGACAAAACCGTGTGGGAAGACGTCTCAGGCGGCTTGGACATTTTGAACGTGGGCAAGTTCCAAATGGCCAGTCGCGCGTACTGCGGCCGCTTTAACTTCAACGGCGGCGACCAGCAAAAGAAGGTCGGCATGTTGTCCGGCGGTGAGCGCGGTCGTTTGCACTTGGCCAAGACCTTGATCGCCGGCGGCAACGTGTTGCTGCTGGACGAGCCTTCCAACGATTTGGACGTGGAAACCCTGCGCGCCTTGGAAGACGCGCTGCTGGAATTTGCCGGCTCCATCATGGTCATCAGCCACGATCGTTGGTTCTTGGATCGCATTGCCACCCACATCCTGGCTGCTGAAGGCGACAGTCAGTGGGTGTTCTTTGACGGCAACTACCAAGAATACGAAGCCGACAAGAAACGCCGCCTGGGCGAAGAGGGTGCGAAGCCCAAGCGCGTTCGCTTCAAGGCTTTGAAGTAATTTCATTCAACCTTTGAGACTTTGGCTGTTTGCCAGGGCCGGAAACAACCCCGACAAACTCGGGGTTTTCTTTTGGGCGAAGGGTTTTGAGAGTTGAAATTCGGCGGTTCTGCGCCAGAATCTGCTTGTGGTTCAGTTATAGTGAATTGGGTCTAAAAGTTATTTTAAAAAACCAGATTGAACTTGAAAGTGATCTTATGAAGACGATGGCACTTCTTGTTGCATTGTCCGCTGTTGGACTGCTGAGTGCCTGTGGGACGGATACTTTTTTGGGCAGAGCCGAAGAGTCTTGCATTAAGTACCCCACCCCTGAAGCGCGTGCCGACTGCGAACAACGCCATCGGCAAGCTTTCAGCGACTTCAACAAGCAACAAGAGCAAGACAAAAAAGCGCAGCGTGATGCCGAGAAGGAAGCCCCTTCAAAACCCAACGGCCTTTGCTTTAAGCGCCAGTCGACGGGGGAGCTGGTATGTCCCAATTGATCGGTCCAATTTAAAACGTTGTTGACAGCTAACCAGCTGCGAGCAGACCTTGGAGGTGGCTACCCCACTGGCAGATCCAGGTCCTAAGCGGCCTGTCAGTGCTTCAGCACGAACTCATTCAAAAAGAAGAAAGCTACCGTACAGTTTTTTCGTAAACGGTCATTCGTAGCAGTTCAACAACGGGAAAAATGATCAATTCTTCAAGATTTAAACCCGAACCCCATTAGGCTTGAGCAAGTTCAATAAGGACATTGAGGACCTAAGTAATTTCATTGTCCGAGGGACATCAAAACCGAATTGAGATCAGATCCAAAAAAGTGAGGGCGCGGTGTCAAAGCCTCAAACGGCAAACCTTGTCGATTGATCCAATGCGTTGTAAAGCCGAACCAGGTGGCACCCAATGCATCCCATGCATTGCTGGATACAAAAAGCACTTCATCCTTGTTGACCGGAATCGTTTGCTGAACCAAGCCGTAACTTTCGGGAGAAGTCTTGAACAGGCGAAT
>CAIWWN010000101.1 GCA_903916355.1 uncultured Burkholderiales bacterium | reverse complement strand
GCGACGATCATTCAGCATGCGTGGCAGTGGGAAACACGCGCAAAAAATTAATGCGCCTTGAAGAAACGCAAGCGCGTTTGAGCGCCCTCAGCGCTGAATGAAACAGCTGGCCGCGCCAGGATCGTTGGGCGGCGTTTGCTGGGCGTTTTTGGCGTGCGCCACGTTCATGTCGCGCGGCAAGGGGACGTTGTTTTTCACGGCAAGCACTTCGGCCATGATGCTGACCGCAATTTCGGCCGGGGTTTTGCTGCCGATGTAAATGCCAATGGGGCCGCGCAAGCGGGCCAGTGAATCGGCCGTCTGCTCAAAGTGCTCGATCATGCGCTGGTGGCGCGCCTCGTTGTTGCGGCGCGAGCCAATGGCACCGATGTAAAACGCCTCGGTGTTCAGGGCTTCTAAGAGGGCCAAATCGTCCAGCTTGGGGTCGTGCGTCAAGGCGATGACGCAGCTGCGCCGATCCGGTTTGAAGCTTTGCACCAGGTCGTCAGGCATGTCACTGCGCACGCTCACCCCAGCCACCGACCAAGCGCCGCGGTACTCTTCGCGCGGGTCGCAGACGGTGACGGCAAAACCGTTGAACAAAGCCATGGTGGCCAGGTATTCGGTCATTTGCCCGGCGCCAATCAGCAGCATGCGGTATTCGGGGCCAAAGGAGTTGACCAGTTGCGTGGCATTCAGGGTCAACTCGCTGGGCGCCGCACTGGGGCTGAGCGTGACTTGGCCGGTGGCCAGATCGGTGCTGCGCAGCATCAACTGGCCTTGTTCCAACTGCGCGATCAATGTGGCCAATGCACCCGCATCAGGGTTGAACTCCAGCAGCAACTCCAGCGTGCCGCCGCAGGGCAGGCCAAAGCGGTGCGCCTCGTCGGCGGAGATGCCGTATTTCACATTCACTGGTGGGCCTTGCAGCAAGCTGCCTGCGGCCTCACCCTTTGTGTTCTTGGTGTACTGGTAAATCAAATCGTCTTCAATGCAGCCGCCCGATACCGAGCCGACCACGGCCCCGGTTTCGCACAGCGCCATGATGGAGCCCACCGGACGCGGTGACGAGCCCCAGGTGCGGATCACCGTGGCCAGCAGGGCGCGCTGCCCGGCCTGGCGCCAATCGCGCAGGGTGCGTAAGACGACGATGTCAAGATTTTCCATAGCTCAGCGTTTGAGGTACCAAGCTGCGGCGGCCAAGGCGATGCCACCGGCTACCCAGATCCAAGTGGGTGTGGCTGGGGCTGGGGTGCTTGCTGGCGCTGGCGCGGCTTCAACCGCAGCCTCATTGCGCGGGTATTGCGCTTGCAAGGCTTCGTCAAAACGGCGAAAGAAATCTTCGGCCAAAGACTTGGCCGCGCCGTCGATCAAGCGCTGGCCCAGTTGCGCCAATTTGCCGCCCACGGTGGAGTGCACGGTGTAGTTCAGCTCGCAGCCTTCGGCGTTGGGCGTGAGGGACACCTGGGACTGGCCCTTGCCAAACCCGGCCACGCCACCTTGCGCTTCAAACTGCAGCGCATAAGAGGTGGGTGGTTGAATGTCAGAGAGTGTGACTTTGCCGGTGAACTTGGCCGACACCGGGCCGATTTTGATGGCCACGCCCACGTTGTAGACGTTGTCCTCGGTCACTTCGAATTTGTCGCAACCTGGGATGCAGGCTTTGAGCATGTCGGGGTTGTTCAAGGCCTCCCAAGCTTGTTGTTGGGTGACGAAAAGTTGGCGTTGGCCTTGCATGTCCATGGGGAGTTCCTGAAATTTAAATTTTGAGCAGTTTGGCCATGGCAGCGGCCAAATCTTCGAGCTTGGCCAGATTATGAATCGCCAGCATGCCCTGCGCGTGCTGGTGCAGCAAATTTGCACCGGTGGCCAAAGGGGCGTAGCCGTCATAGCGCAGCAGCGGGTTCAGCCACAACAGGCTGCGCGTATGGCGCTGGAGCCACTGCAGCTCCTCTCCCAACTGGCCAGCATCGCCGGTGTCCAGCCCATCGCTGATCAACAGCACCACGGTGCGCCGGCCCACCAGGTCACGGGCATGCTGCTGGCGCAAGGTGGTGAGCGCGCTGCCCAGTTGTGTGCCGCCGGCAAAGTCGGTGATCTGCCGGTTGGCGGCTTCCAGCATCAGGTCGGTGTCGGCGTGCGCAAAGGCCGCGTTCAGATCGCTCAGGTGCGTGCCAAAGGCATAGACCTTGCGCGGCGTGTGCCGCGTGGCTTGGTGCAAAAACGCCAACAGCAAGCGGGCGTAGCGCTCCATGGAGCCCGAAATGTCCACCAGAATCAGCAGCGGCAAAGGCTGGGTGCGACGCTGGCGGTGCGACAGGCTCAGCACCTCGCCGCCGCTGCGCACCGCGCGGTGCAAGGTGTTGGCCCAGTCGATGCGTTGGCCGCGCTGCCCGCTGCGCGTGCGCCGACTCTCAATGCGCGGCAGCGGCAGCTTGACGCGCCGCGCCAGTTGGTC
>CAIWWN010000100.1 GCA_903916355.1 uncultured Burkholderiales bacterium | reverse complement strand
TCACAGGCAGTTTTCAACCGAACTCTTTGAAGCCCTGCAGCGGCGTGAGGTCCGGAAAGCTGGCCTCGCGTTTTTCCTTCATCGCGGTGATGGCTTCTTTCACATGCGGGTTGCTCCAGATCGCACCTTGCAGCCAGCCCATTTGGCGCAGGCTGTCTTCCACGCTGTGGTCGCGGGCGTAGTTCAGCGCTTGTTTGGTGCCCCAAATCGCCACGGGTGGTTTGCTGGCAATTTCTTTCGCCGCTTGCAGGGCGCCGGCCACCAAGGCTTCATGCGTGTCAAACACCTCGGTCACCAAACCCAGGGCCAGGGCTTTGGTCGCTGACAAGCGGCGACCGGTATAGGCCAGCTCTTTGACCAAGCCCATGGGCAGCAGCTTGGGCAGGCGCTGCAAAGTGCCCACGTCGGCCACCATGCCGATGTTGATTTCTTGGATGCAAAAGAAGGTGTCGGCCGTGGCGTAGCGAATGCAGCAGGCGGTGACCATGTCCACCGCACCGCCGATGCAGCCGCCGTGGATGGCGGCAATCACGGGGATGCGCTGGGTTTCGAGCAGGGTGAAGGTGGCTTGGATGTCGGTGAGCGAATCAAAAATCGCCGCACGGCCTTCGGGGCTGTGGTCGTCCATTTGGATCGCGCTGCTGAAGGTGTCTAAAGACATGCCGGCTGAAAAATGCTTGCCCGTGCTGGAGATCACCAAGGCCCGCGCCTCGCCCGCGCTGTGCAGGCGCTTGAGCACCGCGTCCAGCTCTTTCCAAAAGGTCGGGCCCATGGTGTTCAAGGCTTCAGGGCGGTTCAGCACCAAGTGGGCGACGTGGTTCTCAATCGAGAGGGAAAAGCAGCTGAGTTTGTCCATGGGGTGTCTCCTGTTTGGTCAATATAGCCGATTGCCGGTAGTGGCCTTGTCCCGGTTTTGACCGGTGTGCATTGCCTGTTGGGTTGGGTCTGTACATTTGGCGTATATGATCGTAATATACAGATCATGATTGATTTCTCCGCCATTGTCGGCTTTGAGTGGGATGCGGGAAATGAACGCAAGAACGACAAGCACGGGGTGAGCATGGCCGAGGCAGAGCAGGTTTTTTTCAATGCCCCTTTGCTATTGTTGGACGATGCGGGGCACAGCCAGAACGAGGCAAGGTGTCATGCGTTGGGTCTAACGGATGATGGGCGGCGGTTGCACATCACGTTCACGCTGCGCCGATCAGGGGAGTTGATTCGCGTGATTTCCGCGCGTGACATGCACAGAAAGGAGCGCAGTGTTTATGAGCAAGCCGACAGTTAAACAACCAATCCCCTCGTTCAAGACAGAGGCACAGGAGCGCGCCTATTGGGAGTCAGATCCGAATGGGAAAGACTCCACCGTGCACTTGGATTGGACAAAGGCGCAAAAGGTCAAGTTGCCCAACTTGCGCCCCACCACCAAGACCATCTCACTGCGCCTGCCCCAGCACTTGCTTGACAGTATCAAAGTTGCGGCCAATGCCCGGGATGTACCTTATCAGTCTCTCATCAAAGTCTGGTTGCAAGAGAAATTGCACAACCACTGAGGTGCGATGCGCCCCTCAATCACCTGTGAACAGCAGCTGTGCTTGAAGCCCATGGCCTGTTTCCTCAGCGGCCATGGGTGGATTGATCAGGGTGGGTGCTGTCCCTTGTTTGACCAGCGAGCCCACGCGCACGCCCAAAAGGCGCAGGCGCCGCGTTAAATCAACCCTTTTGAGGCATTGCCCGGCCACTTGGCGGATGGTGGCGGCGTCTGCGGTGTACAGCTCCAGCGTCTGGTCGCGGGTCACGCTTTTGAAGTTGTCGTAGCGCAGCTTGATGCCGATGGTTTTGCCCTCGTAGCCTTTGCGCTGCAGGTCGGCGGCCACTTGCTCGCACAGGCGGGTGAAAATTTGCCCCAACTCCTGGCGGTCGCGCACCGCGTGCAGGTCTTTTTCAAAGGTGGTTTCGCGGCTCATGCTGACCGGCTCGCTGTCCATGCTCACCGGCCGGTCGTCGCGGCCCCAGGCGGCCTCATGCAGCCAAGCGCCGTAGACCTTGCCAAAATTTTCCATCAATTCAAAGCGGTCGCGTGCGGCCAGATCGCCAATGGTGTGGATGCCGTGCTTTTGCAGTTTCTCGTCGGCCTTGGGGCCAATGCCGTTGATCTTGCGGCAGGCCAGTGGCCAGATCAGGGGTTGCAGATCGGCCTCGTGCACGATCGAGATGCCATTGGGTTTGTTGAACTCGCTGGCCATTTTGGCGATCAGTTTGTTCGGCGCCACGCCCACCGAGCAGGTCAGGCCCGTGGTTTCAAAAATGGTTTTTTGAATCAAACGGGCCAACACCCGTCCGCCGTCGCGCTGTCCGCCGGGCACCTCGGTGAAGTCGATGTAGACCTCGTCCACGCCGCGGTTTTCCATCAGCGGGGCGATGTCGGTGATGATGGCTTTGAAGCTGCGCGAGTAGTGCCGGTACTGGTCAAAATCCACCGGCAGCAAAATCGCCTCAGGGCACAGCTTGGCGGCTTTCATCAAGCCCATGGCCGAGCCGATGCCAAATTTGCGCGCCGCGTAGGTGGCGGTGGTGATCACGCCGCGGCCGGTGTAACCAGCGATGCGCGGGAAAAAATCCAGCGGAATGTCCGCCAAGTGCTCGGCGCTCCATTCTTGCTCGGGGTAGGCCAGTCGCAGGCGGCCCAGCAGGTCGTCTTCTTTGCGGCGCCCACCACCGATCACCACCGGCAAGCCTTTGAGTTGCGGGTAGCGCAGCAACTCCACAGAGGCGTAAAACGCGTCCATGTCGAGGTGGGCAATGCGGCGGGGAACGGCCGGCGCAGTCAAATTGGAATCGGGCACCTCAGGAGGATAACGTGCTGTAACACTTTGCTTGCCGCGAGGCTGGGTTTAGCCCTTACGATCCGGGCCGGCGAGCAACCGCAGCGTGCAAGATGAAAAGGGCGAGTCATGAAAATTTCAAACAAAACCAAGCCAGGGATCTGGAGCGTGGGCGTGGCCTGGATGCTGGGCGTTGCGGGTTGCGTGCCGCTGGGAGGCGTGGCCGAAACGGGCGTCGACGTGGGCGCTGTGACGCCCTTGACCTGGGTGGATGTGGCCGCGCCGCAAGACCGCAAGCCGGTGAGTTTGAGTTTTCAAGAAGGGCGCCGCGCCTCGGGTTTTGCCGGTTGCAATGGGTATGCCAGTCAGCTTGATTTCACTGCGCAAGCGTTGACCTTCAAATCCACCGCCACCACCCGCATGCTGTGCGAGCCCGAAGCCATGGACACCGAGCAGCGTTACCTCAAGGCCTTGGACAATACGCGTTCAGCGCGGTTACACCTCGGCGTTTTGGAGTTGTTGGACGCCCAGCGCAAAGTCCTGTGGCGTTTCAAGCCGATCACTTGAAATTTCGAATTCAGACACCTGGGGCAGCATGCCCTGCAAAGCCCGCTGTAAATCCGCTAAACGGGGGTCGTCCGCATGGGCGTTGTCGGTGGTGTCGTTGACGCAAAAAAAGTCCAACTCACCAAAATTGCGCGCCAGGCGGCTCAGTTGCTCGCTCGCATCGTCGTCGCCGATCGACACATAGGTATGACGGTAATCGCGCACCTGGGCCATGCCTTGCGCCAAGGCCCAACGCAGGACAAAGTCAGAGACGATGGTGGGGCAGTCCCAACTGCGAAACACGGTGGAGCGCACCCGCTCGAACATGTCTGGCGCGGTCTGTTCCAATTTAAATAACAACGATTTGCACAAGGGGCGAGGCGCATGCGCAAAGGTGCGAAAGGTGTGCACATAAGCCGGGTCTATAGACGCGTTGTCATGGGTGCGCAGCCATTGCTCGGACAAACGGCAGGCGTTTTCCAAGGAGGTGGCATCGCGCCGCATGGGCTCGTTGCTGACCATGGCATCGTCGGACCAGGTCACGTAAATGCCATTGGGTGAAAACCAATCGGCCAGATCCACCGGGGCGCCAAAGAACACGTCGTCGTTCAAATAGAAAAAATGCTCAGACAAGCCCGGGATGCGGTGAATGTAGGACTCGATGTGGCTGGAATCGAAGGTGGGCAAAGCGGCGTGCGGAATCAAATCGCGGTGGTCGACGATGCTCACCCGGTCGGACAAGGCCAGCCAATCGGGCACTTGGTGGTCGGTGATGATGTAGACATGACCGTGGTTCGGGAAAAACTGCGTCAGCGCGCGCAAGCTGAAGCGCAACTCTTCGTTGTCGCGGTAGCGGCCTTCGACATCGCCATACAGCGCCAGGTCTTGTTGATCTTGCAGCGATGAGCGGTTGGAGGCCGCCTGACGCTTGCTGCGCCAGTGGTCATCGTTGCCGTTCACCCAGAGGTAGACGACATCGACGACGGTGTCCGTGTGAGTGCGAAAGTTCAAACTGGAAAAGTCCCTGGCAGCAAAATGCTTTTGTCAACGGTGTCCATTTGCGTGCGGCCACAAAAGGCCATGGTCAGATCCAGTTCATTGTGAATGATTTGCAGCGCTTTACTCACGCCTTGCTCACCCATGGCGCCCAAGCCATACAAAAAGGCGCGGCCAATGTAGACACCGCGCGCACCCAGGGCGCGGGCTTTGACCACGTCTTGGCCGCTGCGGATACCGCCGTCCATGTGCACTTCAATCTGTGAGCCCACAGCGTCGACGATGGCGGGCAGGGCTTCGATGCTGCTTTGCGCGCCGTCCAATTGGCGCCCGCCATGGTTGCTGACAATCAGCGCGTCTGCGCCCGACTGCACCGCCAGGTAAGCGTCTTCGACGTCTTGAATGCCTTTCAAAATCAGCTTGCCGCCCCAGCGCTTTTTGATCCACTCAACATCGCCCCAGTTCAGACAAGGGTCAAACTGTTGCGCCGTCCACGAACTCAGGCTGCTCATGTCGGCCACACCCGAGACGTGACCCACGATGTTGCCAAACTGGCGCCGTGGCGTGCCCAGCATGCCCAGCGCCCAGCGTGGCTTGGTGGCGATGTTGATCATATTGGCGATCGTCAGCTTGGGCGGCGCAGACAAGCCGTTCTTCAGGTCTTTGTGGCGTTGACCCAAAATTTGCAGGTCCAGCGTCAGCACCAAGGCCGCGCAGTTGGCGGCTTTGGCGCGATCGATCAGGCGCTCAATGAAGGCGCGGTCCTTCATCACATACAGCTGAAACCAAAAGCCTTCACCCGCATGCTGGGCCACGTCTTCGATGGAGCAAATGCTCATGGTGGACAGGGTAAAGGGCACGCCAAATTTTTTGGCGGCGCGCGCGGCCAAAATCTCACCGTCAGCGTGCTGCATGCCGGTCAGGCCGGTAGGGGCAATGGCCACGGGCATGGCCACGGGCTGGCCGATCATGGTGGTGGCGGTGCTGCGCCCTTCCATATTCACCGCCACGCGCTGGCGCAGTTTGATCTTTTGAAAGTCGCTTTCGTTGGCGCGGTAGGTGCTCTCGGTCCAGGAGCCGCTGTCGGCGTAGTCGTAGAACATGCGCGGCACCCGCTTTTCAGCCAGAACGCGCAGGTCTTCGATGGTGGTGATGACGGACATGGGATGGAGTCTCCGAGAAGGATTGAATATGGTTGCGTCCAACGCCTGAGCGACAGGGTATGAAACCGCCCAATGGTAGCCTTGTCCCGGCGCTGGAGCTGTGAAACAAGTTACACCCCTGTTGAAATTAATTCCGTGGAGACAACTCAACCATGAATTTGGCGTATTTGCTTGAACGCGTTGCGCGCAGGGACCCCTTGCGGCCCGCGATCTTCAGTGGCCCGCATTGCGTGGCCACCTATGGCCAATGGGCGGCACGCAGCGCCGCCTGGGCAGGGTGGTTTCAGTCTCAAGGTTTTGCCCCTGGTGATCGGGTGGCTTTGTTCATGCGCAATCACCCCCGGTATTTGGAAGTGATGTTCGGTGCCTGGTGGGCCGGCTTGGTGGTGGTGCCGATCAATGCCAAGTTGCATATCAAAGAAATGCAGTGGATTGTGGACAACGCCCAAGCCTGCTGGGCCTTTGTCACGTCGGACGTGGTGCCCGACCTGTCGGTGTTGAGCGGGGTGCAAGGCTTGAAAGGCGTGACTGATGTGGAGCAAGCGCCGCCTTGGGGTGATTCCTCGGACCTGAATAGTTCGGCACCCGCACTGCCGATTTCGCCCCGCCAGGCCGACGACACGGCCTGGCTCTTTTACACCAGCGGCACCACTGGGCGACCCAAGGGCGTGATGATCACGCACCGCAATCTGCGCACCATGGGCATGGGCTACTTCAACGATGTGGACGCGATGGATGCGCACGATGCCATTGCTTACGCGGCGCCCATGTCTCACGGTGCGGGGGTGTATGCCATTGCGCATCTGATGGCGGGGGCGAGCCATGTGGTGCCGCTGTCGGGCGGCTTTGATGCTGCGGAGCTGTTTGCGTTGGGACAGCAGATGGGGCCTTTGTCCTTGTTTGCGGCGCCCACCATCGTCAAGCGCTTGGTCGACCACGCCGAAGCGGCCCAGGTGTCGCCTACGCAATGCGCGGCTTCATTCAAAACCATTGTGTATGGCGGTGCGCCCATGTATGCGGCCGACATTCAACGCGCGCTGCGGCTCATGGGGCCGCGCTTCGTGCAAATTTTTGGCCAAGGCGAAAGCCCGATGGTGGGCACAGCCTTGTCGCGTGCGCACCTTCAGGACACTGCCCACCCGCGTTATGCCGAGCGTTTGGCCTCCGTGGGTTTTGCCCAAACTTCGGTGCGTATCCGCGTGGCCGATGCGCAGGGCCTTGACTTGCCGACCGGCGAAGTGGGCGAGGTGTTGATTCAAGGCGACAGCGTGATGACGGGTTACTGGCGCAACCCCGAAGCCACGGCAGCGGCCTTGCGTGGTGGCTGGTTGTGGACTGGAGACATGGGCACCCTGGATGCGGACGGTTTGCTGACCCTGAAAGACCGCAGCAAAGACATGATCATCAGCGGCGGCTCGAACATCTATCCGCGCGAAGTGGAAGAAGTGTTGCTGCAAGCGCCCGGCGTGGCTGAGGTGGCGGTGGTGGGTGCGCCCGATGCCGAATGGGGTGAGGTGGTGGTGGCGTTTTGCGTGCCGCAGCCGGGGCAGACTTTGCGCGTCGACCTGCTGGACGCGTATTGCCTGGAACACATCGCCCGATTCAAACGCCCCAAACGCTACGAGGTGGTGGACACTTTGCCGAAGAACAACTACGGCAAAGTGCTCAAGACCGAATTGCGCAAACTGGTTTAAAGGGTGGCTTGGGTTGTCAGCTGCAGCTGACGCTGCCACAACCCGACATGGTCACATTTTGAATGGCCGAGGGATCGGCCAGTGTTTCGCTCACGCTGTCGAACTGAACCGATTTCAGGTGTTGCGCCAAACCTGCGTCCATGCTGTTGGCGTGGCCTGGAAACCACTCGCCCAGAGCTTCGGCCAGGCGGGTGATGATCTCGGTGTCGCCGCCTTCGTAATGCACTTGCACAGCGCGCATGGTTTCCAAAATCGTGGCGTGGTGACTGGCGTGGCAGTTGTCGGCAGAAAAGCCGGTGGCCAGCATCCAGCGCTCTTCTTGCGCAAAGTGCTCCACCGTGTGAGACAAAAAGGCCTGGTACAGGGGCAGCTGCTGGTCTTGGGGTGTGGCCAGAATGTGGTTCAGCATCGTCACGAATTCTTCGTGCGTCTCGTCCATGCGGCTGTCGCCAGTTTGCAGCTCGGTCGACCAGTTTAAGGGGGGAAGGGAGGGGGTCAGGGTGGCGGTCATGGCGGATCAGTCGGCCAGGCCGACAAACATGTTTTGCACATCTTCATGGGCGTGCATGGCGGCCAAAAAGGCTTCTACTTCTTCCAGTTGCGCAGGCGTCAAATTGGCTGGATCCACAGGGTTCTTGGCTTTGTAGCCCAGCTTGGCGGACAACACGGTAAAGCCCTGCGCCGGCAGGGCACGGCTAACCAAGTCCAAGTCGGCCGGGTCGGTGTAGAACATCGAGGCGCCGTCTTCGCCGGCCTCAAAGTCTTGCGCACCCGCTTCGATGGCGGCCAACTCGGGGTCTGCGTCTTTGGCTGCAGGCTCGGCTTCGATCATGCCCAGGTGGTTGAAGTCCCAAGCCACCGAGCCGGATGTGCCCATTTGCCCTTTGCGAAACAGCACCCGCATTTCGGGCGCCGTGCGCTTGACGTTGTCGGTCAGGCATTCGACCATCACCGGCACCTGATGCGGGGCATGGCCCTCGTACATCACATGCTCAAAATTCACGACTTCACCGGTCAGGCCGGCGCCTTTCTTGATGGCGCGCTCCAGCGTTTCTTTGGGCATGGACACCTTGCGCGCCTGCTCCAACACCAAGCGCAACTTGGAGTTGAGCGATGGGTCGGCACCTGCGCGTGCCGCGACCATGATCTCTTTGGCCAACTTGCCAAACATCTGCCCTCTGGCATTCGCTGCCAGTTCTTTGCCCTTGGCTTTCCATTGCGCGCCCATGTGTTTCCTTTGTTGCAGCGCACTGGGCGCTGGGGTGAGATGAGGTGATTTTATAGGGCTTGTTTCACTTCCCAGCCTGTACTTGATCAACGAAGAGAGTGAATTTTTTCTGAAAATAGAATTGTTTATGATTCAATTGCGTTTACTGACTCATTTTGAACCGACCATGCTGAAACTACGGCCCAACTGCGAATGCTGCAACTGCGACCTGCCGGCAGGCAGCACACAAGCGCGCATTTGTTCATTCGAATGCACTTTTTGCGCGGATTGTGCGCAGCACACATTGGGCGGCGTGTGCCCCAATTGCGGCGGCGAGTTGGTGGTCAGGCCGCGCAGACCGGAGGCCAGATTGTTGAACAACCCCGCTTCGACCGAGCGGGTCTTCAACCCCACGGGCTGCGCATCCGCATGAATTCTTCACGGAAGGTGCATGAAGTGCCCGTACCTGCTGCCAGCGGCTTGTTGCACTCGCTCAATCGCATCGATTTTGCGGATGCGTATCAGGTGCCACTGAGTCACCCCGTGATGGATATCGGCGATGCCTACATGGCCATATTTGGTTTTGCACCCACCTGGGTGCGCTGGCTGATGAGCTTGCGCGGTCATATTGCGGTGCGTTTGGGTTTGGCCCATCCGTTCGATACGGCGCCGATCTCATTCGACGAAAAACCACGGCTGCAGCCCGGTGTTCGTGCAGGCCCATTCACTGTGCAATCCATCTCGACCGATGAAATCATCGTGGGCGACAACGATAAACACTTGAACTTCCGTATTTCAGTCCTCAAGACTGAATGCAAAGGCCAGTGCTTCGTTACGGTCTCAACAGGGGTAGAGATGCACAACCGCCTTGGGCGTATTTACATGTTCGTCGTCAAGCCCTTTCACCGTTTTATTGCGTCGTTCATGATTCAACAGGCAGTCTGGGCGGGCAGACTCTGATGGCGTGTGTATTTTTATTTCGGGGTGCATTGCAGATAGGGCGGCTACTGGCAATTGCGACAGTCGCAGCATCTTTGCTGGTTGCTTGCGGAGGCGGGGTAAGCGATTCAACTGCCACAGTGACTCCGGTGACTCCTGTACCGCCTGTGTCGGGTGGCAATTGGCCCGTGCCAAGCTATTCGGCTCAGTCCGAGGAGTTGG
>CAIWWN010000099.1 GCA_903916355.1 uncultured Burkholderiales bacterium | reverse complement strand
TCCATGTTGCGCCAAGAGGACGGCCCGCGGCCTTTGCTGGAGCGCGCCGGTGTGAACGTGACCGGTTTGACTTTGGCCGCCGACAGCGCAGTCAAGCGCTTGCCCCAAGTCACAGGCCAGGATCAGGTGCAGATTGGCCCTGAAATGGGCAAGCTGTTGCAGGCATCGGAGAAGGAGTCCATCAAACGCGGTGACGCTTTTGTCGCCGGTGAGTTGTTCTTGCTGGCCCTGACCGACAGCAAATCCGAGTTGGGCCGTGTGGCCAAAGAAAACGGGCTGTCTCGCAAAAGCCTGGAATCGGCGATCGATGCCGTGCGAGGCGGTCAAAGCGTGAACTCGGCCGATTCGGAGGGGCAACGCGAATCACTCAAAAAGTACTGCATTGATTTGACCGAGCGTGCACGCTTGGGCAAGCTGGACCCGGTGATTGGGCGCGACGATGAAATCCGCCGCGCCATTCAAGTGCTGCAGCGGCGCACCAAAAACAATCCGGTGCTGATTGGTGAGCCTGGCGTGGGCAAAACCGCCATCGTGGAAGGTTTGGCGCAGCGTATTGTGGCAGGCGAAGTGCCCGACTCCTTGCGTGGCAAGCGCGTTTTGTCCCTCGACATGGCCTCCCTTTTGGCTGGCGCCAAGTTTCGCGGTGAGTTTGAAGAGCGCTTGAAAACCGTGCTCAGCGAATTGGCCAAAGATGAGGGCATGACGATTGTCTTCATCGATGAATTGCACACCATGGTCGGTGCCGGCAAGGCCGAAGGCGCTATGGATGCTGGCAATATGCTGAAACCCGCCTTGGCTCGAGGCGAGCTGCATTGCGTGGGCGCGACCACGCTGGACGAATACCGCAAATACATTGAGAAAGATGCGGCGCTGGAGCGTCGTTTTCAGAAAATTTTGGTGGGCGAGCCTTCGGTGGAAGCGACGATTGCCATCTTGCGGGGCTTGCAAGAAAAATACGAAGTCCACCATGGCGTGGACATCACCGACCCGGCCATTGTGGCTGCGGCCGAGTTGAGTCATCGCTACATCACCGACCGTTTCTTGCCCGACAAAGCGATCGACTTGATCGATGAGGCAGCAGCCAAAATCAAGATTGAAATTGACTCCAAGCCCGAGGTCATTGACAAGCTCGATCGCCGTTTGATTCAACTGCAAATTGAACGCGAAGCGATCAAGAAAGAAAAAGACGAAGCCTCGCGCAAGCGACTGGAATTGATTGAAGAAGAAATCGTCAAGCTGAAAAAAGAAGCCGCAGATTTGGAAGAAATCTGGCGCTCCGAAAAAGCGCAAGCGCAGGGCAGTCAGCATGTGCGCGAGCAAATCGATCAGCTGCGTCAGCAGATTGATGCCCACACACGCAAGGGCGATTTCAACAAGGTGGCCGAGCTGCAGTACGGCAAGTTGCCCGAGCTGGAAAAGTTGCTCAAAGAAGCCCAAGCCAAAGAGACCGGTAAAAGTGCGGGTACAGGCCACCGCTTGTTGCGCACCCAAGTTGGGGCGGAAGAAATTGCCGAAGTGGTGAGTCGTGCCACAGGCATTCCGGTGTCCAAAATGATGCAAGGCGAGCGCGAAAAATTGCTGCAAATGGAAGGCAAGCTGCACCAACGGGTGATTGGGCAAGACGAGGCTATCAGTGCGGTGGCGAATGCCATTCGCCGCTCGCGCTCGGGCCTGTCGGACCCGAATCGCCCCACCGGTTCTTTCTTGTTCCTCGGCCCCACGGGCGTGGGCAAGACCGAGCTGTGCAAAGCCTTGGCCGGGTTTTTGTTTGACAGCGAAGACCACCTGATTCGCATCGACATGAGCGAGTTCATGGAAAAACATTCGGTCGCACGCTTGATCGGCGCGCCGCCGGGCTATGTGGGCTACGAGGAGGGCGGTTATTTGACCGAAGCCGTCCGCCGCAAACCTTATTCGGTGCTGTTGCTCGATGAGGTGGAGAAAGCCCACCCTGATGTGTTCAATGTGTTGTTGCAGGTGCTGGACGATGGCCGCTTGACCGATGGTCAGGGTCGCACCGTGGACTTCAAAAACACCGTGATTGTCATGACCTCGAACATCGGCTCGCAGATGATTCAGACCATGGTGGGCGAGCCCTATGAGGACGTGAAAGACGCGGTCTGGGGCGAATTAAAGAACTACTTTAGACCCGAATTTTTGAATCGGATTGACGAGACGGTGGTCTTCCACTCGCTGGATGCACAGCACATCGAGTCGATCGCCAGAATCCAAATCCAAGCCCTGGCGGCGCGTTTGGCCAAGTTGGAGTTGTCGTTCGATGTCTCCGAGGCGGCTTATGCGGAGTTGGCCAAGGTGGGCTTTGATCCGGTGTTTGGTGCACGGCCGCTCAAACGAGCCATTCAGCAGCGGATCGAAAACCCCTTGTCCAAGTTGTTGCTGGAGGGGCATTTCCTGCCCAAGTCCACGATTCCCGTGGATGTGGATCCGGTGCGTGAGCCTGGGGTTTTCAAGTTTGACAGGGTCATTGCGACACCGGTCAGCCCTTGAGCGCCCAGCGCGCAGGGCCGCTATGATCAGGGGCGCCCCGTGTTTTACGGGCCCCCTTTTCACAAGCCCTGTTCATGACCACTCTTTCTGCTGACGCACTCGCCACCTCCCCAGTGCCTTTGCGAGACGATGCACGCATCATGGCCTTGGTGGGTTTGGCCCATGCCAGCTCGCACTTTTCTCACTTGCTTTTGCCGCTGATGTTTCCGGTGTTCATCAAAGAGTTTGGCTGGAGCTACTCAGAGCTCGGACTGATGAGCACCCTGTTCTTTGTGGTCTCTGGTGTTGGGCAGGCCAGTTCCGGTTTTGTGGTGGACCGTTTCGGCGCGCGTCCGATTTTGTTTGCTTCTCTGGTGTTTTTTGCGTTGGCTTGCGCAGTCGCCTCCACGGCCAACAGTTACCCCGCCATGTTGTGTGTGGCTGCCTTGGCAGGTTTGGGCAACTGCGCTTTTCACCCGGTCGATTTCACGATTCTGAATCAGCGCATCTCCAGTCCCCGAATTGGCTATGCCTTCAGCGTGCATGGCCTGACTGGCAATTTAGGCTGGGCCGCAGCCCCTGCCTTTTTGGGCGTCCTGTCTGCTTGGGCCGGATGGCGAGCCGCCTATGTCGGCGCGGCCCTTTTGTATGTTTCGATTCTGGTCTTGCTGTGGATGAATCGGGAACTGCTGGCCACAACCGTGGTTAAACGCCACGCGGATGAGCCCAGTGCCCATGACATGGCCTTCATGCGTTTGCCGGTGGTGTGGTGGTGCTTCGCTTTCTTTTTGCTATCGACCGTGACCCTGGCTGTGGTGCAAAATTTTTCACTGCCTATTCTCAAAGCCTTGCATGACGTCTCCCTGGAGGCAGCCACCTTGACCCTGACCGCGTACATGCTGTGCGGTGCGGCGGGCATGTTGATGGGTGGTTTTGTTGCAGCCAAGCGCCCGGCGCACAGCGACCGGGTGGTGGCCACATGCATGAGCATTGCCGCTGTGTTGCTGGCCCTGTGTGCCACCGGTTGGTTGGGGGCGACGGGCACCATGGCGGTGCTGGCGGCCACTGGTTTTGCCATTGGCATTGGTGGACCGAGCCGCGATTTGATGATCAAAAAAGCCACGCCCAAGGGGGCCACAGGCCGGGTTTACGGTTTGGTGTATTCGGGGCTGGATGTGGGCTTTGCCTTGTCGCCGGTGATTTTCGGCGCTTTCATGGACAGAGGCTGGTATGCGGCGACCTTGGCCTGCGCCGCTGCCGTGCTCTTGCTCAGTGTGGGTGCCGCTTTGGGTGTGGGCCGTCAAACTGCGCATGCCCAAACGCACTCGGCTTAACGGCCTTGCTCACACCATGAGGTGCTTAGGCAGTGTTGTTCAATGCCAGGCCCGGAACAGGCCAATCATCGATCGCGATCAGCTTGCCGCTGCCCGATAAAGTCACATAAACCGTGCGTTTTTCAGGCCCGCCAAAACACAAATTGGTGGTGAAGCGGTCAGGCAGGCTGACATGGCTTTGCAAACTGCCATCGGGTGAAATCATTGTGATGCCGCCATGGATCAAGGTGGCCACACACACATTGCCCAAGGCGTCGACCGCCATTGAGTCAAAGCGCTGATAGTGCCCCCCCGGCGACGCGGCCAACATGCGAGCGCCTTGTGGCGAAGGCCAGCCGTCCTTGCGTACTTCACCGGCACCGGTGACATCAAAGGCCCAAACGCGGGCCCCTTCGGTTTCGGCGTAGTACAGGGTTTGGCCATCCGGCGACAGGGCGATGCCATTGGGCGTCATGACTGGCCGCGCAATCACATGCACCGACGCGCCATTGGGCGTGCCGTAATAAATCCCGCCTCGGTCCATCTCGCTGTGCCTGGTTTTGCCCAGATCAGAAAAGTAAAAGCCACCGTGCGCGTCAAACACGATGTCGTTGGGTCCGCGCAAACCCAGCCCTTCCACTTGGTCGTACAGGCGCTCAAACTTTCCGGTGTTCAGGTTGACGCGTTCAATGCGCCCACCGCTGTAGTCCGTGGCTTGACCGATGGGTCTAAAGCAGCCATCGGACTCGGTCGTGTAATTGAAGCCGCCGTTGTTGCAGATGTACACCGCGCCATCAGGGCCGATGGCAGCGCCGTTGGGCCCACCCCCTAAGTCGGCCACTACCGAGACCCGACCCTCGGGCGTGACCCGCGTGAGCGTGCCGCGTGCAATCTCGACCAACAGCACCGAGCCATCGTCCATGGCAATGGGGCCTTCTGGAAATTGCAGGCCACTGGCGATTTCTCTGATTTTCATGGGGTCTCCTGGGTTGGACTGTCAGTGTCCCGATCTTGGCTTGCCGCAGCTGTCACCTGTGTTCATTACCCAGGACCTTGCCTGCGCCGCGTGTGGCCTGCATCTGCTAATCTTGTCTGCAAATTCCTAAGAGAAAAGCATGAACGTACCTGTTACTGAAAATACGCCCCCCGCCGTCATGGGCGGCCACTTGCTGGTGCAATGCCTGATTGCCCAAGGGGTGACGCATGCCTTTGGCGTGCCTGGCGAGAGTTATTTGGCGGTGTTGGACGGTTTTCATGCCCACGCCGAACAGATTCAGTTCGTCACCTGCCGCCAAGAGGGGGGGGCGGCTTTCATGGCCGATGCCCAGGGGCGCTTAACCGGCCGCCCAGGCGTGTGTTTTGTGACCCGAGGCCCAGGCGCCACCAACGCATCGATTGGGATCCACACCGCATTCCAAGACTCCACCCCGATGGTGTTATTTGTGGGCGATGTGGCCAGCGACACACGCGACCGCGAAGCCTTTCAAGAAGTAGACTTTGGGTCTTTCTTTGGCCCCAGCACCAAAGGCATGGCCAAACGCGTGGAGCGGATCGACGATGCCAAGCGCATTCCGGAATACGTGGCCCGTGCCTTTGCCACGGCCATGAACGGCCGCCCGGGCCCGGTGGTCCTGGTCTTGCCTGAAGACATGCTGACGCACATGGTGCAAGCGCAACCCCTGGCGCGGATCGAGGCGGTCGAAGCTTGGAGTGATCCGGGTGCATTACGCCGCCTGCGTGAGATGCTGCTGCAGTCTGAGCGCCCCTTTGTCATTGCGGGCGGGGGCGGTTGGACGGTGCAGGCTGCGCAGGCTTTGCAGCGCTTTGCCGAAAACTGGAAGCTGCCGGTGGGCAATGCCTTTCGTTTTCAAGACACCTTTGACAACTTTCACCCGCAATACGCGGGGGATGTGGGCATTGGCATCAACCCCAAGTTAGCGGCGGGCATCAAAAGCAGCGATCTGATCATCGCCATCGGCCCCCGCTTGGGCGAGATGACCACCAGCGGCTACACCTTGCTGACGCCGCCCAAGGCGCAGCAAACCTTGGTGCATATCCATGCCAGCGCCGAAGAGTTGAACCGGGTGTTTCAAGTCGACTTGGCCATCTGCGCCACCATGAATGCCGCAGCCCGCAGTTTGGAAGTTCTGACCGCGCCCAACATCTTGCCATGGGAGGCTTGGACGCAGGCCATCCATGCCGACTACGAAGCCAATGTGCGCCCCCAAGCCTTGGCCGGTTTGGCAGCGGATAACGAAGCGGGCGTGGTCGACATGCCCGCGGTGATTGCCGTGCTGCAAAAACACCTGCCTGCCGATGCGGTGCTGACCAACGGTGCCGGCAACTTTGCCAGTTGGGTGCATCGCTACTACAAGCACCATGGCCTGGTCAAAGGGCATAAAACGCAGCTGGCACCCACGGTAGGTTCTATGGGCTATGGCGTGCCTGCCGGCATTGGCGCCGCCATTTTGACCGGCCGTGTCGTTTTTACCATTGCCGGTGATGGTGATTTCTTAATGAATGGGCAGGAGCTGGCGACCGCGGTGCAGCATGGCGCCAAAACCATCATCGTGCTGCTGAATAACGGCATGTTCGGTACCATCCGCATGCACCAAGAGCGCGAATACCCGACCCATATTTCGGGCTCTAACTTGAACAACCCTGATTTCGCGGCTTTGGCCAAAGCCTATGGCTATGCGGGTGTTCGCATCACGCGTACGGCAGAATTTGAAGCGGTGCTCTTAGACGCCTTGGCGCGAGACCAAGGCACCTTGATCGAAGTGATGCTGAACCCCGAAGTGATCACCACTCGCGGCACCTTGAGTGCGATCACGGCGGCGGCGTTGAACGCCTGAGGACCCACTGGCAGCGATTGGGTTGCGACAATGAAAAATGCCGGACCCCTTGATGGGATCCGGCATTTTTTCATGCAATCAGGTGCTGATTACTTCAAGTGCTTGCCGATCAGGCCAGCCAACTCGAACATGGTGACTTGGGCTTTGCCAAACACCGCTTTGAGTTTCTCATCGGCATTGATGTTGCGCTTGTTTGCGCTGTCTTGCAGGCCATGCTTTTTGATGTAAATCCACAGCTTGCTCACGACTTCCGTACGTGGCAGAGGAGCTGCGCCCACCACGGCCGCCAAAGCGGCGCTCGGTGTCAATGCCTTCATGAACGCTGCGTTAGGCGTGCGTTTTTTGGCCGGCGCTTTAGCAGCGACCTTTTTAGCAGGCGCTGCGCTTGCAGTTGCTACTTTCTTTGCCGGAGCTGCTTTTTTAGCGGGAGCAGCTTTTTTAGCCGGGGTTTTTTTTGCTGTTGCCATATTGAGATTCCTTTGTACGGAAGTTGGTTCGAAGCCGGTTACACCAATTTGAAGCGGCTGTGCTCATGCTACTGGAGAAAACCCATCTTTCCAAGTGAAGAACAGCTTTTTTCACTCGGAGTTGTCAGCCCTGTGGTTGTTTTGCCTGCAACTGATGCCACTTGGCGATCACGATGGCGTGATTTGCGCTTTGCTGTCGAAATCTGAAGGCTTGTTGCTATCCGACCTTGATTTCAAAGCTCGTGATTTTTCGAATATTTCGCCATGCAACAATTAAATTTCATAATGTGGGTAAGCGACATGTTGCGTCGCATCATTTTTTCTCAATATGAGAAATCAATTTCCGTATTGAGAAATTAACTTTGTATCCTATTGATTTTAAAAGGATAAATAATTGTCTTATATAAGACATAAGATGACTTTCAAGTCTTCTATAAGAGTTAAGATGAGTCATCGGCTGCGTTCACAGTCGTTTCACTTCCCCGATTTGTTTAACTCACTGGAGCTCACCATGCCACAAAATTTCACTGAACAACTCAGCCGCGAACAGCAAATTGCCGCCTTGGAAAAAGACTGGGCCACCAACCCCCGCTGGAAAGGCGTCAAGCGTGGTTACTCTGCTGCAGACGTGGTGCGTTTGCGCGGCAGCATGCCCATCGAGCACACACTCGCTAAGCGCGGTGCAGAAAAGCTCTGGGAAAAAGTCAACGGCGGCGCCAAGAAAGGTTACGTCAACTCTTTCGGTGCCATCAGTGCGGGTCAAGCCATGCAACAAGCCAAGGCTGGCTTGGAAGCTGTTTACTTGTCAGGCTGGCAAGTGGCTGCCGACGGTAACAGCTCGGAGACCATGTACCCCGATCAGTCCTTGTATGCCTACGACTCGGTGCCCACCATGGTTCGCCGCATCAACAACACGTTCAAGCGCGCTGACGAAATTCAGTGGGGCCGTGGTGTCGAGCCAGGCAGCAAAGAATTCATCGATTACTTCTTGCCTATCGTGGCTGACGCCGAAGCCGGGTTCGGTGGCGTGTTGAACGCTTTTGAATTGATGAAGAACATGATTGCATCGGGTGCTGCAGGCGTTCACTTTGAAGACCAATTGGCCGCTGTGAAAAAATGCGGTCACATGGGCGGCAAAGTTTTGGTGCCTACCCATGAAGCTTGCGAGAAATTGATCTCTGCACGTTTTGCGGCTGACGTCATGGGCGTGTCCACTATTGTGTTGGCCCGTACCGATGCCGAAGCCGCAAACCTGATCACTTCCGACCACGACGCCAACGACAAGCCTTTCTTGACCGGCGAGCGCACACCCGAAGGTTTCTACCGCGTAAAAAATGGTTTGGAACAAGCCATCAGCCGCGGTGTGTCCTACGCCCCCTACGCCGACTTGGTGTGGTGTGAAACCGGCGTGCCCGACATTGGCTTTGCCCGTGAGTTCGCCCAAGCTGTGCACGCGGCCTGCCCAGGCAAGTTGCTGTCGTACAACTGCTCACCTTCCTTCAACTGGAAGAAAAACCTGAACGACACCCAAATCGCATCGTTCCAAGAAGACTTGTCGGCTCTGGGTTACAAGTACCAGTTCATCACCTTGGCGGGTATCCACATCAACTGGTTCAACACCTTCCAGTTCGCCCACGCTTACGCCAATGGCGAAGGCATGAAGCATTACGTCAATATGGTGCAAGAGCCTGAATTTGCAGCGCGCGACAAGGGCTACACCTTTGTGTCACATCAACAAGAAGTGGGCGCAGGCTACTTCGACGACGTGACCACCGTGATCCAAGGTGGCGCCTCTTCGGTCAAAGCCTTGACGGGTTCGACCGAAGAAGAGCAGTTCCACTGATCCGAAAAAGCGTCTGAAAGGGCGCTGCTGATCCCCAAAGGCCGCCCCACATGGGCGGCCTTTTTATTGGAGCTCGGAGTGAACGATGGTGCCGCCGACCATGGTCAAAACGGAATGCGTGTCGGCCATTTTGTCCAGCGGCACACGCATGTAATCTTGACTGAGTACCGCCAGATCGGCCAGTTTGCCAACTTCTAAGACGCCTCGATTTTTTTCATCGTGCGCCAACCACGCGCTGCCTGAGGTGTACAACTTCAGCGCCTGCATTCGGGAGGGGATTTCGTTGGCCGCACGCAATGTTTTACCCGAAGCCGTTTTGCCATCCAGCATCCAACGCAAAGCGATAAAGGGGTTGTAATCGGCCACGCGGTGGGCATCGGTGCCTGCACCCATTTTGACGCCGACCTTGAGGGCGGTGTTGATGGGCGGCATGTGTTCCGCCGCTTTTTCACCGTGCCGATGCAGCACGCGGTCTCCCTCCAAGTACATGGCATCTTGCATGGCCCAAGCGACGCCCAAATTTTTCATGCGTTGAAAGGTGGCTTCGGTGCCGTTATTCAAATGGGCAATGGACCAGCGCAATTTGTCAATCGGAAATTCGCGGTGAACGCGATCAAAGACGTCGAGCAAGGTGCCAACGGAGCTGTCTTCGTGCCAATGTTGCGTGAGGGTGAGTCCATTTTCGGCCGCCCAGCGTGCGATCTGGTACAGCTTTTCTTGATCGGCGGGTGTGGCTTTGTCGTTGTTGTACATGCTGAAAGCCACGCGCTCGCCAATGCCATTGAAGCGCAGCATGTCATCGCCAAAGCCCATGGGCAACAGCTGTGTGAGCTCCTTGAACTCTTCAAACTCTTTGTCCTTCTTTTGCGAGAAGTAGCTGAAGTTGACGCGCACAGTCAAGTCTTTGTTGCGCCACACCTTGAACAAAGGCGCGTATTCGGTTGGCGACATATTGAAGCCGCCGGGGTCCATCACCCCTGTGACGCCCACGCGGTTGAGTTCTTTAAAGAATTTTTGGGTTCCCGCGACTTTTTGCACAAAATTCGGTTTGGGCAATTGATCAAACAGCGGCACGATGCCGCCGAGGATGACGCCGGTGCGCTGGCCTGCAGCATCCAACGCAAACTTGCCGCCACCGGGCAGGTCAGACTCAGACTGAATGTTCAGTGCCTTGAAGCCCGCAGGGTTCAGGAGAGCCCAGTCGTACATCCATTGCACATAGACTGGATGGTTGGGCGCGGCTTGCTGGATTTCGGCCTGCGTGGGTCGACGACCTTCTTTGAATTGCTCCTCCGTCCAACCGCCGGCGACGATCAGCCACTCGCCGGCAGGCACTTGGGTTGCGGCTTGCTTGAGTTTTTCAAGAGCGGCATCGATAGAGGTGACGCCCAGCCAATGCACCTCGGTGCTGTAACTCAGTGCCGCGCGAATGGCGTGCATATGGGAGTCGATGAGCCCCGGTATGACCGTTCGGCCTTTCAGGTCCACCACTTGGGTTTTCGGTCCGATCAGGGATTTCATCTGCAACGAAGACCCCATCGACACAATCCGTGAATCCCGGATAGCCAGGGCTTGGTACCGACTGTCTTTGTCATCTGCACTGAGAATTTGACCGTTGACGAGCACTGTGTTCGCGGGTTGCGCATAACTGGCCACAGACAAAGAGCCCCAAACCAGGGCCGCACAAAAGCGCAGTTTCATTTTTTGAACCTTCAGTAAATTGGGTGATGCAATCACTAGACGTGATCAATTTAACGAGCAAATGCCAAAGGTCGATGCCTGTAAACCCTATGCCCTGCCAGGGCCCAAGCTAAAATGACGGGTTGTACCTCCCTAGCGCGGCATTTGCTGTGCGCCACTCATTGCTTACACATGGTTCAGATCACACTCCCCGACGGTTCATTGCGTGAGTTTCCCGGTCCCGTCACCGTGGCCGAGGTCGCCGCCTCGATTGGCGCTGGCTTGGCCAAAGCCGCTTTGGCCGGCAAGGTCGATGGCCAGGTGGTGGACACCAGCCACATGATCAGTTCGAATGCGCAACTGGCCATCATCACCGCCAAAGACGCCGACGGCCTGGACGTGATCCGCCACTCTACCGCGCACTTGTTGGCCTATGCGGTGAAAGATCTGTTCCCCGCCGCCCAGGTCACCATCGGCCCGGTGATTGAAAACGGCTTTTATTACGACTTTGCCTACAGCCGCCCCTTCACCCCCGAAGATTTGGTCGCCATTGAAAAACGCATGACCGAGTTGGCCAACAAAGACGAAGCCATCGTGCGCCGCGTCTTGCCGCGCGACGAAGCTGTGGCTTATTTCACGGGCATGGGCGAGAACTACAAAGCCGAAATCATTGCCAGCATCCCTGCCGATCAAGACGTCAGCCTGTACCGTGAAGGTGCTTTTGAAGATCTGTGCCGTGGCCCCCACGTGCCCAGCACCGGCAAGCTCAAGCATTTCAAGTTGATGAAGGTCGCCGGCGCCTACTGGCGTGGTGACAGCAAAAACGAAATGTTGCAGCGCGTGTATGGCACGGCCTGGGCCAGCAAAGACGATTTGCAGCAGTACCTGACTCGCTTGGAAGAAGCTGAAAAGCGCGACCACCGCAAGCTCGGCCGCGAGCTGGACTTGTTCCATATCGACGAGCATTCTCCTGGCACCGTGTTTTGGCACCCCAAGGGCTGGACCGTGTGGCAAGAGGTGGAGCAGTACATGCGCCGCGTTTACCGCGACAACGGCTACCTGGAAGTCAAAGGCCCGCAAATCTTGGATCAAGGCCTGTGGGAGAAAACCGGGCACTGGGACAAATACCGCGAAAACATGTTTGTGACCGAATCGGAAAAGCGCGACTATGCGCTCAAGCCGATGAACTGCCCGGGCCACATCCTGATTTTCAACCAGGGTATCAAAAGTTACCGCGATCTGCCCCTGCGCTACGGCGAGTTTGGCCAATGCCACCGCAATGAGCCGACCGGCGGCTTGCACGGCATCATGCGTGTGCGCGGCTTTACGCAAGACGATGGCCACATTTTTTGCACTGAAGACCAAATTCAAGCCGAGGTTGTGGCCTTCACCACCTTGCTGCAAAAAGTCTACAAAGACTTTGGCTTTGACAACATCATTTACAAGCTCTCGACTCGTCCTGAAAAACGCATCGGCAGCGAAGAAAGCTGGGACCGTGCCGAGGCTGCTCTGGCCGCAGGTCTCAAGGCCTCCAACTGCGATTTTGAGTATTTGCCAGGTGAGGGTGCTTTTTACGGTCCCAAGATCGAATACACCTTGAAGGACGCCATTGGTCGCCCATGGCAATGCGGCACAATCCAGGTGGACCCCAACATGCCTGAACGCCTGGATGCTGAATACGTGGGCGAAGACGGCGCGCGCCACCGCCCCGTGATGCTGCACCGCGCGATTGTGGGCAGTTTGGAGCGATTTATCGGCATTTTGATCGAGCAACACGCCGGCGCATTGCCCGTTTGGCTGGCCCCAGTGCAGGTCGAAATCCTCAATATTACCGACGCGCAGTCCGATTACTGTCGTGAAATCGCCGAAAAATTGCAAAAAGCAGTGCCAAATCAAGGCCTTAGGGTCAATTTGGACCTGCGCAATGAGAAAATCACGTATAAAATACGCGAGCATTCGTTGCAAAAGCCGCCTTACATCCTTGTCGCAGGCGACAAGGAAAAAGCGGCAGGTACCGTCGCAGTGCGCGCCCGAGGCAATATTGACCTCGGTGTGATGTCGATTGAAGCGTTCATTGAACGCATCACCGCCGACATCGCTTCTAAAGTTTGAGGCCTCACCCCCGGGTTTGTTTTCTGGCTTTAGCCCGCGAGAGCAGGGCGGTTTGACTGTTTTTGACAGTCTTTTAACAAAAGGATTTGAGCCATCGCTACCGAATTTCGTGATCGTCGCCAGCGCGAAGAACGCAAACATCGCCTGAACCGTGAAATCAGTTTTCCAGAGGTTCGCCTCTCTGGACCCGACAACGAGCCTTTGGGTATCTTGTCTTTGGCTGACGCGCTTCGCATGGCTGGTGAGCTGGACGTGGACTTGGTTGAAATTGCCGCCACGGCGAACCCCCCGGTTTGCCGCTTGATGGATTACGGCAAATTCAAGTACCAAGAACAAAAACGTGCTGCAGAAGCCAAAGCCAAGCAGACGGTCATTGATATCAAGGAAGTCAAATTCCGCCCGGGAACCGATGACGGTGACTACAACATCAAGATGCGCAACATCAAACGGTTTTTGGCCGATGGTGACAAATGCAAGATCACCTTGCGATTCCGTGGCCGTGAAATCACGCACCAAGAAATCGGCATGGCCTTGCTGCAGCGTATTCGCGATGAGTTGGCTGACTTGATTTTGGTGGAGCAGTTTCCCAAGTTGGAAGGCCGCCAAATGGTCATGATGATTGCACCAGGACGTAAAAAGCCTGCAGCCCCCAAGGCTGCAGCAGAGTCTGCTCAGGCAGCCTCATCTGAGTCTTGATGCATCTCAGTTTGTGAAAGTCCGCAAGGTCTTTCCAAAACAACAGGCCGCTTCGGTGGCTTGTTGAAAAAAAGTGGCTCGGGGCCAACAAGGCTGCAAGGAGTTTGCAGACGCCTCACGAGCACAAGTAAAGGAGCATGAATATGCCCAAAATGAAGACCAAGAGCAGCGCTAAAAAGCGCTTTCGCGTTCGTCCAGGTGGGACCGTTAAACGCGGTCAAGCCTTCAAACGTCACATTCTGACCAAGAAGACTACCAAGAACAAACGTCATCTGCGTGGCTCCACAGGCGTGCATGAGACCAATATGGGTCACATGGCACAAATGCTGCCATCTGCTGGCCTTTAATTCACTGACGAACAAGGAGAATAAACATGCCTCGCGTTAAACGTGGTGTAACGGCACGCGCCCGTCACAAAAAAGTTCTGGCTCTGGCCAAAGGTTTCCGCGGTCGCCGCGGTAATGTCTTCCGCATCGCTAAACAAGCGGTGATGAAGGCGGGTCAGTATGCATACCGTGACCGGCGCACTAAAAAGCGCGTCTTCCGTCAGTTGTGGATTGCCCGTATCAACGCCGCTGCGCGTGAATGCGGTCTGACTTACAGCCAATTCGCCAACGGCCTGAAAAAGGCTGCCATCGAGATCGACCGTAAAATGCTGGCGGATATCGCCGTGCATGACAAGGCCGCTTTTGCTGGCATCGTGAACCAAGTTAAAGCCAAACTGGCCGCCGCTTGAGTGCACGAGCGACAAGGGCTCTTTGAGCCCTTGTTTCGCGCAGTAAATCAAAGGGGTTGAGGCTTTCGAAGGCTTCAATCCCTTTTTTATTTCGCATTCACTTTTTGAGTCTTGACGGACTCCTTGAAAAGCACCCCTATGAACGAGTTGGACACCCTGGTTGTCAGCGCCCGCGAAAGCTTTTCGCAGGCCCAAACCCCCGCAGATCTTGAAAACGCCAAAGCCTTGTACACCGGCAAAACCGGTCGCATCACCGAGTTGATGAAAGGCATGGGCGCCCTGAGCGTGGACGAGAAAAAGACCCGCGGCGCCGCCATCAACCTGGCCAAGCAGGCCATCGAGGCTGCATTGACGGAGCGCCGCCAAGCGCTGGCGGATGCCGAGTTGGAAAACCAACTCAAGGCCGAAGCCCTGGATGTGACTTTGCCCGGCCGCGTGCGCGCTCAAGGCGGCTTGCATCCAGTGTCCTTGACCTTGGAGCGCATTGAGCAGATTTTTGGCTCCATGGGTTTTGAAGTGGCGCAAGGCCCTGAGATCGAGACCGACTGGTTCAACTTCACTGCGCTCAATACGCCCGAAGACCATCCCGCGCGCTCCATGCACGACACTTTTTATGTCGAAGGCGGCTACCTGCTGCGCACGCACACCAGCCCCATGCAAATTCGCCACGCGGTGCAACACGTCAAGCGCTACCGCAACCAGCTCGACGCTGGCCAAGGCATGCCTGAGATCCGCGTCATCGCCCCCGGCCGTACCTACCGTGTGGACAGCGACGCCACGCATTCACCCATGTTCCACCAGTGCGAAGGCCTGTGGATTGGCGAGAACGTCAGCTTCAAGGACCTGAAGGTGGTCTTCACCGACTTCTGCAAGACCTTCTTCGAGAGCGACGACCTGGTGCTGCGCTTCCGTCCCAGCTTCTTCCCCTTCACCGAGCCCAGCGCCGAGAT